>JBEPZP010000030.1:0-15496 GCA_041640735.1 Thermomicrobium sp.
CCACGTCGACGCACCGGGCCGGGCCGTGCCGCATCCGGAGGCGTTCCACGGCCCAACTGACGAGGAACTCCGTTTCGGGCCGGGGAATGAGCGTGTCCGGTGTGACGACGAAGTCGAGTCCATAGAACTCGCGATGCCCGGTGAGATAGGCGACCGGCACGCCGAGCGCACGGCGCTCCACCAGGTCCCAGAAGAGATCTACAGGCAGTGTGGGTGTCTCTGGGAGCCGACGGTAGAGCTCAGTGCGGTCGATGCCGAGGACGTGGCAGAGCAGGACTTCCGCATCGAGACGCGCGGTTTCGATACCGCTCTGCCGCAGTCGCTCGGTCGCACGGCGCAGGAGATCACGGTAGGTCGGCACTGTGGAACACGCTCAGCTGATACCAGCGGCGCGCAAACGCTCAGCTGTCTCCAGCGCTTGGAGCTCTTGGACGAAGACGTCGATCTCGCCGTCCAGGACCGCCGCCAAATTGTTGACGGTGAGCTTGAGCCGGTGGTCGGTCACGCGATCCTGCGGGAAGTTGTAGGTACGGATCTTCTCGGCCCGTTCGCCGGTCCCGACCTGCTGGCGGCGGAGCCCTGTCCGCTCTTCTTCCTGCTTGCGTCGTTGCAGCTCGTAGAGGCGCGCCCGGAGGACGGCCATCGCCTTGAGGCGGTTCTTGAGCTGGGACCGCTCGTCTTGACAACTCACGACGATGCCGGTCGGTAGGTGGGTGATACGCACCGCGGAGTCGGTCGTGTTGACGCTCTGTCCACCGTGGCCGCTCGAGCGGAAGACTTCAATGCGGAGGTCGTTCTCGTCGATGTGGACTTCGACTTCGTCCACCTCCGGCAGCACGGCCACCGTCGCGGTCGAGGTATGGATGCGACCGGAGGACTCGGTGATCGGGACGCGCTGCACGCGGTGCACGCCGCTCTCGTGCTTGAAGTGACTGTACGCTCCCTTGCCCCGCACTTCGAAGATGATCTCCTTGAAGCCACCCAGCTCGGTCGGGCTACTCGAGAGCACCTCGACCTTCCAGCCGCGTCGCTCCGCGTAGCGCGAGTACATGCGGAACAGGTCAGCCGCGAACAGCGCCGCCTCCTCTCCACCGGTGCCGGCGCGGATTTCGACGATCACGTCCTTCTCGTCGTTGGGGTCGCGTGGCACCAGCCGCCGACGCAAGTCGCGGTACAGTTCCTCGCGATGTTCGCGCAGTCGCTCGAGTTCGTCCGCAGCCAGCGCGGCGAGCTCCGGGTCTTCTGCCTCCAAGAGCTCCTCTGCCTCGGCGATCTGCCGATCGACGTCCTTGAGCTGGCGGTAGACAGCGACGATCTCCTCCAGGTCGGCGCGCTCGCGACCGAGCTGCGCCAGTCGCTGGGGATCGGTCACGACCTCCGGATCAGCCAGGAGCTGCTCGAGTTCCTCGAAGCGCTGCTCCAATTCGGCCAACTTGTCCAGTACGGATACCGTTTGTGTCGTCACCGTTTCATCACCTCCAAGGGGCGGACGGAGCAGCACGCAGCCAGTCCAAGGCGCGGCGCGCGGCTTCCGCCGCGTCAGTCACGTACTGCACCCGGCTGGCCGCGCGTTCGAGCAACGCCGGGTCGAGTGGCCACGTTCGCAGTCCGATGACCGGTCGCCCCAGTTTGAGGGCGAGCGCGATTTCCGAAAGCGTGCCTAACCCGCCGCCGACCGCGATGACCACTCGCCCGGTGGCGACGACTACCGCATTGCGCGCTTCGCCGATCCCGGTGCAGATGGGGTAGTCGACCCATGCGTTGGCGGCAGCCGGGTCGGTACCAGGGAGGATACCGATCGTCGTCCCTCCGGCGCGCTTGGCGCCGCGACAGACCGCGGCCATCACGCCCTCGCGTCCACCGCACACGATAGTCGCGCCGCCGCGCGCTAGCCGCTCACCGAGTTCTTCGGCCAGCGCCACTTCCTCCTCGGTCGCCTCGTTCGGGCCGCACACGGCTACCAACATGCGAGCACCTCAACCGAGCGGGAATTCTTCCACGACGGTGTAGCGTGGACCGGACCGGAAGAGTTCGCTCCGGTACAGGGTCAGTCGCTCGACCGGGAAGGCCAAGGGTGGTAGGTTCCCGAGCCGGTCCAGGTCTCGTGCCACGCCGCGTAGCCCTATCGCTTCCTCCGGGCGCAGCCGGGCCAAGGTGATGTGCGGATGGTACGGGCGCGACTCGCTCGTTTCCGCAAAGGATCCGGCGTGTGCCTCCACGCGTTCGACGAGTTCCAGGAGCGATCGCACCTGCCCGGTGACGCCGAGCCACAGGACGCGCGGTCGCTCGGGGTGCGGGAACGCGCCGGCCCCGTGCACCTGCAAAACGAACGGTGCGAGACCGCGCACGCTCTCCTCGAGCGCAGCGACCAAGTGCGGCACGGTGTCCCGGTCGAGCGAACCGAAGAAGCGAACCGTCAGGTGGCTCCCATCCGGATCGACCCACTTGGCGCGGTAGCCGCGCGCCTGGAGGTGCGCGATCGCTAGGGCAACCCGCTGACGCACGTGCTCTGGTAGCGATAGAGCGGCAAAAAGCCGCCACTCCTCACGCATGGCGGCGCGACCTCGTCACATCGCATTCAGTCATGAGTATACCCGATTGCGGAGACAGGCGTCGCGACGCCGCTGGCTGCGAGGGGCAGCGACGGACTGGCCGGGAGTGACGTGTTCGACCGGCGCGGCACGTTGCTCGCCCGGCAAGGTACGATGGAGGAGACGAGGAGGGCGTGTGCCGGAACAGCGTGACGCTGTGAACGAAGACCTCGATCTCCCGTTTCCCCTGGAACGACTGCGGGGGCGTATCGTCTACTGTTCCTCCTGTGGCGACCCGCTCGCCGTGTTCCGCAGACGACGCTTCTACGCGCTCCGCGCTGCGGTGCGAGAGACGCCGGAGGGTGGCCTGCTGCGTTGCCTGAGGTGCGGTGCGGAGTTCACGGTGCGCGATCTGCTGGCGCAGGAGCGGCGTGTGCGGCGATCCTGAAGAGCGGTATCCTCATCCCCGAGAAGCAGCGTGGCGGGGGAGGAAACGGTGTTGCGTCTGGCGTATCTCGGTCCACCGGGAACCTTCACGGAGGAGGCAGCGCTCCGTTATGCCGAGCGTGAGCCTGCGGAACTGATCGCTTTCGGCTCGATGCCGGCGCTCGTCTCGGCAGTGGAGACCGGGCTGGCCGACCGGGCGATCCTCCCGATCGAGAACTCGCTGGAGGGTACGGTCAGTACGACCGTCGATCTGCTCATCCATGAAACGGAACTCAAGATCTGCGCCGAGGTGATCCTGCCGGTCCGGCACTTCCTGTTGGCGCAACCGGGGACTCGGCTCGAGGACATCCGCGTCGTGCTCTCCCACCCGCAGGCGCTCGGTCAGTGCCGACGGTTCCTGGAGCGCTGTCTACCGCACGCTGAACAGGTGGCAGCCTTGAGCACGGCAGCAGCCGTCGCCGAAGTGATGCGGACCGACGACCGAACGCGTGCGGCGATCGGAACCTTGCGTGCGGCCGAGCTCTACGGGGCCGCAGTCCTGGCACGAGACATCCAGGATCAAAAGAGCAATGCCACTCGCTTCGTAGTGCTGGCCTGGCAGGACGCAGAGCCGACCGGTATGGATCGTACTTCGCTCTGTTTCACGGTGAAGCGGAACGTGCCCGGAGCCCTCGTCGAGGTCCTCAACGAACTGGCGGTCGCTCACATCCAGATGACGAAGGTCGAGAGCCGGCCGATGAAGTCCGTGCTGGGTGAGTACGTGTTCCTGGTGGACATCGAAGGGCATCGGAAGGACCCGCACATCGCTGCAGCGCTCCAACGCATGGCGGAGAAGGCTGCGGAGGTGAAGATTTTCGGTTCCTATCCGCGCGACGAGGACGGATTGAACGGCTCGCGCGGACTACGCGATTGAGGGCGCGCCGACATGCGTATCATCGGTGGCACGGCTCGAGGTCGACGGCTCAAGGCACCGCGCGGCTTGCGCACCCGGCCGATGGCCGACAAGATCCGCGAGGCGCTGTTCGGGATGCTCGACTCGCTCGGCATCCGACCGCGGCGCGTGCTCGATCTCTATGCCGGGAGCGGTGCTATCGGGATCGAAGCGTTGTCGCGTGGCGCCGAATGGGTCGACTTCGTCGAGCGGAGCGCGGCTGCGTGTGCGGTGATCCGCGACAACCTCGCCTCGACGGGCTTCGCGGACCGGGCAGCGGTGCACTGTACGACCGTCCAAGCCTTCTTGCGCCGTCCCCCGCGTGGCGAACCGTACGACTTCGTGATCATGGACCCACCGTATGCTGACCCGGCGATCCACGAGACGATGGTCGCGGTCGCTCAGTCGCCGCACGTGCGCGACGGCGCGATCCTGGTCGTCGGTCACTCACCGCGGGTACCGATGCCGGAACGCCTGGACGGGCTCGAGCAGTTGCGCGACCGGTGCCATGGAGACAGCTGCGTGGCGATCTATGTGATACGTCGGCGAGAGGCGAGTGAGGACGAGGCGGAGTCGTGAGGCACGTTGCCTTCTATCCGGGTACGTTCGATCCCATCACCAATGGGCATGTCGATGTGGCGACTCGCGCGGCGCGCCTGTTCGACTTCCTGATCGTCGGTATCTACGCTGGGCACGAAGGGCGCGCCAAACAGCCGCTCTTTACGGCCGAAGAGCGCCGCGAACTGGCCGAACGGGCCTTGCACGGGCTCCCGAACGTGCGCGTTGACGTGTTCAGCGGACTCGCGGTAGACTACGCGCGTGCCGTGGGGGCACAGGCGATCGTCCGGGGGCTGCGAGCGGTCTCCGACTTCGAGTACGAGTTCTCTCTGGCGCACATGAATCGGCATCTTGCGCCGGATGTCGATGTCGTTTGCCTCATGACCAGTGCGCAGTATTCCTTCATCAGTTCGAGCATGATCAAGGAAGTCGCGCAGCTGGGTGGGGACCTGACCGGTCTAGTGCCGGCGCATGTGGCGGAGGCGCTCGCGCGGAAATTCCGTGCGCTCGTGGGGGAGTGAGGGCTATGGCGACTGCCGATGACGCACGCGGCTATCCGATCGCTGAGTCAGCTCCCGATCTCGCTCAACTGCTGGATCGCTTGCAGACCTTGGTCGAACGTGGCTCGCGCGTCCCCTTCAGTAGCAAAGTCATGGTGGATGAGCAAGAACTGCTCGCCTTGGTGGAGGAGTTGCGTCACGCGTTTCCGCGGGAGGTGCGGCAAGCGCGGCGGGTCTTGCAGGAGCGCCAGAAGATCATTACCGATGCGCAGCTGGAGGCGCAGCGGATCCTCGCGACCGCACAGGAGCGAGCCCAGTATCTCCTGAGCGAGCAAGGGATCCTGAACGAGACGAGGGCTCGCTGCGAAGAGATGCTCCGTCAAGCCAAGGAGCGCCGGCAACAAATGATGGACGAGGCCAACCGGTACGTCCGCGAGGTGATCGAGAAGGCGGAGGCCGGTGTGCTGTCTGCCGCGCAACAGTTGCAGCGTGTCAAGATGGAACTGAAGCAGTAACGCCCGATGGCCTGACCACGGAGCGCTACCCGGCGATGCGGCCGGTGTCGAGTTGTCCCAGCCGCATCGTGTCACAGGCACGGAGTAACTGCAGCGAGGAGGCGCGGCTCATTGCACCAGCGCCTCCCTCCATGCAGTGCAGCGACGCGAGTGCACGCGCAGGGAGGGAAGCGCGGCGCGTGCACTCGCCTGGCTCACCATGTGCGTATCCGGGACGTGTTCACTCGGCTGCCGCGCGCTGGGCGCGCCACAGGACGAGGAGCTGGACGGCGACCGCGAGGAGCATCGAGACGATCAAGACGAAGGCCGCCACGGCGTTCACCACGGGTGAAATGAGGAAACGGATGCGTGAGTAGATCTCGAGGGGTAAGGTGACGACGCCTTGTCCGGTGACGAAGAAGGTGATGACGAACTCGTCGAAGGACAGGGTGAAGCTGAGCAGCGCCCCACCGACGATCCCCGGGAGGACGAGCGGGAGCGTGACGCGCCAAAAGGTACGAAAGGGTGTCGCACCCAGGTCCTGCGAGGCCTCTTCGAGGCGCGGATCGAGAGTCGCGAAGGCGGTGAGGACCAGTGCCAGTGCATACGGGAACGCATGCACGACATGGGCGAGGAGCACACTCGGATAGCCGAGCGGAATGCCCAGCCGGCGGAACCAGAACACGAGCGCGATGCCGGTGACGATTCCCGGTACCACGAGTGGTAGGTAGAAGTAGGCCTGCAGCAGACGGCGGAGCGGCGACTGCCAGCGGCTCAGCCCCCAAGCGGTGAGTGTCGCCAGCACAGTCGTGCTGAGCGCGGCGAGCCCGGCCACGAAGACTGAGGTGCGCAGCGCACGCAGCAGGTCACCGTCCCGCAAGAGTTCCCGATACCAGGCGAGAGTGAACCCAGTGGGCGGGAAGCTGGTGAGGCCACTGGCGTTGAAGGACGCGACGACGACGACCAGGATCGGCGCGAACAGGTACAGGTATGCGAGCGCCGTCAGCGTCGTGAGTGCCACGGTCGTCAGCGATGTGTGCGACGAGCGTCTAACCCGTGACTGGGTGAAGCGACGTCGTTCAGCCATGGAGACGCTCCAAGTCGGCGAAGCGGAAGAAGATACCGAGAGCGACGAGTACGACGAGCGTGATCACGACAGCGAGCGCTGCGCCGAGTGGCCAGTTAAACGCCTCACCGAATTGGTCGGCGATCAAGTTGCCGATCATCAGGTCTCCCGTCCCGCCGAGGAGTTGCGGGGTGACGAAGGAACCGAAGACAGCAATGAAGTATAGGCTCGCACCGGCGACGACACCCGGCCAGGTGAGCGGCAGCGTGACACGGAGGAAGGTCCGCCACGGCGGTGCACCGAGGTCAGCGGAGGCTTCGAGAAGCCGTCGATCCAATGATCGGGTGATCGCATAGATCGGGAGGATCATCAAGGGGAGGAAGACGTGGACGAACCCGATCACGACCGCGACGCGACTATACAGGAGGTCGAGCTGCACTGTGCCAGGGAGCAGGAGCGAGAGCACACTGTCCAGGAAGCCGCCATTCTGGAGGAATCCGATCCATCCGTACGTACGCACGATGTAGCTCGTCCAGAAGGGGACGATCACGAGCAGGAGCAGGAACGGTTGCCGTCGACGCGGCACGATGGCACCCAACGTATAGCCGACGGGATAGGCGATGAGGAGCGCAATGAGCGTGCACACGACCGCGATTTCTACCGTGCGAACAAACACACGCCGATAGACACTGGACGTCACGATCCGCAGGTAGTTGTCGAGGGTGAAGTCCGGTCGCATGAGACCGGTGACTGGGTCGGTGGAATAGACGCTGTAGAGGGCGAGCAGGAGGAGCGGGACGAGCAGAAAACCAGTGAGCAGGAGGAACGCGGGGAGCACGGTCAGGAGGACCGCAGCGGGAAGTCTGCGAGGTGGTGCTAGGAGAACGTTGGACGCCGCCATCGTGCGCTACTCCCGGACAACGCGCACGCGGTCGGGCGCGACAGCGAGACCGACTGTCTCGCCGACGGTGGGGAGGAGATCGCCGGTGCCGGTCGGGACCTCGACTGTCACGGCGGTGACCGCATCGAGCTCCACCCGGTAGGCGATGGTGGCGCCTTTGTAGACGCGTTCGGTCACGCGCCCCTGCCAAACAGCCGCGTCACCGTCGCGAGCGAAGCGGAGCCAATGCGGGCGAATCACGACCGCCACCGTTTGGCCGGGAGCCAGATCCGGTTCGTGCACGACCAAGCGACCGCCTGCGAGCGCGAGACAGGCGCTCGTCCGATCGGCTGCGAGCACCTCTGCGGTGAGGACGTTCGCTGCGCCGAGAAAGTCGGCGACGAAGCGCGTGCGTGGTCGATCGAACAGCTCCTCGGGAGGGCCGAGCTGCTCGATGCGGCCCTGGTTCATGACCGCGATCTGGTCGGACATCGTCAGCGCCTCTTCTTGGTCGTGCGTGACGTAGATGAAGGTGATGCCGACCTGGTTCTGAATGCGCTTGAGCTCGAGCTGCATCTGGCGCCGCAACTTGAGGTCGAGCGCACCGAGTGGCTCATCGAGGAGCAGGACTGCTGGTTCGATGACCAGCGAGCGGGCGAGCGCGACGCGCTGCTGCTGGCCGCCCGAGAGCTGCCGGGGATACCGGTTTCCGTATCCCTCCAAGGCGACGAGGCGCAACATCTCTTGGACGCGACGCTCGATCGTCTGGCGGTCGAGTCGACGTTCGCGCAAGCCGTAGGCGATATTCTCAGCCACTGTCAAATGCGGGAAGAGCGCGTAGTTTTGAAAGACCATCGACGTCGGGCGTCTGTACGGCGGAGTCCGGCCCATCAACTGCCCGGCGATGACGATAGTGCCTTCATCGGGGTGCTCGAAGCCGCCGATCATGCGGAGGGTCGTCGTCTTCCCGCAGCCTGAGGGACCGAGTAGGGTGAGGAATGTCCCCCGCGGGACGCATAGATCGATATGGTCGACGGCGACGACCGAACCGAAGCGCTTGGTGACGTTCTGGAGTTCGACATCGTACATCGTCATTGGTGCAGCACGCTCGAGGCCCCGAGCACAGCCAGCGCGACCGAACGCTCCGGGCGTCCACCGAGCACTGCGTTGCGTCGCGCTGGCGCTATCCTCAGGCCAACTTCACTTCGTTCCAGAGCTCAGAAGCCTTCTGCAACACGTCTGCCGGTGCGAGGTCGCCGAGGATGAGCTTGGCACCAGCAGGTGGCTCGAAGCGGGCACGCTCCTCAGCGGGAAGCTGCTCGCGTGCCGCCTTGTTGACTGCATCGTACCGCATACTGCGCAACTGCATGAGCTGAATATCTGGGCGCAGGAGGAAGTCGATGAACCGGTGCGCGTTCTCGACGTTCTTCGCTGTCTTGGGGATAGCGAAGGTGTCGATGAAGATGAGACAGCCTTCCTTGGGAGCTGTCCAAGCGACGGGTGCACCGAGGTCTTGGGCCATGCGGACGCGACCATCGGTGAGTTGCCCGACGACAACCTCCTTGTTGACGAAGAGTTCCATGCCGTTCTGGTAGTCTTTCCAATACTTTTTCACCAGCGGCTTTTGCTCGATCAACTTCTGCTTGATCTCGTCCCAACGCGTCGGCTTGATGGGATCGTCGCCGATCATCAGTGCAGCATAGGCCACGCGGCTGTACGCGTTGTCGTGCAGCGTGATCTGCCCGCGGTAGGTTTCGTCCCAGGTCACCGCCCAGGAGTCAGGCGGGTTAGAGAAGACATCGGTGCGGTACGCGAGCGCGTAGAAGACCCGGTCGAACGGCACGGCGTAGGTCTTGCCGTCCTTGACGTAGTACTCCAAGTTCTTGTAGTCGTCGAGGAGATTGTCGTAGTTCGGAATCCGCGACAGATCGAGCGGGGTCAGGAGATCAGCCGCCAGCGCGCGGATCACGTAGCTCGTCGACGGGATGAATACGTCCCACGACTCACCCGCCTGGAGTTTCGCCCACCACTCGTCGTTCGAGGCATACGCGCCCAGATAGGTCACCTTGATGCCGGTCTCCTGCTCGAAAGCAGGAATCGCTTGCTCCTTGATCCACTTCTGGTACCAGCTGTACACGACGAGTTCGCCCTTGGCGGATCCCACTACGTTGGGTGCGGTGGTCGGTGTGGCGCCGCCTGCTGCAGGCGTGGTGGCCGAGCCGCCCGAGGACGCAGTGGGTGTCGCTGACTGCTCACCACAGGCGACCAGGAGACTACTCACGAGGGCGCTGCCGACTGCCAAGCCGAGTGACCGGCGGAGCAGCACTCGGCGTGTGAGGCGCTGGTCGAGCCCACTCTGTGGCTGCTGCTTCACGCGATTCCCCTCTCCCGATGCAGTGACCCGCTGAGCCCCATCTGTGCACCGAGAGCGCATTCTACCGCGAGCCGCTAACTGCAGCAACGCTCCGGACGACGCGTCAGGCACTGCTTGCCCGCGGCCTGCCTTGCCGGTGGCGGAGGCGAGAGCGTCTTGCCAGACCTACGGCGCGATGATGACCGCGCTCGAGGAGTAGCGCAGAATCGGGCGCACGGTGGAGGTGTCTATCACAAGTGGGCAGACCGCACAGCAGGAGCGCCCTCGTGCCGGCCTCGACGCAGTTCGCGGGACCGGCTCGGGCACGCGACCGAGCGATGAGCGAGGCGACGCTGGGGGAACCTCTACGATCGATTCGACTGCCGGCGCTCGAGCACAGCCCGTGGTCGGTAGCCGGGAGACAGCCCTCTGCGGTCTTGACGTCGCGTGCGGTACCGGGTATACTAGCGGTTTGAGTACCGAAGCCTCGCGTACGGACGCGATCGATCGGGTGAGGCGTGTACGACGGTAGCAGCCCACAGCACTCGAGTGAGCGCGCGAACGGGCCTCTGGATTCCGCCCGAATCCAGAGGCTTTTTTTATGGGGTGGTGCACTGCTGCTCCGCGGCGGGCGCCTCGTCGACCCCAGTCAGGGGCTCGATGCAGTCGGCGATCTCCTGATCCGCGACGGGCGGGTCGTCGCGGTCGGGCCAGCTGTGCCAGCGACGGACGGGGTGGTCGTCGTCGACGCGCGCGGCCTGGTGGTCGCGCCGGCGTTCGTCGATCTGCACGCGCACCTGCGCGATCCCGGTTTCCCCGAGAAGGAGACGCTGGAGACGGGTGCGGCGGCGGCAGCGGTGGGCGGCTTCGCAACCGTCTGTTGCATGCCCAATACCGAACCGCCGCTCGACACGCCAGAGCGAGTGCGTGACGTCGTGGAACGAGCGCGGGGGCTCCCTGTGCGGGTCTTCCCGATCGGGACCATCTCGCGCGGGCGCCGTGGCGAAGAACTCGCTGATCTCGTCGGGATGGCTGAAGCCGGTGCAGTCGGGTTCTCCGATGACGGCGACAGCACGCGGCAGGCGCGAGTGCTGCGCCGGGCGCTCGAGCTGAGTCGCGAGCTCGGGCGGCCGGTCATGGTGCATTGCGAGGAGTGGAGCCTCGCTGCCGGTGGGGCGGTGCACGAGGGCCCGGTCGCTGCGCGACTCGGTCTACCTGGGATTCCGGCAGCAGCCGAAGAGATCGTCCTCGTGCGCGATCTCGAGTTGGCGCGCCTGACGGGTGGCTGGCTCCACGTGCTGCACCTCACGACGGCTCGTGGGCTCGCGCTCGTGCGCCAGGCCAAGCGCGACGGCGTGTGCGTGACGGTCGAGGTGACGCCGCATCACCTGCTCTTGACCGACGAGTGGGTGGCTGGACACCGGCGCTTCGCGGGGGAGGCGGAGATCCTCGGATCCGGTCCTTGCCCGGACCCGCATGCGAAGGTGAATCCCCCGCTGCGTCCGGAAGCGGATGCACTCGCCTTGCGGGCTGGCCTTCGGGACGAGACGATCGATGTCATCGCGACCGACCACGCACCGCACCACGACCGCGACAAGCCTCATGATCTCACGCGTGCGGCGTTCGGGATGATCGGCTTCGAGCTGGCGTTGCCGCTCCTGTTGCGGCTCGTCCGCATGGGGTGGCTCACGCTGAGCGAGCTGGTCGATCGCCTGTCCTGTCGTCCAGCGGCGCTTTTCGGCCTGCCAGGGGGAACGTTGAGGCCGGGTTCCCCGGCCGACGTGACGGTGTTCGACCCGGACGCTCCTTGGCAGGTGACGCGCGCGACGCTGCGCTCGCGCAGCACCAACACACCGCTGCTCGGTCTCACGCTGCACGGGCGTGTGCGCCTGACGATGGTCGGAGGGAAGGTGGCCTATGTCGACGAAGACTTCGCGGATCGGAGCCTTGGTGCTCGAGGACGGTCGGATCTTCCCGGGAACGCCGTTCGGGGCACGCCGCACGGCTGAGGGTGAAGCCGTCTTTACCACCGTGATGACTGGGTATCAAGAGGTGGTCACTGACCCCTCTTTTTATGGGCAGCTCGTCTGCATGACCTATCCACTCATCGGTAATTACGGCGTCTGTGATGAAGACGATCAGTCGCGGCAGCCGTGGGTCGCCGGGTTGATCGTCCGGGAGTACTGTGACCAGCCGAGCCACTGGCGGTCCCAGACGACGCTCGGCGAGTACCTCGAACGCTGGAACGTCCCGGCACTGGCTCATGTGGATACCCGCGCCCTGACTCGTCACCTCCGCCTGCACGGGACGATGCGGGCGGTCCTCGTGCCCGACCGCCGCGAGCTCTCGGACGAGGAGCTGGTCGCGCTCGCCCGGCGGGCCTGGACGCCGGAGCAAGAGGACGTGGTCCCGGCCGTTCGCGGTGAGCCAGCGACCTTCGGTCCCAGCGACGCGCCACACATCGTCCTGATCGACTGTGGGGTCAAGCGCAACATCCTCGCCTCGCTGCTGCGGCGGAATGTCCGCGTGACCGTGGTTCCGTACGGCGTGGACGCGGCGACGGTGCTCGGCTACGACCCGGACGGTGTGGTCGTCTCACCCGGCCCCGGGGACCCGACGCAGGCACGCGAGGCGGTCGACGTGGTGCGCGACCTCGCCTCTTCCGGCGTGCCCTTCTTCGGGATCTGCCTCGGTCACCAGTTACTCGCGCTGGCAGCGGGTGCCCGGACGACGAAGTTGATGTTCGGGCACCGCGGTGGCAATCACCCGGTCAAGGACCTCTTGACCGGTCGCGTGCGCATCACCTCGCAGAACCACGGGTACTGTGTCGATGCGGCCAGCGTACCGACCGAGGACGGTTGGGTGATCTGGATGGTGAACGTGAACGACGGGACGGTCGAAGGCCTGCGGCATCGGACACTGCCGGTCTTCACAGTGCAGTTCCACCCAGAGGGAGCGCCGGGGCCGCAGGACAGCCAAGACCTCTTCGATGCTTTCGTCGACGCTGTGCGACAACGCTGGCTGGTGCGCCGCCGCGCCATGCCGGTGCTGGCGACGGAGGGGGTGTGACGATGGCACGGCGACCGCTCGTCTCCTCGGTGCTCGTCATCGGATCGGGGCCGATCGTCATCGGTCAAGCTGCTGAGTTCGACTACTCGGGAAGTCAAGCGCTGCGCGCGCTCCGCGAAGAAGGCGTGCGCACGATCATCGTCAATTCCAACCCGGCCACGATCATGACCGACGAGGACATGGCGGATGCGGTCTACATCGAGCCGCTCACGATCGACGTCCTGGAGCGGGTTATCGCGCGCGAGCGACCGGAAGGGCTTCTGGCGACGCTCGGGGGACAGACCGGCTTGAATCTGGCTGTGCAGCTCGCCGAGGCAGGGATCCTGGATCGGTACGGCGTTCGCCTGCTGGGGACGCCGCTGGAGGCGATCCGCAAAGCCGAAGACCGACAGCTCTTCAAAGACCTCTTGGTGGAAATCGGCGAGCCTGTCCTGGAGAGTGTCACCGCGTACAGCGTGGAGGAGGCGCTGCGCTTCGCCGAAGCGGTGCCGCTCCCGCTCATCGTGCGCCCCGCCTTCACGTTGGGTGGTACCGGGGGTGGGATCGCCTTCACGCGCGACGAGCTGGTCGCGCTCGTCCAGCGCGGAATCGCCGCGAGCCCGATCGGTCAGGTGCTGGTGGAACGCAGCCTCCTCGGCTGGAAAGAGATCGAGTACGAGGTGATGCGGGATGCCAACGATACCTGCATCACCGTCTGCAACATGGAGAACCTCGATCCGATGGGGGTGCACACCGGCGACAGCATCGTCGTCGCCCCCTCGCAGACGTTGAGCGACCGCGACTACCAGATGTTGCGCAGCGCGGCGCTCAAGATCATCCGCGCGCTCGGGATCGTCGGCGGGTGCAACATCCAGTTCGCGCTCGACCCGCAGTCCGACCACTACTACGTGATCGAAGTCAACCCGCGCGTCAGTCGGAGCTCCGCGCTGGCCTCGAAGGCGACCGGCTACCCGATCGCGCGCATCGCGGCCAAGTTGGCCATCGGCCGGACACTCGACGAATTGCCGAACCCGGTCACCGGAAAGACCATGGCGTCGTTCGAGCCAGCACTCGACTACTGCGTGGTGAAGATCCCGCGCTGGCCGTTCGACAAGTTCCGCCACGGCGACCGCACCCTGGGTTCGCAGATGAAGGCGACGGGCGAAGTGATGGCCATCGATCGGTGCTTCGAGGCGGCGCTCCAGAAGGCGGTGCGCGGCCTCGATACCGACCAGTCTGATCTCCGCTGGGAAGATCCGCGCTGGGAGGACGAGTCGGTACTGGAACAGGCGTTGCGCGTTCCCACCGATCTGCGCCTCTGGGCGGTCGCGGCGGCGCTCCGGCGAGGGTGGGCGCCAGAGCGGGTGAGCGAGCTCAGCCGGATCGACGTCTGGTTCGTCCGCGCGATCCAGCGCATCGTGGCCCTAGAGGGGCGCTTGGCGCGCGAACCGCTCACGCCCGAGTTGCTGTGGGAAGCCAAGCGACTGGGCTTCAGCGATCGGACGATCGCGGCGTTGCAAGGGACGCGTGAGGAGGCCGTTCGCGCGTACCGCTACCAGGCAGGCATCGTCCCGGTGCACAAGCTGGTCGATACCTGCGCGGCGGAGTTCGCTGCGGAGACGCCGTACTTCTACGCGACCTACGAGGACGAAGACGAGGCGCCGCCGCTCGCACCACCCAAAGTGGCGGTGATCGGTGCGGGTCCCATCCGGATCGGCCAGGGTATCGAGTTCGACTACTGCAGCGTCAAAGCGGCGCAGGCGTTGCACCGGGCCGGTGTCGCAGCCATCATGCTCAACAACAACCCGGAAACGGTCTCCACCGACTTCGACGCCTCGGATCGCCTGTATGTGGTGCCGCTCGACGCGGAGGGGGTCATCGATGTCCTCGCGCACGAAGCTGGCTACCAGCAGCAGGCGTTGCCGCCGGTGATCGTCCAGTTCGGTGGGCAGACCGCGATCAACCTCGCAGCCGATCTCGCGGCGGCTGGGGTGCCCATCCTCGGTACGGACCAAGAGGCGATCGATATCGCCGAGGATCGGCGCCGCTTCGAGCGGTTCCTGCGCGAGCTCGGCATCCCGCAGCCGCCGGGTGCTGGCGTGCTCACGCTCGACGAGGCGGTGGAGACGGCGGAACGGATCGGCTATCCCGTCTTGGTCCGTCCCTCCTATGTCCTCGGTGGGCGAGCGATGGAGGTGGTGTACCGGCGGGAGCAGCTCGAGCGCTACCTGGCGACCTCCGGTGCCTTCGCGACGGGACGGCCAGTACTGATCGACAAGTACCTCGACGGTGTGGAGCTCGAGGTCGATGCGATCTGCGACGGACACGACGTGCTGATTCCCGGTATCATGCAGCACATCGAGCGGGCCGGGGTGCATTCGGGGGACAGCTTTGCCGTCTATCCGGCCGTCGAAGTGCCACCCGAGCATGTCGATACCCTCGTCCGGTACACGACGGAGATCGCGTTGGCGCTGGGTGCGCGCGGCTTGATCAATATCCAGTTCGTGCTCCACGAGGGTACCGTCTATGTCCTCGAGGTAAACCCCCGCGCCTCGCGGACTGTGCCGTTCCTCAGCAAGGTGACCGGTGTGCCGATGGTGGAGGTGGCGACCCGCATCCTGCTCGGTGAGTCGCTCGCCGCTCAGGGGTACCGGGGCGGACTGTGGCCGCGGCAGCCGCTCGTCGCGG
>JBEPZP010000031.1:0-14919 GCA_041640735.1 Thermomicrobium sp.
GATTATGAGACGGGGAAGGTTGCGGCAACGGACTACGAACGGATGCGTCGCGCGCTCATGGCGGAAGCGGCACGTATTCTCCAGGCGATCGAAGAGTTGAACCGAGTCGTCGAGGTGGAGATCAACCAGGAGATCGCTCACCTACGCGAGCTGGCCCGGCAGATCGACACGAACGCCTCGACTTCGACGGCAGGTGTCTCGACATGACCGCTTGGGAAGCCGCCGAATCCACCACCGAGCCGGTGCTTGAAGTGACGAGTCTCACCAAACGCTACGGATGGCGTACGGCGCTGGGTGGGGTGAGTTTCCGGCTGTGGGCGGGGGAGTGTCTCTTGATCCTCGGCCCCAACGGGTCTGGCAAAACGACGCTCGTTCGTCTCTTGGTCGGGCTCGCTCGACCGAGTAGCGGCACTATAGTGTGGTTCGGACGAGAGGTCGCACCGGTACCACTCGAGGTGCGGCAACGGCTGGGTGTGGTGATGCACCGCACGATGCTCGATCCCGAACTCACCGTGTTCGAAAACCTCTCGTACTACGCCCGTCTGTACCGAATCCCGGACGCCACGGAACGGATCCAGACGGTCACGTCCTGGCTCGGGATCGAGGAGCGATTACGCGAGCGGGTGCGGCAGCTTTCCCGAGGGTTTCAGCAGCGCGTCGCGCTGGCGCGGGCCGTGTTGCATCGGCCGTCAGTGTTACTGCTGGACGAGCCGGATACGGGGTTGGATCGGGCGAGTCGTGCGCGTGTGCTCGATCTGCTCCGCGCGCATCGCGAACGTGGTGGAGCGGTGCTGATGACCACGCACGCTTTGGATTTCGCTCTCGAGGCGGCCACGCGAGCGCTGTATCTGGAGCGCGGGCGGATCGTCTACGAGGCCTCGAACCAGGAGTCCTTACGCATGCTCGCAGCAACTGCATCGAACACGGTGCCGGTCTGACGATGTGGACGCAGTTCCTCGCCCTGGTCTGGCGTGACATTCTCTCGGAGTTTCGAGCCCGCGAGGTCGTCGTCGGTATGGCCGTTATGGCGCTCTTGACGCTGCTCATCTTCAATTTCGCCTTCGACCTGTCCGGTGCGCAGCGTGTGGCGAGTGGGTCGGGTGCCTTCTGGGTCGCGGTCGTTTTCGCAACGCTCCTGGGGCTCGGTCGGAGCGCTTCGCTCGACCGTCAAGAGGGCGCGTGGGACGGTGTGTTGCTCAGCCCGGTGGAGCGACCGGTCGTCTTTCTCGCCAAGCTCTCGAGCATGCTCGTCTTCGTTGTCCTGGTGGAACTGGTCGCGCTCGTCGTCATGGCGCTGCTGTTCGACTTACCGGTCTTCCGCCCTGGTGTCCTGCTCGTTCTGGCCTTGGGCACCCTCGGCCTCTGTACGTTGGGCACACTGTTCAGCGTGATGACAGCACAAGCGCGGGCTCGTGAGGTGTTGTTGCCAGCGCTGCTGTTTCCGCTCGCGATACCCGTCGTGATCGGAGCTGTGCGAGCGATGGTGTTGGAGCTCAGTGGTTTCGGAGCCGATGCGGGGCCGTGGAAGAGTCTCCTCGCTGGATTCGCGATGCTGTTTCTCGCGTTGAGCGTCGCGACCTTCGGAGTGGTCACTGAAGAGTGAGGCTCGACCGGCGCGTTCATTGCGGAAGGGAGGAACGAGTGTGACGATGCGGACAGGTGTCGATTGGTTGACTCTCTTGGGGGTAGCGGCCTTCGCGCTCGTGGCGCTCTCGGTAGCGATGATTTTCTTATATGCACCGGCCGACGCGACACAAGGTGACGTGCAGCGCCTGTTTTACCTGCACCTGCCACCGGCTTGGCTCGCCTATCTGTCCTTTTTCATCATCTTCGTCAGCAGTATCGCCTATCTCTTGCGGGGCTCGCCGCATTGGGACCGGCTCGCTCGCTCGGCTGCAGAGCTCGGCTTCATCTTCACCACCTTGGTTCTCCTCACTGGCTCGATCTGGGGTCGGCCGATCTGGGGAACCTGGTGGACGTGGGATGCACGTCTGACGACGACGCTCATCCTGTGGTTCATCTATCTCGGTTACTTTCTGTTGCGGGCGTACGTCGCTGATCCTGAGCGCGGTGCCCGGTATGCAGCTGTGCTCGGGATCGTGGGCTTCGTCGATATCCCGATCATCCACATGTCCGTGCGCTGGTGGCGTACCTTGCATCCGGAACCGATCGTCGTGCGGAGCGAAGGGCCAGCGATGCCACCCGAGATGCTGGTGACGATGCTCGTGACGCTGGTCGCCTTCTTCGCTCTCTATGCCTTCTTGCTCGTCGTCAAGTATCGGATCGAGACGGCGCGTGACGAGGTGCTCGCGCTACGCGCCGCGGCGGACAGTTCGGTGTGAGAAAGGTGGTGCGGGGTATGGACACGCTGTGGTATCTCTTCGCTGGCTTCTTCGTCACGTGGCTCATCCTGGGAATCTACCTCTTCTCGCTACGGCGACAGGTGGAGGTCCTCCGCAACGAGCTCGCGACCCTGCGTGGCGAACGAAAGGTCACACCACCGGCGGCTGAATCACAAGCTGTCGGTGATTCCCAGGTTTCGTAACGCCGAAGCGGTCAGCCGGTGTCGCGGCGGGCAACATCCAATACGTTGCCCGCCGCGCGTTTGACGATTGTCGTCACACTCACTGACACACGGCCGCTCGAATCGCCCGCCAGACGCGCTCCGGTGTGAGCGGCATATCGAGATGGCGCACGCCGAGTGGGCGGAGTGCGTCGAGCACTGCATTCACGAGCGCTGGAGGGGCAGCAGTCGTACCCGCTTCGCCGACCCCCTTGGCCCCGAGCGGATTGATGGGGCTCGGAGTCTCGCAGTGGGCGGTTTCGATCGCCGGGAGCTGGCTCGCTCGCGGGACCACATAGTCGAGGAAGCTTTGCACCAGCGGTTGACCATGATCCGAATACACGATCGCCTCGTAGAGGGCTTGACCGAAGCCTTGGGCGACGCTACCGTGGATTTGCCCCTCCGCGAGCAGCGGGTTGACGATGCGACCACTGTCGTCGACCGCGAGGTAGCGCAGGACGGTTATCTCGCCGGTGTCGGGGTCGACCTCGACCATAGCGATGTGTACGCCGAAGGGCACGTTACGCTGTCCCGGGTTGAAGTACCGCGTTGCTTCCAACCCGGGCTCGATGCCGCCAGGTGGACCTTCCATGACGTAGGCCAGTCGAGCGATCCGTCGCCAGTCGACGGAGCGGTCAGGAGCGCCACGGACGAAGAACGTTCCCTCCTCGTACACGATGTCCTCTGGCGCGGCTTCCAAGACCTGGGCGGCGATGAGCTGAGCCTTCGCGAGGACATCTCGTGCGGCGAGGTATGCGGCGGAACCACCCAGCGCCGTGCTACGGCTGCCGAACGTCCCGATTCCCTGTTGGACAGCCGCGGTATCCCCAGTGACGGCGCGGATCCGGTCGAGGGGAATCTGGAGGACTTCGCCGACGACCTGTGCCAGCATCGTCGCATGGCCTTGACCGCTCGGCGTGATGCCGCACAGGACGGTCACGGAGCCGTCGGGATGAACCCGTACGGTCGCCGATTCCCAGCCGGGGCCCGAGAGTTCACAAAACGTCGCCAAGCCTATACCGACCAGTCGCCCCTGTTCCCGGAGCTGGGCCTGCTGTCGCCGCGCTGCCTCGTAGTCGAAGCGCCGCAGCGCTTCGGCGAGTACGCGGGGATAATCGCCACTGTCGTAGGTCACTCCCGTCGGTGAACGATACGGGAACTCGTCCGGATGCAGGAGGTTCCGCTCGCGAACGGTGACAGGATCGAGCCCGAGTTGGGCGGCGGCGGCATCCATCAATCGTTCCAAGAGGTAACTCGCCTCCGGCCTTCCGGCGCCGCGGTACGCCGACTGCGGTGTGGTGTTCGTGACCACGCACCGGATGCGCGATCGGAGTGCCGGAACGCGGTACGGGCCGGCGAGGGCCAAACCGGTCAACACGGCCGTCGGCCGCGTCGTGGCGGCGTTCCAGGCTCCGAGGTTACTGACGATGTCGACGTCGAGAGCGAGGAGCGTTCCATCACGGCGAAACGCCGCTCGCACTCGCTGTCGCTGGTCCCGACCGTGGTTGGTGGCGACGAAGCTCTCCGAGCGGGTCTCCGTCCACCGGACCGGTCGTCGCATTTTCCAGGCGAGTGCGGTGACGAGCGCGTACTCCGGGTAGATGCCGCTCTTGGCGCCGAAGGCACCCCCGACGTCCGGGGCGATGACGCGGATACGGTGCTCCGGTAGCCCCAGGACAGCGGCCAGAGCACTGCGCAGCGTGTGCGGGGTCTGTGTGGATGCCCAGACCGTCAGTTGCTCCGATCGTTCATCGTAGATAGCAGCGGCTGCCCGCGGCTCCAGGAAGGCAGCGTAGACACGTTGGTTCTGCAGAACCAACTCGACGATCTCGTCCGCGGTGGAGAAGGCGCTATCGACGTCGCCGTGCTGGTGTTCGGCCGCGAACGCGATGTTGTCTGGCCAGTCGGGGTGGATGAGGGGTGCTGTCGGGAGCAGTGCCGCTTCGGGGTCAGCGACCGCTGGAAGCTCCTCGTATTCGATGATCACTTCGCCAGCAGCATCCGCTGCGGCTGCCGGTGTTTCTGCTAGGAGAGCGACCACTCCTTCACCAACGTAGCGTGCCCGATCGACTGCCAGAGGATAGCGCTGCTGGGGACGTACACCGGCCGACTGCGGCGGTGTCGGGAAGGGGTTGAGCCACGTCGCGAGTGCTTTACCATCGAAGGCGGCCACGAAGCCCGGTACCCGCGCGGCGCTACTCCAATCGATCGTCCCGATCAGCGCGTGGGGATACGGACTCCGGACGACAACGAGCGAGAGCGCACCCTCGAGGCGAAGATCGTCGGAGAACGTCGCTTCGCCGCGCAGCAACGGTTCATCTTCGAGGCGAGGAATACGTCGACCGATGAAGCGTCCTGCCATCGTTCCACTTTCCTCACTCGTCGTACCCGACCCAGTCGACAGTGTAGGGAGAGGGTCTGGCATTTGGAAGGGTAGTGTCCCAGATAGAGGAATAGGGAAGAGGTGTTCAGGCAGGGGAGCGCGCACCGCGCCAGTCGGTCAAGATCTGCTCGTCATGCGGGAAGGCGAGTGGCGGGAGAGCGTCGAGGGAGAACCACTGCACTGCGCGGCTTTCTTCGCTAGTCGCCAGCGTCCCGCCGAGTGGGTGCCCCTCGTAGACGACGAGGACGACAGGGTTGCCAGCCTGGGAGTACACGCCGACGAGCCGCCCGAGCGCGACGTCGATGCCGGTTTCTTCACGCACCTCGCGGCGTGCTGCCTCTTCCAGCTGTTCGCCTCGTTCGACGAAGCCAGAGGGGAAACTCCACAGCCCCGCGCCAGGCTCGATCGCCCGCTGCTGCAGCAGGACCTGCTCGCCTCTCGTAACGATGACGGCGACGGCGACCTTCGGGTCGCTGAAAAACGCCCGTGCGCACTGCGGGCAGTATGGCCGGGGGCGTCCCGCGACTACCCGGGGGACTAAATCGGATCGACAGTAGGGACAGTACCGTATGTCCTCATCGAAGTTCGGCGTCATCGCGTCCTCGCTCAGCAGTGCACAGGCGACGTGCTCGCTCGATGTCATCAGGCGTATCGAGATCGATCGGCGTGCGGTGCTGCCGCGCATCCAACTCGACGATTGATGCCTGGTGTTTGGCGAGGAGAGGGCGTGCTCCCGTATCGCCCCGGAGTTCCGCGAGTTCCGCAAACAGTGCGCGCGCGATGAGGACGGGGTTGCCGGGCCCGTCGCTGTACCGAGGGCGAACGATCGGCGCGCGAGTCGCAGCGAAGCGTTCGATCAGTCCATCGACGATCTCGGCACCGACGAACGGCTGGTCGCCCAGGAGAAAGACGACGGCATCGCAGCCGGCTGGAACCGCCCCGAGGCCCGCCCGCAGCGAAGAGCTCTGCCCCTCCTCCGGTCGATCGTTGACCACGGTCGTGCAGCCCCGCGTGTCGAGAGCCGGCAACGCGCGCGCGACCTCCGGATTCACGACGAGGATGACCGGATCGAGGCGCGTCTGTCGAACCGTTTCGAGGACGTGCTGGAGCGCAGGTTTACCGCACACCTCGACGAGTTGCTTCGGTCGTCCGAGGCGTGTCGACAGACCAGCCGCCAGGATGATACCGGCCACGCGCACCACGAGCGAGCAGTCCTCAGGCTGGATCAAGTTCGGTCGCTCGGTGCCGGAGCGGGTTCCGACTTCGCTGGTCGGAGCGGCTGCCCGATGCGACCGCGACGGACAGCGATGATCTCCGCCAAGATGCTGACCGCGATTTCGGCCGGAGTCTTCGCCCCGATGTCGATACCGATCGGCGCGTGGATCCGCGCCAGTTCCTCGTCGCTGAATCCTGCACGCCGGAGACGTTCGAGCCGCTGTTGGCTGGTCTTGCGGCTGCCGATCGCGCCGATGTAACCGGCACGCGTGCGCAAGGCGACGTGGAGCGCTGGATCCTCGAACTTTTCGTCGTGCGCCAAGACCACGATATCGGTCTGCGGTGTGATCTTGATGGTCGCTAGCGCTTCATCCGGCCAAGCTACGATGAGCTGGTCAGCGTGCGGGAAGCGCTCGCGTGTAGCGAAGAACTCGCGTGCGTCGATCACTGTCGTCCGGTAGCCGAGCTCCTTGGCCATCGCGACCAGCGGGATGGCGATATGCACAGCCCCGACGACGATGAGGTGCCGGGGTGGGAGGTGAGCTTCGAGGTAGACCTCGACCTCGGATCCCTCGGGGAGGCGATAGGTACGGATACCAGCCTCACCGCTCTGGAAGAACGCTTCCGCGTCGGCACGTACGGCGGCGTCGAGTTCCGGCGAGCCGAGCGACCCGACAGTCCGGCCGTCCTCGTACACGAGCAGCTTGCGACCCAACAGTTCACCGCTCACGACCGTGGCGGTCACGACTGCTTCTTCCTCGGCTAAGGCTCGTCGCAGAGCCTCGAAGACGTCTCCGTTCATGACTTTCTCACCAATGGTTCGACGAATACGTCGATGGTTCCGCCGCAACTCAGGCCGACGTCCCACGCCTGTTCGTCGGAAATGCCGTACCGTACCAGGCGGGGACGACCTGATTCGAGCACCTCCAAGGCAACCTCGAAGACTGCACCTTCCACGCAGCCGCCGCTGACTGAGCCGACCATGCGCCCCGAGCGGGTCACAGCCATCTTCGCCCCGACTGGTCGCGGTGAGGACCCGATGGCGCGGACGACGGTCGCCAGCGCGATCTCTTCACCTTCCTGTATCCAACGTTCGATTTCCGGCAAAATGTCGCGCATCGTCGTCCTCCTACGCTGCGGAAGTCTCCGGTAGCACCGCGTGCTGGCGCCGTACCGGTCGCTTCTGGTCGATGTGACTGAGGTGCTTCGCCAGTGCCTCGAGGCTGGCGAAGTTGTGAATGGGCATAAAGTCATCGATGTACGGCAGGGCTGCTTGCATGCCGCGCGTGAGTGGCTCGTAGCGCGGCGAACCGAGCAGCGGGTTGAGCCAGATCAGACGATAGCAGGAGCGCTGCAAACGCGCCATTTCTTGCGCGAGCAGGTTGGGATCACCACGATCCCAGCCATCGCTGATGATGAGTACCACCGCGCCGTTACGGAGCACGCGGCGAGCCCACTCCTGATTGAAGGTCTGCAGCGACTGTCCGATGCGTGTCCCGCCCGACCAGTCTTGGACTTCGCGAGCGACGCGCCGCATCGCCTCGTCGATGTCCTGGTGTTTGAGCAGGCGGGTGACGCGCGTCAAGCGCGTCCCGAAGACGAAGGCCTCGACCTTGGCCATCCCGTTCTCGATCGCGTAGATGAACTGGAGCAAGATGCGGCTGTAGCGGTCCATGGAACCGCTGACGTCGCAGATGACCACCAACTGGCGCGGCTTCGTCTTCGTCTCGCGACGGGCGATGGTCAGCGGGACTCCACCCGTCTGGAGCGAGCGCCGCATCGTTCGCCGTGGATCGATGAAGCGCCCCTTCGGCGAGGCGACCTTGCGCCGGGAGCGGCGTCGCCCGATTTCCCAGGTCAGTTGCTGCATGAAGCGACGGATCTGTTGGAGTTCCTCCTCGGTAAAGTCAGCGAAATCCTTTTCGCGCAGAACCTCAGCTGGGCTATAGCTGAAAGCATCGGCGAGCGACTCTTCGTCGCTGGCTTCACCTTCCTCTGCCTCGTCGATCGCTTCGATCGCCTCGAGCCGACGGCCGCGCGCTCCCTCGATGGTCGTACTTTCGGTCTCGTCCAGCTCCTCGCCCTCTTCTGGTGCGAGCTCGATGACGTCGTCAGGTTCCACCTGCTGGAGGAGACCGTCAGGAAGCTCCGGTTTGGCACGCCAATAGAGGTCGAAGAGCCGCTCGAACACCGGCATGTCGTCCTTGTGCGTGACGAGGCAGGCGCGAGCGGCCTCGCGGAACTCCTCGCGCCGGCTGATGTCGATGTGTTCGATGGCGCGCACGAAGTCCATCGCCTGGCCGGTCGTCGTTTTCACCCCGGCGCGGCGCAGCAAGCGCGCGAAAGTGAGTGCACGTTGAGCGAAGTTCATCGTCGCCGTCATGGTTCCGTACCTCTGTGCAGCCTCGAAAGGCCGAGTGTCACTCCTGTGTCGCTGCGGCGACGAGTTCCTCCAGCCGCTTCTTGCGGATGTGCTGGAGGTCCTCCTGGTGCTTGAGGATGGCTCCCAATGTCGCCGAGGCGATTTCGACGCTGAGCTGACTCTGATTGAGCGCCAGCAGTGCAGCGGCCCAGTCGAGCGTTTCGGCGACTCCCGGGAGCTTGTACAAGTCCTCGCGGCGCAGCGCTTGGATGAAGCGAGCAACCTGCAGCGCCAGCCGCTCCGGAATACCGGGTAGCTTGACGCGCAGAATCTCGAACTCCTTCTCGAGCGACGGATAATCGATCCAATGATAGAGGCAGCGTCGCTTGAGCGCGTCGTGGAGCTCCCGCGTCCGGTTGGACGTGATGATCACGTATGGCGGGTGCTCGGCGCGGATCGTACCGATCTCCGGAATCGTGATCTGAAAATCCGAGAGCAGTTCGAGCAGGAACGCTTCGAACTCTTCGTCGGCACGGTCGATCTCGTCGATCAAGAGAACGGCCGGTTTGCCGCGATGTCGGATCGCCTTGAGCAGCGGACGCTCGATCAAGAACTCTTCGCTGAAGATCTCGTGCATCGCGGTATCCCAGCCGACTTGCTGGTCCTCGAGCAGACGGATCGCCAGCATCTGGCGTGGGTAGTTCCACTCGTAGACTGCGTGACTGACGTCGAGCCCCTCGTAGCACTGGAGCCGGATCAGGTCCGTATCCAGCACCTGCGCCAGGACCTTGGCGACCTCCGTCTTGCCGACGCCGGCTTCACCCTCGAGGAGAAGCGGCTTCGGCAACTTGAGTGCGAGATAGATCGCTGTCGCCAGGCTCGTGTCGCACACGTAACGGTGTGCGGCGAGAGCCCGCTGTACTGCCTCGACCGATGTCAACTCTGCAACCGTCACGATTCACCTCGACCTTTCTGACATGCCGTCGAAAAAGTATACCAGACGTTGCCCACCACAAATCAGGACGCGCCCGGGGTAGCCACCCCGGGCGCGGTGCGTTCGACCATGGAGCTGGATCAGCCGCGGGCGCGCTGGACCGCCTGCGTGAGCGCGCGCTTGACGAACACGCGCGTCAGGTGCGCCCGGTACTCTTCGCTGGCGAAGATGTCGCTGTTGAAGGTCATCCCCTCACTCGCCAGCTGGCTCGCCGCCTCGATCGCTTCCGCCGTCGGCTCCTTGCCGACCAAGGCCTGCTCGACGTTCTGGCGGCGCACAGCGTAGGGACCGGCTCCGGTGACCCCGACGCGTACTGCGCTGACGGTTCCGTTGTCCGCGAGTGTCACCACAGCCGCTACACCGACCACGGCGTACCCCGATGCCGGATTGGCGAACTTCTGATAGGACATGCCGGTGCGGGCTGGCGGCTTCGGGATCGCTACTTCCGTCAGGATCTCGTTGGGTTGCAGTGCCGTCGTAAAGAGATCCACGAAGAACTGGTCAACCGGGATCGTCCGCTCGCCGTTCGGTCCGACTGCCTTGATCTCGGCCCCGAGAGCGAGAACGACTGCCGGCAGATCGGCGGCCGGGTCGGCATGCGCCAGCGATCCACCGATCGTCCCCATGTTGCGTACCTGTAGATCGCCGATCACGTCGATCGCTTCGGGGAGGATCGGCAGGACCTGCCGGATCAGGTCCGATCGCTGAATGTCGTCGTATCGGGTCATCGCACCGATGACGATGCGGTCACCGGCATCCCGGATCCCCGCCAGCTCCGCGATCCGGGAAATATCGATCAGCGCGGATGGCGCAGCCAGCCGCAGCTTCATCGCCGGAATGAGGCTGTGGCCGCCAGCGAGCAGCTTGGCGTCCGGATTCTCGACGAGAAGCTTGAGCGCTTCCTGGACCGAACCGGCTCGGTAATAGCTGAAGGTGCTCGGGTACATCGTCCGCTCCCCTTCCGTTCTGTCCTACGGGACTGGAACGCTCCAGTTCCCCAGCGTCACTCCTCTCAGCGCGCGTGCTCGCGGATCGCTCGCCAGATGCGCTCCGGCGTCAGTGGCATGTCGATATGGTCGATGCCGAACGGTGCGAGGGCGTCGATCACCGCGTTCGCGACGGCCGGGGTCGAGGCGATGGTCCCGGTCTCGCCGGCTCCCTTGACGCCCATCGGGTTGACCGGTGTCGGTGTGACGGTACGGTCGACGGTAAAGGACGGCAGCATGCTCGCCTTAGGCAGCGCGTAATCCATGAGCGAGGCAGTCAGGAGCTGTCCCGTTTCGTCGTAGGCTGCGTACTCGTATACGGCTTGGGCCAAGCCCTGCGCGATGCCACCATGGACCTGCCCATCGACGATCATCGGGTTGATGACGTTTCCCACGTCGTCGACCGCGACGTACTTGAGGAAGTTGACCTTACCGGTCTCCGGATCGACTTCGACCACACAGATGTGGCAGCCGAACGGGAAGGTATTGTTGACCGGATCGAAGAAGTGCGTTGCCTCGAGCCCCGGCTCGATGTCGCGCGGCAGCTTCCAAGCCAGGTAGGCCTGCAGAGCTACCTCCTGGAAGGTCATCGCCCGGTCCGGCGCGCCCTTCACGAAGAAGCGACCGTTCTCGAAGACGATATCCTCGGGCGATACCTCGAGCAGGTGTGCGGCGATGCGCTGCGCCTTTTCCTTGACCTTGCGGCAGGCATGGACGAGCGCTGCGCCGCCGACAGCAGTGCTGCGGCTGCCGTAAGTCCCCATGCCGAAGGGCACCATCTCGGTATCGCCGTGGACGATCTCGACGTCCTCGAACGGTACACCGAGTTCGTCGGCGACCAGCTGAGCGAACGTCGTCTCCTCGCCCTGGCCGTGTGGATTCGAACCCGTAAAGACGGTCACCTTCCCCGTGGGGTGCACGCGGACCGTCGCGCTCTCCCACAGGCCGCCCTGGAAGCCCATCGCCCCCGCAGCCTGGGAGGGAGCCAGCCCACACACTTCGACGTAGGTGGAGAATCCGATACCGATATACCGGCCTTGCTGGCGCAATTCGGCCTGCTGCTGGCGTAGGTTCCGGTAGTCGACCAGCTCCAGTGCCCGGTCGAGCGTCGCCTCGTAGTCGCCGCTATCGTACTGAAGCCCGGTCGGTGTGGTGTACGGGAACTTGTCCTTCGGGATGAAGTTCTTGCGGCGGATCTCCGCCGGATCCATGCCGAGTTCGCGCGCGAGCAGATCGATCATCCGCTCGAGCAAGTACGTCGCTTCCGGTCGTCCAGCGCCACGATAGGCATCTGTCGGCGTCGTATTCGTGAGGACGCCATAGACATCGCAGTGGACTACCGGGATCGCGTAGGGACCTTGCAGCATCAGGCCGAACAACCAGGTCGGCACACCAGGTGCGGCGGTCGAGAGATAGGCCCCCAGATTGGCGTAGGCGCGGACCCGCACGCCGGTGATCGTGCCGTCCCGCTTGGCAGCGATGTCGACGTACTGGATGTGGTCGCGCCCGTGGATCGTCGCGACGTAGTTCTCCTGACGCGTCTCGATCCACTTGATCGGCCGTCCGAGATCCTTGCTGATCGCGGCTGCGATCATTTCGCCGGCGTACATCGGGATCTTGCTTCCGAAACCGCCGCCGACGTCCGTGGCGATGACGCGAATCCGAGTCTCCGGCAACCCGGTGACTGCGGAGAGCAGTAACCGGTGCACGTGTGGATTCTGACTCGTGCACCAGATCGTCAGCTCACCCGTCCCTGGGTTATAGGCGGCCAACGCGCCGCGCGGCTCCATCGCGGTCGGAATGAGCCGGTGGTTGACCAGCCGACGGGAGAGCCGAACCTCCGCCGCGTCCCAGGCAGCATCGAAGTCGCCCGCGTGGAGCTTCCAGTGGAACGCGAGATTGTTCGGTACCTCGTCGTACAGCTGCGGAGCGCCGGCTTCGAGCGCCTTCTCCTGATCGACGACCGCGGGCAGCGGCTCGTATTCGACGTCGATCGCCTCGACCGCGTCCTGGGCGGCGTAGCGGTTCTCGGCGACGACGACGGCGACCGCGTCGCCGACATAACGGACCTTGTCGACTGTAACAGCGCGGTAGGTCGGTACCTTGAGGTCACTGTCGGGAATCAGCCAGGCGCAGGGGACCGGCGCCAGCTTGTCGACGAGGTCCTGGCCGGTGTAGACCGCCACCACCCCAGGGATGGCGCGCGCCTTGCTGGTATCGATGCGGACGATCCGAGCATGGGCGTGTGGGCTCCGCTTGATCGCCATCACGAGCGTACCGGGGAGCCGGATATGGTCGGTGAAATTGCCGCGACCCGTGAGGAGCCGTGGATCCTCGCGCCGCTTGACCGATGCGCCGAACATCTTGGTGACAGCCATGGCTCCCTCCTTCCGTTGCGAGGTGCCCGGACGCTAGCCGCCCGACCCGTGCCCGGTCTCAGCTTCCGCTGCGCATCTTTTCCGCAGCGTACTGGATCGCGCGTACGATGTTCTGATAGCCCGTGCAGCGGCAGAGATTCCCCTCGATCGCGTGGCGGATCTCTTCCTCAGTCGGATTGGGGTTGCGCTGCAGGAAGTCTACTGCGGTCATGATCATGCCCGGCGTGCAGTAGCCGCACTGGAGACCGTGCTTTTCCCAGAACCCTTCCTGAACGGGATGCAGCTGACCATCGCGCGCGAGCCCTTCGATGGTGGTGATCTCCGCTCCGTCCGCCTGGACGGCAAAGATGGTGCAGGACTTCACCGCCTTGCCGTTCATGAGCACGGTACAGGCGCCGCACTGGCTGGTATCGCAGCCGATATGCGTCCCGGTGAGGTTGAGCACGTCGCGGAGGTAGTGGACCAGGAGGAGACGTGGTTCGACGTCGTGCGTGTACGTGACACCGTTCACCGTGACCGTGATCTGCATCGCTCCACTCCTTCCCGATGCTCCGACACTCGACCCGACTGCTAGGCGCTCGTAGCCATGTTGCGCTCGATGCAGGCGAAGAACTGTTCGATCATCCGCTTCGCCACACCTCCCAGCATTCGCTGCGCCACGCCGGCGAACGGTCCACCCAGCTCGACATCACCTTCGTACACGATTTCGGTCGTGCTGTCGTCGACGGCGCGGAGCTGAACCGAGCCGTTGCCGCGGGCGAACCCTGGCTTCCCTTGCCCCTCGACCGTCATCCGGTAGGACTCGGGCGGATTGATGTCGGAGAGCTGGATCTTACCGGTGAACGTTCCCTTCACCGGCCCGATCGCGACGGTCATCGCCATCTCGTATTGATCCGGCGCGACCCGGTTGAGGTTCTCGACGCCCGGTAGGCAGCTGGCTATGGCGTCCGGATCGGTCAAACGGGCAAAGAGGGCCTCTCGAGGGGCTCGTATGGTGTAGCTACCCGAGATTTTCACTCCCGCTCCCTTCCCTGGCTACTGAACCCGCGCACCCTCCCGCAGCGTTCCGCCACTACTCGGCGTTGCCGACCTCGTGGATGAGCCTCGGCTCCCGCGTTGGCTCGATCGGAACGACTCTGCGGGTCTGTGGCTTCCAACCTCATCATACGGCCGCCATCGAGAGCGGTCAAGAGGTCAGGCCCTCACGGTGCGTTCGCTCGGCGGGCGAGGAACATTTACCACCCGTACGGTATGTTGCGCCGGGGGTTGAGCGGCGGATAGATGGGAGAGCTGAGATAGTGCGCACACCGGTGCCAGAACTGTTGTCGCTCTTCATCCGCCAGGAACGGGGCGAGCAGACGATCGACCCAGCGACGATGCGAGAGGAGCCTACGCACGTCAGCGAGGAGCTCGCTCGGTATCGGCTCACCACAGAACTCCCAAAGAATCGTCCGCAACTTCGGGTCGACGTGGAAGGTCAAACCGTGGTCGATGCCCCAGATGCGGCGATCGTAGCGGCCCAGGAAAAGATGGCTGGCTTTGCGGTCCGCGTTGTTCGTGAGCAGGTCGAAGAAGGCGATCCGTTGCAGCTGCGCCCGGTAGTGATGACCACGCACGGGGCGATCGTGCGGCTCGACATAGAGCTGGACCGTGCCGACACCATACGGGCCGTCACGAATGACGGTCGGTGGAACGAACGACCAGCCGAGGATTCGGCTGAGGAGATAGGCAGCGTACTCGCGACGGTAGAGGGTGCCGCATGGAAAGTCCCAGAGCGGGGCCTCGCCACGGGCAGGCTTGTAAATGGCGATCAAGTTCGGTACCAAGGTCTGCTCCAGGACGACAGCGAAGGTACCGTTGGTTCCCCAAGGGACGAGTTCCATGTGCACGATGTGACCGATACGAAGAGCGCGAAGGATGGTCCGGACGTGCAGCGATCCCTGTGCGACGGTGAGTCGGTATCGTGTCGAGTGCCGGTTCGTTCGTTCCGCTACCATCGTGGTACCCCGTCGCCGGGCAGTGGCGAGTGGTGGTCCGT
>JBEPZP010000032.1:0-14880 GCA_041640735.1 Thermomicrobium sp.
TACGCAAGACATCGAGCGCTGGTGACTCGCGGACATCGTCCGTATCTTGCTTGAAGGCGAGCCCCCAGAGAGCGATCGGTCGGTCATGCAAGTCGCCCAGTAACTCCTGCAACTTGCGCACGAAACGCCGGCGCTGGTCCTGGTTGATTTCCAACACCGCGTGCAGCAACTGTGGGTGGCATCCTACTTCCTCGGCGAGGTAGGCGAGGGCGCGGACATCCTTGGGGAAACAGCTCCCACCGAACCCGAGTCCAGCCTCGAGGAAGAGCGGACCGATCCGGGGATCGTATCCCATACCTTGTGCGACGACCTTCACATCCGCACCCACTTGTTCGCAAATTTGCGCGATCTCATTGATGAAGCTGATGCGTGTCGCCAAAATCGCGTTCGACGCATATTTGATCATCTCAGCGCTGCGCCGATCCGTAATCAGGACAGGTGCATTCAGCACGCGGTAGAGCTCAGCGACACGTTCTGCTGCCTCGCGATCCTCAGCGCCGAGCACGATGCGGCTCGGATGAAAGACGTCGTACACAGCGGACCCTTCGCGCAGAAACTCTGGATTACTGACGACAGCGAACGTCGCCTCCGGTGGCTTGACCTGCTCGATCAACGAGGTCACGAAGTCGCCTGCCCCGATCGGCATCGTACTCTTGTTGACGATGATCGTATGGCCGCGTAAGTGCCGACCGATCGTCAGTGCGGCGGCTCGCACCGCGCGCATGTCTGCATCGCCATCGACGGTGGACGGCGTGCCGACACAGATGAAGACGAACTCCGCTTCCGGGATCGCTTCAGCATAGTCGGTGGTGAACCGGAGTCGCCCAGCCTCGACATTCCGTCGAATGAGCTCGTTCAATCCCGGTTCGTAAATCGGAACCACGCCGTCACGGAGTTTCGCGACCTTTTCGGCATCGATGTCGACACCCCACACACAATTGCCGAGGTCGGCGAAGGCCCCGCCATAGACCAGCCCCACATAACCGAGACCGACGACCGCGATACGTGCCACTGTCTCCCCTCTTCGCTAGCTTTAGCGCCGGATCGTGAAGTCCGTATATGTCCCAGTTGGCTCCACCCAAGAACACTCCACGCGCTCGACCCAAGCACCGGGCGGTCCGACCCGTACGCGCTCGATCAGCCGTTCGAGTCGCGCCCGCCCCCCTTCCGCCCAGAGCTCCACGGAGCGCCCGTCCGGGCGGTTGCGGACCCACCCGACGAGCCCGAGCCGCTCCGCCTCGTCGAGCACGAAGAAACGAAAACCCACCCCTTGGACACGACCGAAGGCAACGCAGTGGATCGCCGCTCGATCGCTCATCGTTCCTCCCACCCCAGCCTCGCGACGGCCTCACTCGAGCGATTACCGTTCCCGTAGCGCGCCAGAAAGGCTTCCAAAGCCTGAGCGAACCGTCCTTCGGCGATCGCCGCTCGCATCTGTGCCATTTGCGACTGGATGAAATGGAGGTTGTGGATCGAGGCGAGTCGATACGCCAAGAGTTCCTTCGCCCGGAACAGGTGGTGCAGGTAGGCAGCGGAGTAATGACGACACGTGTAACACTCGCAACCGGGATCGACCGGTTCACGCACGAACTTGTACCTGGCAGACGTGATGTCGACCCGCCCGGTTTCCGTGAAGAGCGCGCCGTGTCGAGCCAGGCGCGTCGGCAGCACACAGTCGAACAGGTCGACTCCGAGGCTGACTGCGTACCAGAGATCCTCCGGTGCCCCTACCCCCATGAGATAGCGCGGCCGGTCCTCGGGCAACGCTTCGAGGCTCGCACGCAACATCTCCAGGAGCATCTCTTTCGGCTCCCCGACGCTCAAGCCACCGATCGCGATGCCATCGACCGGCAGCTCGGCGACGAAAGCCGCACTTCGATGACGCCGTTCGACTGCGAATCCTCCTTGTGCGATACCGAACAGGAGTGGTCTCGATTCCCGCCGGGCAGTCTCTACCCGACGCTCGAAATAGTCAACGGCTCGCAAGAGCCAGCGGTGCGTACGCTCCATAGCCTCGCGTTGGCGAGCCTCCGGCTCACCGAATCCGACGACATCGTCCAGCGGCATCATGATGTCGGATCCGAAGACGAGCTGGAGGTCGATCACCCGCTCCGGAGTCAACTCGTGCAACGACCCATCGATGTGAGACCGAAAGGTCACCCCCTGCTCGCTCACTGTCCGGAGCTTGGCCAGACTGTAGACCTGGAACCCTCCAGAGTCGGTCAGGATCGGGCCATCCCAGCCCATGAAGGCGTGCAGGTCACCGACCGCTTCGAATACAGCAGGACCCGGACGCAGCAGGAGGTGATAGGTGTTCGCGAGCACGACCTCGCTGCCCGTCGCTCGTATCTCTTCTGGCGTGAGAGATTTGACCGTCGCCTGCGTCCCGACCGGCATGAAAGCGGGCGTCCGCACAGGACCGCGGCGTGTCCGGAGCACGCCGTTGCGCGCGAACGTTGTGCTGTCGCGGTGCAAAATGGTGAAGACTGTCATGTCGACCTCGTCGGACCGTGGTACCTACCCCACGGCTCATCGTCGTACCGGTATACTCTCTCGCATCGTCCGCTGCCAACGAGGGAGAGCGCGGAGCGAACCGGTCGGTCGTGCTGACCATCGCGAACAGCAGGGGGGAGTCTGGCGCGCGATGGTGTGGCGCTGGCTCTACCTTCACGTCTTGGAGCTGTTTTACGGCCCGCTAGCCCCTCTCTATCCTGTATTGACCGGTCTATTCTTCGGCCGACACTGGGGATCCTGGCAGCGTGCGATACTTCCCTGGTGCCACGATTCCCGCATCGTCGTCGACCTCGGTTGCGGTCCTGGCGATCTGGCGAGAGAACTGGCGACAACGGGGAGAATGGTCATCGCGATCGATCGATCCCGGTCGATGCTTCGCCTCGCCCGCCGTCGCCTGCGAGGGAACCAGCGTACCTCACGAGTGTGGTTGGTGCGTGGCGACGCTCGTTCGCTGCCGCTCCGGACCAACGCGATCGACGCCATCGTGATGACGTTCCCGACTGCTGTCTTCCTCGAAGAGACGACCCACCGGGAAGTCGCACGCGTCCTGCGCGCAGAGGGTGTCTTCGTTGCGCTCGTATCCGTGGAGCCCAAAGGTTATCCCTGGTGGATCCGGCCGTGGGCTCCGTTGCTGCGGCGAGCTTTAGGATCACACCAGAATTCAGCTGGGCAGGAGTTCTTGCCTGGACTAGATCTCAGTCGTCCCGACTTACCTGGACAGTGGGTGCACGTCAAGCATCCGTCGGGGAAGCTGCTCGTGTGGATCGCACGCAAGAGAGCCGTTACCGCTCCCAGTGATCCGCCGAGTCGTTCGTAGCCGCCTTGTTCGGCACCGCTTCGTCGATGAGGACGTCCAGCCCGACCAGATCGGCCAACGGATCGTCCTTCGAAGCTTCCCGACGGCCGTTCACGACTGCGGTCAACTGTGCGGCTGGGGACGTCCCCTCGCTGGAGGGTGGCGTACTACGGGACGGCACCGTAGCCGCGGGGGCCGTGACCGGCGCTGGTGCCTGGTCAGCGACGACCGAGTTAACCTGGCGAGTCACCTCTTGGGTCGCTGATGCGACTTCGCCGAGTGCTGCTTTTGTCTCCTCTTGCACGGTGAGAACGGAAGACGTGACTTCGGCGGTCGTGCTCTGCACCTCGCGGAGCGCCTGTTCGAACTCGCTCGTCAGCTCCTGCGTCGCGGCGCGGAACTCGCGCACGGCACGACCGATCCCTTGCATGATCTCCGGCAACTTACCGGGCCCGAACAGGATGAGCGCGAGTATCATGATTACCAGGAGTTCGGGAATACCCATGCCGAAGAAGTTCATCGCTCTCCCTCGTCGCTCTGCGAGAACAGCCTCTCGGCCTTCCGGTGTCCGGAAGCGTCGATCCTCGAGGGGAAGTATAACCGTTATGAAGCGGACCGGCCGGGAGGCAGCGTGGAACGCCCGCCGACGATCGCCATCGATGGACGCCTACTCGGCTATCGCCGTGGGGGGATCGCCCGCTACATCGAGTCTTTGACACGTGCTCTGGCGCACCACCTCACTCGATGTGAGCAGGCATTCCCGGCGACCTTTCGCGTGCTCGCCAACCGAAGGCTCTCGGCAGCTGCCTTTCCGGTCTTGCGCTGCTGGACCCCGCCGCACCATCGGCTCGAACACTGGACACTCGGTTGGGAACTCGTGCGACACCGCGTCGCACTGTTCCATGCGACGGATTTCGTCCTACCGTGGTTGCCCAAGAGTGTCCGGCGAGTCGTGACCATTCACGACCTCGCTTTCCTCGATGCGCCAAACGAGCTCGAGCCAGCGGCGCTCCGATACTACTCCCGTACGTTGGCGTCGGCCGATCGAGCCGACCTGGTGATCACCGTCTCGCAGTACACTGCCAGGCGCTTACTGGAGTACCGCCCACACCTCAGCGACCGGCTTCGCGTCGTCTATCACGGCATCGACCATCGCTGGTTCGAGCCGCTCCCGCGCGCCCGCGAGCTCGTGGAAGCACTGCTCGGAGACGTCGGCCAGCGGCCCCTCCTCCTCGCTGTCGGGACGATCGAACCGCGCAAGGGATACGACCTCCTGCTCGACGCGCTCCGGATCGTGCGCGACAGGCTGGATCCGCCGCCGTTGCTCGTGGTCGTCGGCCAGCGGGGCTGGAGGACAGCGCATCTCGTACCGCGTCTGCAGCAGGCGGAGGCGCAGGGATGGCTCCGCTGGCTCACTGACGTCGACGACGACCTCTTGCGTGCGCTCTATGCCACGAGCACTCTTCTGGTGGTGGCAAGTCGTGACGAAGGTTTTTGCTTTCCGGCAGCGGAAGCGCTCGCTGCCGGTTTGCCCGTGGTAGCCTTCGCAGTCGGGGCGTTGCCGGAAGTGCTCGCCGATGTCGGCTTCGTCGTCTTCCAGCGCACGGCCGAAGCCCTTGCGCAAGCGATCTGTACGCTCGTGGAGGACGAGGCGAGGCGAGCGACTCTGGCGCAGGCGGGGAAGAAGCGAGCACAGTCCTTCTCCTGGCAGCGCGCTGCCGAAGAGACGCTGCGGGTTTACCGAGAGGCGCTGACCGATGTCCGGTGATCGATGGCTCATCGCTGGTTTGGGGAATCCAGGCTCCCGCTATGCGGAGACCCGCCACAACATCGGCTTTTGGGTGGTCGATCGTGTGGCCCGACGCTTCGGCTTGAGTTCGTTCGAACGGCGTTTCGAGGGAGAGTTCGCTAGCATCGCGGAAAACGATCGAACGCTGATGCTTCTCAAGCCGTTGACCTACATGAACTTGAGTGGTCGATCGGTACGGCAGGTCGTCCAATGGTACAAACTCCCGTTGGACCGTCTCCTCGTCGCGCATGACGACATGGATCTTCCCCTCGGTACTGTCCGCCTACGGCTCGGGGGTAGTGCAGCGGGTCATCATGGGGTGGAGTCGGTGATCACCGAGCTGGGCAGCGACCGCTTCGCTCGCTTGCGGATCGGGATCGGGCGACCTCCTGACCGGACGCGTGGTAGGTCGTACGTCCTCGAGCCATTCACCGAGGAAGAAAAACCGCTCGCCGAGCGCGTCGCTGAGGTCGCAGCCGATGCCGCGCTGGTCTGGTTTCGCGAAGGACTCGTCACAGCTATGAACCGGTTCAACGGCCTCCGTATCACGAGCGAGGAAACGACGGTTGCTCCGTGAGGTGGTCGCCGACGACAATTGCGAGGGGAACGGCGACAAGAGTCTTGCGGAAACCATGCTCGTTCCTCGATGGGTAGCGACGAAGATGGGGGAGAGAGATGACCGGAGATCAGAGTCAACGGGGTTATCTCATGCTGCTCGTCGGCGATGAGCGGCGCACATCGGATGCTGCGCTCGGTATCGCGCTCCGAGGAGCGGGACATGGGCTGCGCGTTCACATCATCGAATTCTTGAAGACCGGTCGGGAGCGCGGGGAAGTTGCTGCGGTCTCCTTTTTGACCGGCGTCACCCTTTCCCAGTACGGCATGATCGATATTCGGACTCGGCCCGAGGAGCTGCGCGGGCCAGCCATCTCGCCCGAGCGCCTGCAAGCTGCGCTGCGCGAGGCCAGACAGCATGTGCAGTTTCGGGTGACCAACATCCTCATCCTCGACGGACTACTGACGCTGGTCGACGAAGGGATGGTCGACGACCGAACCATCCTCGAACTCGTCGAGGGAGCAGCACCCTGGACCGACATTGTCCTGACTGGACGCTCGGCGACACCAGCGTTGCAGGAAGCAGCGGATAGCGTGACCCTCATGCAGACGATCAAGGTGCGGGAACAAGAACCGCTGCGAAGGGGACTCCACTACTGATAGCGGGTGGGCTGGGATGAACGATCGACGCATCCGAGTACTGATCGCCAAACCGGGACTCGACGGGCACGACCGCGGTGCGAAGGTGCTCGCTCGTGCGCTTCGTGATGCTGGTATGGAAGTGATCTACACTGGCCTTTTCCAAACACCCGAGTCGATCGCGCGCACGGCAGTCGACGAGGACGTGGACGTGGTCGGACTGAGCATTCTTTCCGGCGCGCATAACCAGCTCGTCCCTGAGGTGATCCGTGCGCTCCGCGATGTAGGCAAGGACGATGTCCTCGTCTTGGTCGGCGGCATCATCCCGCAAGAGGACGTGCCGTTTCTCAAGGAGCGAGGAGTCCACGAGGTATTCGGACCAGGTACGCCACTCTCGGCGATCATCGAGTACATCGAACGTGCTGTGCGTGAGCGCTTTTCGAGGACGGGCCTGCGAGCATGAAGCCCGATAGTACTCTGGCGGCGCTACTCGATCGCGTTCGCTCGCGAGATCGTGTTGCCCTGGCGCGGGCTTTTTCGCTCCTCGAGCGGGATCCCGATCAGTGGCCCTACGCGGACACTGCTGCCGACGGTAAGGGCTTCGTGGTTGCAGTGACGGGTCCGCCCGGTGCAGGCAAGAGCACGTTGGTCGGCCGTATCGCGGACCTCTGTAGCCGAAGGGATATGTCGTGCGGGGTCATCGCCTTCGACCCCGCTAGCCCGCTCACCGGTGGCGCTCTCCTCGGCGACCGTATCCGCATGCTCGAAGCAGCGCATCACCCCAATGTCTTCGTCCGCTCCGTCGCTGCCCGCGATCCCGGCGGCGCGGGAACGACCGCTCTCCCTGTCCTGCTCGCGCTGTTCGAGCTCTATGGCTTCGATTTGGTTCTCCTGGAAACTGTCGGCGCCGGCCAGGAAGCGACACCGCTGCTGGCGATGGCCGACGCGGTCGTCCTCGTGCTCGCGCCCGGACTCGGCGATGGCGTGCAACTCCTCAAGGCAGGCGCGCTCGAACTCGCCGATGTTCTCGTCGTCAACAAGGCAGACCGGCCAGGCGCACAGGAACTCGTCCGTGAGGTCTCAGCCTATTTCCGTCTCGTTTCCGCGCCGTCCTCGGTAACACCGACGATCCTGCGTACGGTAGCAACCGAAGGAACTGGTATCGATGAACTCGTCGACGCCTTGCTGACTCTCCGCGACCGACTGGCCGAGGCCGGCACCCTACAGGAGCGGCGCCGTTCCCGGGAAATCCGCTTCCTCGAAGCGCGCGTACGCGGGCGTTGTCTGCGCATTTTGCAGGAACTCGTCCCGCAGATCGCAGCCGTGGATACCGGTACGTCCGATCCCGTGTCCAAGGAGCGCGCCATCTATCGCGAACTCGCTCGACGCTTGGCCTCGTACGCCGCTGCCGAAGTAGCGGATCCAGACCCTCGTTGAGCAGCGCACCGGTTCGCGATCTTCGCAGCGGCTGCGCCAGCGCCGACACCGTTGTCGATATTCACGACTACCAAGCCAGGGGCACATGTCTGAAGCATGCTCTGCAGGGCCGCTACGCCACCCCCGGCGAACCCATAACCGACGGGCGTCGGTAGCCCGATGACCGGGACATCGACGAGACCAGCGACGACCGTCGGTAATACGCCATCCATCCCGGCAGCGACGATGAGGACATCCGCGTCCCATTCTAGGATCAGTTCTGACAAGGCCGGGACGAGCCGGTGCAAGCCCGCGACGCCCACATCCGCCACGAGACGAACGGCACACCCGAGCTCCTCGGCGACGAAGGCAGCTTCTTCTGCTGCCGGGAGGTCAGCTGCGCCGGCCGTCAGCACGCCGACCTTTCCACCGGTCGGTTGCGGGACGACACCTTGTCGCCACAATGCGACTGTGCGCGTAGCCATGCGCATTTCTACGCCCGGGAAACGCGAGCGCAGGAAGGCGCACCGCTCCGGGGAGATACGACTGACTAGCACCCGGCCGCGGCTCTCGAGCAACAGCTTCACGCTCGCCTCGAGTTGCTCGTCCGACTTCCCTTCCGCCAGGATCACTTCTGGAACACCAGTCCGTTCCTCGCGCCCAGGATCGATCCACACACCTGGGTTGGAGCGACCCGGAAGCTCCGCACCCGCGAGCGCCGCTCGGAGCGCGGCGAATGGATCTCGGAACATGGCTTCATCCATCGGTCGTTTCCTTCAAGACCCGCGCGATGAGGCTTTGCGGGTCATGTGCATGCGTCCCATCCTTCTGCAAGAGTAGCAAGAACTCGACGTTGCCTTCTGCACCAGTGATCGGTGAACGCTCGAGCGCCAGCACTGCAAAACCGATCTCCAGGGTGCTCGCGGTCACACGCTCCAGCACCTCACGATGCACCGCCGGATCGCGAACTACTCCTCCTTTACCCACTTTGCCCCGGCCAGCCTCGAACTGTGGCTTGACGAGAGCGATCACGTATCCGCCAGGTCGCAACACCCGCCAGGCTGCCGGCAGCACGAGCCGGAGCGAAATGAACGAGACGTCGATCGTGACGAGATCGATCGGCTCCGGCAGCGCCTCCAGATAGCGAACGTTCGTGCGCTCCATAACGACGACGCGCGGGTCGTTGCGCAACCGGTAGTGCAGCTGTCCGTAGCCGACGTCGATCGCATACACGCGGCGGGCACCGTGCTGGAGGAGCGCATCGGTGAACCCGCCAGTGGACGCACCGAAGTCCGCACAGACCCAGCCACGGACGTCCAGACCGAAGGCGGTGAGCGCGTGCGCCAGTTTCTCCCCGCCTCGGCTGACGTATCGAGGTTCTTCGGTCAGCCGCAGCTGAGCGTCCTCCGGAAGGAGTTCGCCCGCCTTCTCGACACGCGCGTCGCCGACCCACACTCGGCCAGCCATAATGAGGGCCCGCGCTTGGCTCCGCGACGCTGCCAGCCCTCTCGCCACGAGCAATTCGTCGGCTCGGATGCGTTTCCTCGTCATCGGTCAGGCTGCACCGCTGCGCGGCCCCACGGCGCGAGTGCATGCTGCAGGTGACAGAGCGCGATAGCCAGGGCATCTGCCGCATCGTCCGGCTGCGGAATGCTCGGCAAGCCGAGCAGCAGGCGTACCATCTCTTGCATCTGCCGTTTACCGGCACGCCCGTAGCCACCTACGGCTTGTTTGACCTGCGCGGGGGTGTATTCGGCGACGGGCAGGCCGCGCTGCCCGCACAAAAGGAGGACCACGCCACGGGCTTGCCCCACCGAGAGCGCCGTCGTGACGTTCCTGGCGAAGAAGAGTTGCTCGAGTACCACGACGTCCGGACTCCACTCGTCCATGAGCGAGGCCAGCGCCTCGTAGAGCTGGACCAGTCGGATTTCGAGAGGTGTTCCCACCTCGGTACGGATCACCCCGTAGGTCAATGCCTCCGGTCGCTCCGTGCCGGCGACCACGCCGTACCCGAGAAGAGCAGTGCCGGGATCGATTCCCAGGACGCGCACAGGCTTCCTTCGCTCCGCGTGAGTGCCGTTTCCGGCATTTCGAACAGAACAGCAGTCACCCTTCGTCGACAATCGCTTGAAATGATAACAAAATCGCTGTATACTTCATCCGGACATACGACGAGTATCGCCGGATTCCAGTCGAAGGAAAGGATCGCGAGTGCGAGGCGAACGAGACTCGCCAGAACCGCTCGCCAGGAACGGTTTTCCGCGTTCCTCAGCTTTTCGAGCGGAGTTGATTACCGACCGGTGAGTGGGGGTCTGGTCATGGATTCGATGGATCTCCATGCCCTCGACGGTATGGCCGACAACGTCCTGCACAGTGAGCATTCCTTCCCCTCTCTACCCGATGACGATCTGAGTAGCCCAGCTGACCTCGACGACCTGCATGACGATCTCGACCTCCCCGGACGTCGTCCTTCTCTCCTCAACCGCAGGCTCCGCGAACTCCATGAACGATCCGAATCTGACGACGGCCTCAGCACCAGCGATACCGCCCGTCTCTATCTCCACGAAATCGGTGAGACAGCGCTCCTCACCCCCCAGGAGGAAGTGTGGCTCGCCCAACGCATCGAGCGTGGAAAAGTGGCTCAAGCTCGCCTCCAGCGTGGTGACTACTCGTCCGAAGAGGAGCGCTTGGCCTTGCTCGCGGATAAGGAAGACGGCGAACGCGCTCGCGCGCACCTCATCCAAGCCAATCTCCGCCTGGTCGTCAGCGTGGCCAAGAAGTACGTCGGGCGAGGGCTCTCCTTCCTCGACCTCATCCAAGAAGGCAACATCGGCTTGATGAAAGCGACCGAAAAGTTCGACTACAAGCGCGGTTACAAGTTCTCCACCTACGCCACCTGGTGGATCCGGCAAGCCATTACCCGCGCGATCTCCGATCAGTCGCGTACCATCCGTCTCCCTGTCCACGTCGGTGAGACGATCAATCGCATCAAGAAGATGAGCCACCGCCTCCAGCAGATTTTCGAGCGTGAACCGACACAGCTCGAGATCGCCCGCGCTCTCGCCATGTCGGAGGAAAAGATCCGCCAGATCCTCGAGGCAGCGCGCCTCCCTGTTTCACTCGAAGCCCCGGTAGGGCCGGACGGGGACGCGTTCCTCGGTGATTTCATCGAGGACGATACCCAGCCAGCCCCGCTCGACATCGCAGCACAGCAAATGCTCCGACAGCAAATCGAGGAGGCCTTGAGTCGCCTGACCGAACGCGAACGTCGTATCATCGTGCTCCGCTACGGGCTCGAAGACGGCCAATTCCGTACCCTGGAGGAGGTCGGGCGCGAGTTCGGCATTACCCGGGAACGCATACGCCAAATCGAAGCGAAAGCGCTGCGCAAGCTCCGACATCCCAGTTGCAGTCGCTTCCTGCGCGGTTATCTCGATTGATAGTCCCGTCGTCACGAGCCTGCCGGGTCGTACCGAAGAGTCGTGAACGTCGAGGTCAGTGGGATTCGCACCAGCGCACCGTGGGTGCGGTGTCGATTTACGATGCCGGGTGACGCCCGAGCACCAGCACAGCGTTGTGACCACCGAACCCGAAGGCGTTCGTCATGACGTAGCGCAGACGCGCTGGACGCGGTTCGTTCGGGACGTAGTCCAGGTCGCACTCGGGATCCGGCACTCGAAGATGCCATGTCGGCGGAATGATCTGGCGTTGCAACGCCAGAACACAGATCGCGGCTTCGAGCGCACCAGCAGCACCTAACAAATGACCGGTGAGCGCCTTCGTCGAGCTCACCGGTGGAACGTGCCGCGCATCGCCGAAGACACGCTTCAACGCCGCCGTTTCCGCCGTATCGTTGAGGGGCGTGCTCGTACCGTGCGCGTTCACATAGTCGATATCGGCAGTGCTGAGCCCTGCATCCTCGAGCGCACGGAGCATCGCGACCACCGCTCCGGCACCGTCAGCACATGGCTGAACGATGTGGTACGCGTCCGCCGTCGTGCCGTACCCGAGCACCTCTGCCAGGATCGGCGCTCCACGCTCGCGTGCTACTTCCTCGGCCTCGAGAACCAACACCGCCGCGCCTTCCGCGATGACGAAGCCGTCTCGCGTCTTGTCGAAAGGACGGCTCGCCGTTTGCGGTTCATCGTTCCGCCGCGAGAGCGCCTGGAGAGCGGCGAATCCTGCCACGACCGTCCTCGTCAGCGGCGCCTCTGTACCACCCGCGATCACGATATCCGCTCGACCCTCGCGAACCATGCGCATCCCCTCACCGATCGCATTCGCGCCGCTCGCGCACGCCGACAAAGTGGCAAAGTTGGGGCCTTTGGCGCCGGTTTCGATCGCGACATAGCCACCAGCCATATCGGCCAGGAACATCGGGATCAAGAACGGGCTCACCTTGCTCGCTCCGCGGTCGCGCAGGGTTTCCACTCCGGCCTCGAAGGTTTCCACCCCACCGAGCGCCGAGCCGATCAACACCGCTGTTCGTTCCGCGATACCTTCGGTGATCTCGAGGTCGGCCGCACGCAGCGCTTCCTTGGTCGCCGCTACCGCGAATTGGATGAACCGATCTGTCCGCCGCGCCTCCTTGGCTGGCACATACCGCGCTGGATCGAAGTCGCGGACCTCTCCCGCGATCCGACTGGGTAGATCGTGTGCGTCGATCCGTCGGACCGGTGCGGTTCCTGACTCGCCCTGCATCAGCGCTTGCCACACGCGGTCCGGATCGTTGCCGAGGGGTGAAACGATCCCGATGCCCGTGACGACGACCCGCCGCACGTTACATTCTCCCCCGGTGAACCTCGTCCCAATTGAGTGCACGTGGCGGACGCTCGCCTCGTAAGGCGCACACCAGATTATGCGCCGCAAGTTCCGCCATGCGCTGCCGGGTCGCTTCGCTCGCGCTCGCGATGTGAGGCGTCACGATGACGTTGTCGAACTGCAGGAGCGGGTGCTCGGCTGGGAGCGGTTCCGGGTCAGTCACGTCCAAACCGACACCCCCGAGCCGGCCAGCCGCGAGTGCCTCGATGAGCGCAGCAGTATCGATCACTCCGCCACGGGCTGTATTGATGAGGATAGCCGACGGCTTCATCAACGCGAGCTCGCGTGCTCCGATGAGGTGACGCGTTTCGGAGGTCAATGGAACGTGTATGGTCACGATGTCGCTCTGGCTCAAGAGCTCGTCCAACGAGACGTAGGTTGCCGCCAGTTCCTGCTCACGCTGCGCGTCCAACCGTTGCCGATCCGTGTAGAGGACACGCATTGCGAATGCCGCCGCCCGACGCGCCACCGCTTGGCCGATGCGCCCACAGCCGATGACCCCCAGTGTCGCACCGTGCACGTCCTTGCCGAGAAATCCGAGCGGTTCCCATGTTCTCCATTCCCCACGCTTGACCGCCTCTCGCGCCTCGCACACGCGTCGCGCGACCGCGAAGATCAAGGCCCAGGTGAAGTCAGCCGTCGTTTCCGTAAGCACATCTGGAGTGATGCAGACCACCACACCGCGCGCAGTGCACGCTGCCACATCGATATTGTCGTATCCGACAGCCATATTGCTGACCACTCGCAACCGCGGTAGGGCATCGAGCAACGCCGCGTCGATACGTTCCGTGAGGAGCGTCAATAACCCGTCAGCGTCAGCCGCGAACTCACGGAGTTCTGCCGGAGTCGGCGGAAGCGCCCCCGGCCAAACAGAGACCTCGAAGCCAGCCTGCTCGAGCACCTCGATCCCGCGCTGTGGGATCTTCCGGGTCACCGCGACGCGCACGTTCGCACTCCTCCTCAGTCTGTGTCCGACCCCCCGGGGATTGTACCGGGTACAGTCATCGTCGGAAACGGCCTTTACGCAGCGTATCTAACGAGAAAAGCCACCGGTATTCCGGTGGCTTTACCACTCCCCGAGCAGGATTCGAACCTGCAACCTTGCGGTTAACAGCCGCCTGCTCTACCGTTGAGCTATCGGGGACCGCTCTTCAGTTGTCGCGTTCACATTCTATCACACGGACGTCGCGGCCCGTCAAGGGCTTTCGTACGACGCAGCGCGGTCCACAGGCAGGGTGCACCTGGATCCGCCTGCTGCGTCGAGTGCATGTTACACTGCGCCTAGTGACGCGAGAAGCGATGGGAGAGGACGAGCCGCTATGCTGGTACTCACGCGCCGCGATGTTTACGATCTGGTCCCGATGAAGGATGCGATCGACCTGGTCAAGCGTGCGTTCCGTGATCTTTCGCGCGGTGCGGCCCAGGCTCCACTACGGACGCCGATCGAGATTCCCGATGGTCCTGGTACGACGCTCTTCATGCCGGCATTCGTCCCCTCTCTCCACGGTCTGGGTTTGAAGGTCGTCTCAGTGTTTCCAGAAAATCCTGATCGTTATGGAAAGCCGACCATCCACGCCGCGGTCCTCACGGTTTCCCCAGAAACTGGCGAACCCACCGCGCTGTTGGACGGCACCTACCTCACCGCCCTGCGTACGGGTGCCGCTTCCGGCGCCGCGACCGACCTGCTCGCGCGACCGGACGCTCGCACACTGCTCGTCATCGGCGCCGGTGCGCAAGGTCCTACCCAGGCCTGGGCCGTACTCTCCGTGCGACCGATCGAGACGATTTACGTCTATGACCGCCACCGCCGCGCCAGCGAGACCTTTGCCGAGCGTCTCCGGGAGCTCGTGCCCGACCTCCGAGCGCAGGTCATCGTGGTCGACGCGATCGAGAGTGTGCTCCCTCGAGTGGACGTGATCTGTACCGCGACGACGGCGCGCGAACCACTCTTTCCTGACGCGCTGGTCCCCGCTGGAGTTCACATCAACGCTATCGGCGCCTTCACCCCGGAGATGCAAGAGATACCGCCGGAAACCGTCGCTCGCGCCTACGTCGTCGTCGATTCGGTTCCAGCGGCGCTCGCCGAAGCCGGTGACCTCATCAAGCCGTTGCAGGCGGGTCTCATCGACGAAGCCCACATCCGCACGGAACTGGGAGAGATCGTAGACGGTAGCAAGTCCGGACGAACGTCCCCCGAGCAGGTCACCCTCTTCAAGTCCGTCGGGAACGCAGTCCAAGACCTCGCGGTCGCTGCGGAAGCGGTACGCCGCGCACGCGAGACTGGTCACGGACAAAGCGTTTCACTGCAGTAATGCATCGACCGTCCGAAGACGTGGGAGTCGCGGTGCTA
>JBEPZP010000033.1:0-14759 GCA_041640735.1 Thermomicrobium sp.
ACGGGGTGTGGCGGATAGACCTCGTCACCGCGACTGCGGATGAGTTACCAATTCCGACGAACTATCGGGTTTCCAGGGAGGCGATCTGGGTACTCGACCACAGTGGCGGGGATGCGAGACTTCTCGCATTTACGCTGGAGGATATCGAGCCGTGCGCTGCACAAGAGCTCGGCGAAGCGGTGCGAGGAGACGCGTGGGAGGTATCGTACGACGGCCGTTGGGTCGCCTACTGGAGTGCACAGAGCGGTCAGGTCCGTCTCGAACCGTTAGCGCCGTGCCCTCAGGAGCCAAGCCGCACTGGCAGCCGCGGCAGCAGCGGCCTCAGCAGCGAGAGTTCCTCTCGACGGATCACCTCGAGCGTCAGGACCATCGCACCGTAGACGACGAGAGCCAAGGGAAACAGCGCCCAAGAGACCTGAAGTACTAGGAACCCCACCACACAGGCTGCGGCGACCGCGAGGAGCGGTCGCACGACGAGCGTTCCCCATGCGACTGCACCGACGTACCGGGTGACAGTGCGCCCCAGCAGCATCAGCAGGACGATCTCGGTGAGGATCGTGACCACCGCTGCTGCCCGATACCCGAACAGCCAGACGCCGACGATATTGGCAACGATGTTGAAGACGGTAGCGACCAGATAGGCAGGAGCGATATCGCGTTGCCGGTCGACTGCGATGATCGCGTACTGGGTGATACCGTTCAGATAATGCAAGGGGGCGAACCAAATCAGAAGTCGCAAGGTATCCGCAGCGTCAGGCAAGAACGCTCGCCCCCCGAGAATTCTGATCAGTAGTGGCGCAGTGAAGAGCGTGACGATGACGATCGCCCAACCGAGGACGACGAGGAATTTCGCCCCCAACTCGTAGGAACGCCGCAGATCTTCACCGGTCTGACGCGCGAGCGTTGGGAACACAGCCAGCACGAAATACGAGGGGATGATCGGAAGCAGGTTCGGTAATTTGTACGCCGCATCGTAGATACCGAGGGCGCGTGTCCCGTCGATCGCCTGGATGATGAAGGTATCGATGCGGAAAAAGACGGTGATCAGAAGACCGTTGAGGAGCAACGGCCACGAGGCTGTGGCGAGCCAGCGTACCTCCGATCGGGACAAGCGCCAGACGACGCGCACATGCTGGCGTGCGATCGCACAATGCATCGCGACCGCGTTGCACGCGGCGGCCAGCACCGCCGCAACGGCGATTCCCGGGACGCCCCAACCGAAGCCAAGAGCGAGCAATCCCACGGCAAAGCGAAAAAGATTGGTGAACACTGTCAGCACTGCGGGGAGATGGAGCTTTTCCAACCCGGTGAACGCCGAGTTGATCCCTTCAGCGTAACTTGCCGGGAGGAGCGAGACAGTGAGCAGGACGATCGCCACAATACTCTCAGGTGCCAGATCGAACACGCGGGCACCGACCCCCAGAAACAGGGCGAGCGGAACGAGTACGCCGACAAAGACGAGAAACCGAAACAAGGTGGTCGTACCGATCAGACGACCGGCAGCGCTGGAATCTTTAGCGATTTCTCGCGCAGTCAAAATACTCAATCCGAAGTCGGTGATCGTCTTGAGGTACAGCCAGGTCACAGTGGCGATCGCATACTGCCCGTTGCCCTCGACTCCCAAAATGCGTAGAGCGAAGGCCGCGAACACCAGATCGACAGCGCGGTTGAACAATTGCGCCGCGATCGGGGTAGCCGAATTGGCGAGAACCCGTCGCGCTGCATCCACGGCGAAACGATCGATGAACCGTGTACCGACCCAGGCGGTTGCGAAGAGCCCGCCCAAGCTCGCTATGGCTAGCACGACCAAACCGATACGAACCGAGGGATCGGTGAGAGTCCAGGCTATCGTCGTCATCGCAAACGCCGTACCTCCGCTCAGGAGGTAACGCTCATCGAGGGACGCAGTCGGCGTTCCTGGGCTGCGAGCTCGTAGACCGCCAGATGAGCCCGAGCCGACTTCCCCCAATCGAAGCGCGCAGCACGCTCCAGCGCCGCGCCGCGTAAACGATCGGCCAGTTCGTCGTGCTCGAGCAACGTAACGAGTGCACCAGCGACATCTCTCGGATCGTCGACTGCGGTGTAGAGTGCCGCATCCCCCGCCACTTCGCGATGGACGGCGAGGTCGGTCGCTATGGCCGGTGCCCCACAGGCGAGAGCTTCGAGTAACGGGAGGTTGAAGCCCTCGTACAGGGAGGCCGTGAGGAAGGCACGCGCCCCACTGTAGAGGGCAGCGAGCGTCTCGTCGGGTAGTCCTCGCAGCCAGACGACGCGACCACGCCGCTCCGCCGCACGGATCTCACCCTCGATCGATGCTGAGAGCCAACCGGGGGCACCCACGATCACGAGCTGCAAGTCCGGTAGACGCTGCGCCGCAGCCTCCACCGCACGCAGGAGGAAGCTGTATCCCTTCCGCGGCTCGATCGTACCCACAGCGATCACGTACGGGTCGCGGACACCGAAACTCGCCAAGAGCGGTTCGCGACGACACGCCGGAACTGGTCGGAACACAGCAGCCACACCGTGGTGAATTGCATGCACTCGTTCCGGATCGAGACGATAGAGACGAATCAGGTCTGACCTCACTGCTTCGCTCACGGCGATCACCTGCCGTGCCGAGCGGAGAACTCGGGGCAGAGCCGAGGCGAGAAAACGAACGAGTCGCGGAAATCCGAGCGTAGGGACGAGAAGAAAGCTGAGGTCATGGACCGTAACCACGCGGGGAGCGCGCGCCGGTGGGACGAGAAAATCGGTTCCGTGGACGACATCCACGGTACCGACGGCGAGTTCCACTGGTATGGGCAGCCGCAGGCGGAACCACAAGCGCGTCAGCCATTCCGGCGGTAACGGTAGAGGGCGAGTCGTCGTCCCGGTAGGTGGTGAGCCGACCACGCGATCGGCCCGCCCATACCAAAGGACGAGATTTTCGCCCAATAGGGGTGCCAGGGCGTGAGCGAGTTCACGCGTGTAGCGCCCGATACCAGCCCACTGTGCGACCCCAGGGGAAAAGTCCAGAGCGACGCGAACCATCTCACGCTCCTCGTACCCGCTCGACCATCCAAGGTACCCCAGCGACCAGGAAAACGCTCCAATAGGCAACCAGACGATCGAGCAATGCCAACGCAATCGCTTGATCGGTCGGAAAACCGAGCAGAACCAGCGTCCCTGCGATTCCTACCTCGACGGCGCCGATGCCAGCCGGAGTGAGGGGAAGCGTCGTCAGCAGTGCCGCCACGAGTGCGATCACGAACGTGATCGGAAGCGTGAGGGGCAACCCCAGTGCCAGTGCCGCCGCATAGACACGCAAGCACTCGAGTGCCCAAAGCGGCAGTGTGACCGCCCCGAGCACGATCCACGTCCGCCCCCGGAGCGCGAGGCCGACTGCGAGGCCTGACGCCGGCCGTTCGAGAAACGCCGGCAGCAGTCGCAAAAAGCGCCTGGAGCGGCGGACCAGCACGAGTCCAGCGATAACGGCAACTCCCAAGGCAGCAGCGATCAACTGCAGCGACAAGAGTTGCCGCTGGGTCGCTGCACCGATCGCGACGGCGCTGATCGGCAAGAGACACGCGAGCACGACGAGGTCGGCAGCACGCTCGACCAGAACAGTCGCGAGGACGGTCGAGAAGGGGAGATGTGCACGGCGGTGAACCAAGAACGCTCGATAGAGCTCACCGAGCTTGGCAGGGAGCGCGCAGTTGAGCAGCCAGCCGTAGAGGTAAAAGCGCACCAGCGTTCGGAGTCCCGGTACGGCCCGACTCTCGTCTCGCTCGTGCAGGAGTATTCGCCAACGCGCGCCACGAAGGGGGAAGGCACCGTAGTAGGCGAGGAAGGCGAGGAGCAGGAACTCGAGCCGAACGTTCGCCAATACCGCGATGACCTGCCGGAGCTCTACCCCACTGCGGTACCAGACGATCCCGACCAGGAGAGCGACGACGAGGATCCCCCCGGCACTGCGTGCGAGGAGGAACCAGCGAGCTCTCGCGTCACGGGGAAGCAACGCTGAACCTTCCCTCGCTGACTGTGGAACGGTACTGTCCGGTGTCATGTCGTTTCGTCTCGACGCCAACGGTTCTGCACGTGCCAAGCGAATCCCCACAAGGCGAGGAGGTGAACACTGAGATGTAACTCGTGCAAGTTTTCCACCAAGTTGTGCACGAGAACCGCCACCGTCGCCGCCAGCGTGCCGAGGGCGAGTGAACGGTCGAAGTTGAACGTCGGTCGCCGGAGAGCGCGGAGGATGGTCACCAGAGCTACGCCGACGAGCGCTGCGTAGGCGAGAAAGCCAGGAATGCCGAGTTCAGCTAACACATGCAGGTAATAGTTGTGCGCATGACCACGAGCGACGCGAAAGAGCGGATGGGGAGAGTACTCAGGAAAGGCGACACTGAAGTTACCAGCGCCGACCCCGGTCAGCGGATGGTCGAGAAACATGCCCCAGGCAGCCTGCCAGTGCACCATACGCTCGACGACTGCCCAATTGGCGTCGGTCAACTGCACATCACGCACGTCGAACGGTCGCGCTTGCGTGACGAGTTGCACTGCCCGCTCCCGCAGTGGTTGCGGTAGCTGCTGCCATCCCCCAGCGAGGAGAAACAAAATGGCCGTGAGCGCAGCGACGAGCCCGAAACGACGGACGGGCTTTGGCGCAAAGAGGAGGAGAACAGCCAGACCAGCGACCGTACCGACCCAACCGCCGCGCGAAAAGCTGAGCAGGATACCAACGAAACTGGTGACGACTCCCAGCGTAAGCCAGCCGAAGAGCAGCGTGAGAAACATGAGTTTCCTGCGCGTCTCTACCGTCTCCGCCATGCCCCTCCAACGCTGGGCACGGTAGCGCTGGAAGACGATGAGTGCGGCGCGGCCGCTCCAGAGCGCAAGTGGAAGGAGCCACAGCCCCACCATTTCCAGATAACCCGCATACGGATTCGGCTGACTGAAGGTACCATAGGCGCGGTAGAGACCAGCAGCGACGGCGAAACTGGGTGGGGCGATACCCAAGGCGCTCTGGAGGGTCCCGAAGGCCACTTCAGCCAGTGCAGCCAACGCCAGCGCTGCGGCCAGGAACACGACCTGGCGTCGCGAGTGCACCAGGTGGATGATCGCGAGGAACGCCAGCAGCGCTGCCCCCCAGCGATAGAGACTGGCGACGCCGTACAGGACGTTACTCGCGATCGCGAGCGATGCCACTTGCACGAGGAGAAAGACGGTCAGCGCTCGAGCGATACCCGGGAGGCGGATGGGGATACGCTGGGCGAGGACGACGATCGGCAGGAGCACAGCGGTCCCAGCGAGTCCCACCTGCGTCACCGTGATGCCGATGGGCCCCACCGGTAGACGGACGACATCCTGTACTGGTACGGAGAGCACGAGCGCGAGGGGGACGATCGCTGGTAGCGCCAGGGCAGTCACCACGAACATCCCGGCGAGGGCGAGGCCCACCCCGAACGGTGCTGGCAGCCAGACGATCACCAGCGCAGCTGCGATGCCGATGCCCAGTACAAACCAGTTGAGGAAGCGCGGCTGAGCCCAAGCGATCGTTTCACGCATCGGGCACCCGTGCTCGAGAGAGAACGGTCCGGAAGTAGTCGATGGTCCACGCCAGACCGACTTCGAGCGGCACTTGCGGCTCCCAGCCGAGCAGTTCACGAGCGCGCCGGATATCGGGACATCGCCGCACCGGGTCGTCCGGACGCGGTGGACCGTAGGTCAGGGGAACCGTCGAGCCGGTCAGTTCTCGAATCAATTCGGCTAATTCTCGGATCGTTCGTTCATCGGGGTTACCGAGATTCACCACAGTTCCAGCCAGCCCGTCACGCTCCATCAAGAGGCGTAGTCCCCGCACCATATCCGAAACGTAGCAGAGCGAGCGCGTCTGTAACCCGTCACCGTAGATTTCGAGCGTCTCTCCGGTGAGGGCGCGGACAATAAAGTTCGGTACCACGCGTCCGTCAGCTGGATCCATACGGGGGCCGTAGGTGTTGAAAATGCGCGCGATTCGTGCGTCGATGCCATACTCCCGAACGAACTCCATCGTCAGCGCCTCGCCGAAACGTTTTCCTTCGTCGTAACAACTCCGCGGGCCGATCGGGTTGACGTTCCCGAAGTAGTCCTCTGATTGGGGATGGACGAGGGGGTCACCGTAGACCTCCGAGGTCGAGGCGTAGAGAAACCGGGCCCGGCTGTGCCGTGCATGCTCGAGCAGACGCAGGGTGCCGAGCGAATTGACGAGCAATGTCTCGATCGGATAGCGGCGGTAGCCTTCGGGGCTCGCCGGACTCGCCAGATGGTAGATCGCATCGACCGCGATCGGTTCCAAGTCGGCGACGTCACGCTGGAGGAACTGGAAACGCGGATGGTCGAGGAGGTGCGCGATGTTCTCGATACGACCCGTCAAGAGATTGTCGACGACGATGACCTGGTAGCCGTCCGCTAGCAATGCTTCGCAGAGGTGCGACCCGATGAATCCCGCGCCACCTGCCACCAGAACGCGCACGGTTACCTCCCACCTTCGTCAGCCGCGCTCGGCGCAGTGCGCGGCAAATCAAGTATGACAGCTGCAAGCCAGAACGAAAGGGCGAGTTCCGGCGTGAAGTAGGCACGATCGACGAGACCGTGGACCAGTCCTGGCAGCGTGCCCAGGATCACTGCACGGGAGGAGGGACAGGCCTGCTGGCGAAAGGCACGGACGAAAAGCCCGGCCGCCGCGCTCAAGAGGATCACGCCACCGATACCCAGGCGCACCCACGCATCGAGGACGAGATTGTGCGGATGACTGGTGAACCGTTCCGACCACGCGACTGGTTCCACGTAGCGCGGTGCGTATTGGTACAAAAATTGGTCGAGCCCCACGCCGGTAAGTGGACGATCGAGGATCATGTGAACAGTACTGCGCCAGATCGCCAGCCGTAGCGCTTCACTACCACTAGTCAGATCAGTCCGAAAACGGTCAGGAAAGAAGGCGACGGCACCAAGGAGCGCCAAGACGCTCCCGGCTGCGACGAGGAGAGCCAGTCGACGATACCCAGTCACGAGGGCAGCGACACCGAAAGTCACTGCGAGCGCTGCCCACGCACCCCGCGAGAACGTCAAGAGTGCAGCGAGGCCGAGCACGGTACCCGCGGCGCCCCACATGATCCGCTGCCCCCCGTGACCGAACAAGGCGAGCGTCGCCGCGACGACTGCTGGACGCTCTATGATCAGCGCTGCGGCGTTGGGGTGCGGATAGAGTCCAACGAGTCGTCGCACCCCCTCGGTAGCGAGTCCACCTCCGGCGAGCCACTGCAGCACGCTGATCAGGCTGGCCAGTGCTGCTCCCGCGACCCACCACGACACCAGTCGCCGCCGGTCATCGGTCTGCCGCAGCATCCAGAGGGCGGCAGCGTACCAGGCGACGGGTTCGAGGACGACCCAACGCCATTCGCGCAGGCTCTCGCGGAAGTGCTCAGGCGCGGCGACGACGCCGAGCGAGGCAGTTCCAACCGCGAGCAGTCCCAACCCGAGAGGTGCGAAGGAGGAGGATCCGAGGACAGCGAGGAGCTCCAGGATGATCGCCCGCCGGCGCGGAGAGCGCACGAAGGTGGCAAGTTCATGAAGCACAGTCCCGGTGACACTGACCAGGACTGCGACCTCGAGCACCGAGAAGCGGAGAGCGCCCCAACGTACCTCCAGCGGTGCAAAAGGGAGAGCGAATGCGACGAGGACGAGCGAAGACCGCGGGGTTACGGTCGCGAGCACGACGAGACAGACGAGCAGGAGAGAGGTTAGGGCCGTCGAGAGATCGCTCAGTGTAATAGCGAGGAGCACCGCACCGAGAATCGTCAGGGCAGCGTCACGGGACACAGTGCGACGGGCGATCGCACAGCGTGACACGGTCGAGCGTCCACGCGGGTCGCTCACAGTCCTCCCTCGCTGTCGAGTGACCAGCCGAGCAACGAGGTGAGCGTTCGCCACCACATCTGCAGTGCAGGCACGAGCGCCAGTAAGACGATCCCTACGGGAGCGAGCCAGGCCCACCAGATCCCCGGTCGATTGGCGACGACGATCGCGCTGACGGCCAACTCGGCAGTGTCGAGGTTGCGCACTTCGACATCGTACTTCCCCGGGACCAAGCCGTCCGCGAGCACCGCATCGACGACGCGCGCTCGCGAGCGCGTGAGGTCGAGTTGGATCTCGACGGGGCGAGTCGCAGTCGGGCCATCAGCGCTCGGCTGGACGCGAGTTGCGATGCGTCCGGCGTCAGGTCCGACCCGCAGCGTCAGCGCCACTTCCGTTCCGACGAAGCTAAAGCGGAGTACATCGTCCTTATTGCGCGTCGCGACGAAGGACGTATCTCCGACTCGCTGCTCCACCCAACTCCCGGCTGTTTCCACGCGAGCGTCGGGAAGAGGTGTCGTCCCCGGAAGCAAGACGGGCATATTCGCGAGCGCCGCACGGTCGAGCGAACCGAGGCGGACCAGGACGCTGGACCACCACAGCACGGCCAACAAAAGGAGTCCGACGCGGACGGTAGGCCACCACAGCGCCTCCGCTGTGCCGCGTCGCCTCGTTTGGCTCGGTGAGGTGCTATCCTCCAAAGGCATGTGGTAGGTCACCTCCTGACGTAGTGTAGCGTTCACGACGGAAGCGAGAAGGGATGGGACGATGCAGGCAGAGCTCGGAGTGATCGGGGGAAGTGGGCTGTACCGCATGCCGGACCTGGAGGACATCGAAGAGGTGCGCCTGACGACGCCGTTCGGCGACCCGAGCGATTCGATCACGATCGGAACACTCCACGGGATGCGGGTCGCCTTTCTTCCGCGCCACGGTAGAGCACACCAGCACAGCCCGAGCCGCGTACCCGCCCGGGCGAATTTCTGGGCACTGAAGTCACTCGGCGTCCGCTGGATCGTCTCGGTCAGTGCCGTCGGGAGCCTACGCGAGGAGATGCGACCGCTCGACTTCGTCGTACCCGATCAAGTCGTCGACCGGACCGTTCGTCGCGCGCGGTCCTTCTTCGACGAGGAGGGGCCGGTCGTGCACGTCGCCTTGGATGAACCGTTCTGTCCGGAGCTGCGGCGTGCGCTCGTCCAAGCAGCCGTGGCTGCGGGGCCGCGCGTGCACGACCACGGTACTTACATCTGCATCGAAGGGCCACAGTTCTCGACGAAGGCCGAATCGAACCTCTACCGGTCGTGGGGAATGGACATCATCGGTATGACCGCGATGCCGGAAGTACGACTCGCGCGCGAAGCCGAGATCTGCTTCGCCATACTCGCTCTGGTCACCGACTACGACGTGTGGCACAGCGCCGAGGAGCCGGTAAGCGTCGCTGTCGTGTTGCAGCGTCTCCAGCAAAATGTCGAGGCAGCGCAGCGGACGCTGCGTGAGCTGATCCCGCGGCTGCGGGAGCTGCCCGGCCAGTGCACATGCCATTCGGCACTGCAATACGCGATCGTCACTCGTCCAGAAGCGGTGCCAGCGGAACTCCGCGAGCGCTACGAGCTGCTGCTGGGCAAGTACCTTCCGTCCTGACCCATGGGGAAGAGCGTCGGCATCCGCTGGTTGGAACTCCAGTTGCTCGTCGTCCCCTCGGCCGCCTCGCTGGTGGGGTTGCTGACCATTTACCTCGCACGCAGTGGTCGGACCGAGTGGTCCTGGAGCGACCTCACCTTGAGCCTCGCCTTCATCGCCATGGCCTTCGCAACCAGCATATGGCTCACCGTGCTTCGCATCCGCGGCGATGAACTGTTGTTTCCGATCGTCGTCATGTTGAGCTGTCTGGGCTTACTGATGAGTCAACGGCTCAGCCCTGCCATTCCGGAAGCAGGAGTCTGGGCTTCTCTCAGTCAACGGCAGCTGGTGTACTTGGCCATCGCCTTCGCGACCTTCTGGGTCACCGTTGCGGTGGTTCGGCGTTTCGACGCGTTGCGGCGGTTGCGCTACACGTGGGCGATCGCAGCCGTCGTGCTCACTGTGTTCACGATGGTGTTCGGCACCGATCTGGGTTCGGGTGCACGGCTGTGGATCGACCTCGGTCCAGTGACGGTCCAACCGGGCGAACTGGTCAAGGTTCTGTTGGTCTTGTTTCTCGCTGGCTACCTGGACGATCATCGTCAGCTCATCACGAGTAGTTACCGGCTCGGGCCGATTGCGCTGCCCCCGCTGCCTTATCTCATTCCCCTGACGGCGATGTGGGGTCTCTCCGTCCTCGCCGTCGTGCTGCAAAACGACCTCGGAAACGCGTTACTGCTCTTCGGTATCTTCCTGGTCATGTTGTACGTGGTGTCGGAGCGCTTGCTGTACGTGCTGGCCGGTCTCGGCGCGTTCGCAGCTGCGGTCGTCGTCGCGCTGCGGCTCTTTCCCCACGTCAGCCAGCGAGTACAGATCTGGCTGAACCCCTGGACCGACCCGACTGGCCTGGGGCTGCAGCCGGTACAGGCTGACCTCGCGTTTGCCCACGGGCATATCCTGGGAAGCGGCTTGGGCTTCGGCTATCCCCAAGCGATCCCCGTCGTTGCCTCGGACTACGTCTTCGCAGCGATCGGGGAAGAACTCGGTAGCCTCGGAGCCATCGCCGTCGTCGGCTTGTATGTGGCGCTCGTCATGCGTGGTCTCTTCGTCGCAGCCCGTATCAAGAACAGTTACGCTCGGCTCCTGAGCATCGGTCTCGTGTCGGTCATCGGTTTGCAAGCACTCATCATCCTCGCGGGGAACGTCCGTCTCTTTCCGTTGACGGGGATTACGTTGCCCTTCATCAGTGCAGGCGGAAGCTCGCTCGTGACGAACTTCCTCATCCTCGGTCTCTTGGTGCGAGCGAGTGAACTGACGCGGGATCGATGGTGATGCGACCGTTCCTGCAGGCGACTGCCTTGCTCGCTTCCGTCCTACTGATCGCTTACGGCGTGGCGCGCACGCCCGATCGTACCGACCCCCGATGGTTCGCTGTCCTCGCGGTGGTCGCTGGGCTGTGGGTCGTGGCACTCTGGCCCGCGCTTCCACGACACCGACAGGCGGGACGCGCGATCGTCCATATCGGCTTGGTGTTGGTAGTCGGTTTCGGAATGGTGACCGTCCAAGTGCTACGGGCACAACTCCTCGACCGCGACCGGATCTTCGCTCGAGCAGCCGATCCAGCCAGCGGCATCGTGGATGTCCGCCAGTACGTGGCCGAGCGACAGCGCGAACGGGGGCGAATTCTCCTCCGCGACGGGACGATCATCGCGCGCGACGAGGTCGACGAGCGCGGCGGTCGCCGCCGGGTGTACGAGGGTACCGCTGCGTACCTTGCCGGCTACTACTCGCCCGGACTCTACGGAGCCGCTGGTGTCGAGCGACGCTTCGACGATGTCCTCTCCGGACACGCTGTTTTGAGCTGGCAGACCTGGTTGGACGGCGTATTGCACCGTAGCCGTCGCGGGAATGACGTCGTCCTAACGGTGGATCCACGCCTACAGGAGCTCGGACAGTCGCTGTTCGGTGACCGAGCTGGCGGCGCGGTCGTGCTGAACGCGGATACGGGTGAAGTCCTCGCTCTCGTCACCTCGCCTGCCTTCGATCCGAACCGACTGAGCGTTCCCGTCGCGGCGTCGTCGGAGACCGTGCAACAGGCTCGGGACTACCTCCGGGCGCTGGAGGAGGACGGGCGTGGGCCACTCCTTCTCCGGCCGCTGCAAGGCCTCTACGTACCCGGTTCCGTCTTCAAGACGGTGACTGCAGCGGCAGCCTTCGAGTTCGGCGTTGCTCAACCGGATACGGTCTATCGCGACGATGGCGCACTGGTCATCGATTCGCGCGTCATCATCGAGCGCAATCGTCCCGACCCCAATCGTGTCAGCTTCACGCTCCGCGAGGGATACGGATACTCGCTCAATGTCGTTTTTGCACAGGTAGGCTTGGAAGTCGGGGCACAGCGCCTGGAGGACATGGCCGCGCGGCTCGGCTTTGGAGAGCCGATTCCCTTCGAGCTGCCAGTCGCACCCAGCCAGTTGGCGCGTTCACCGACGTTCCTCACGTCCCAGGTTGGTTTGGCCGAGACAGCATTCGGACAAGGAGAATTGCTCGTCACTCCGATGCAGATGGCGTTGGTCGCTGCGGCGGTGCTACGCGACGGCGACATACCGCGACCGGCACTCGTCAAAGAAGTCCGGCGTCCCGATGGATCGGTCGCGAAGCAGCACGAAGCAGCAGTCTGGCGTCGAGCGTTCAGCGGGCAGACGGCGCGGTCACTGCGCGATCTCATGATTTGGTCGGTGGAACACGGATACGCGCGGGACGCGAGGATCGAGGGAGCGACCGTCGGCGGGAAGACCGGCACTGCGGAAGTCGGAGACCGAACGCCGCACGCCTGGTTTGTCGGCTTTGCCGAGCGCGACGGAAAACGACTCGTCGTGGCGGTCGTGGTCGAACACGGGGGGTCGGGAGCACAGGTAGCCTTACCGATCGGGCGCGCGCTGCTCGAGCACGCTCTACAGCTACCCTGAGGGGGAAGAAGCGATTTTGGTATACTTGTTCGGGTTGAGCGACAGGGGGTGATGTGCCAGTCTTCTTGAGCCGACGGGCATTCGAAGCCATCGTGCTCGAGACGCTGGAGACACTGCCCGAGCCTTTTCGTCGTGCCCTGGAGAACGTCAGCATCGTTATCGAGCGAGAACCGCGAGTGCGGCACCGACGACTGTTGAGCATCCGCGGCGGTACGCTCTTCGGACTGTACGAGGGAATACCGCTGACGGAACGGACGAGCGCCTATGGCATGGTGCCGCCTGACGTCATCACCTTGTTCCAAGGACCGCTCTGTCGAGCAGCCCGAACGCGTCAGGAACTCGAACAACTGATCCGTGAGACTGTACTCCACGAACTCGCACACTACTTCGGCATCAGTGACGAGCGCCTGCGAGAACTCGGGCTGGCCTGAGTCAGGAGGTAGCGTGGGAGCGGTACCCACACGCCCAGTGCGGGATCAGACGGCTTCGGGGGTCATCGAGACGCTCGGAAATGCTTTCGCCATCGTCAACCGTCGGCCGTACTTGATCGGGTTCATCGTCCTTCTGGACACTTTCCTGTGGTTAGGACCCCGGCTCGCAGCGACCGACCTGACGGCGTCGCTCGCTGACGCGCTCGCACGCACGGGGGCCTTGCAGCCGGAGGAGATAACGGCTCTGCGGTCTCTCGGAGACGGGTTCGATCTCCTGTTGCTTGGTGCACTGTTCCTCCCGAGCTTGCTCACCTCGCTCGGCCCGCAGAGCATCGCACTGCCGTTCTCTCCGGTAGTGATCCGACTCACCGCTCCCGAGGCGCTGGTCGTCGCCGCCGCAGCATTCTTGGTCGGTACAGTCGTGAGCATGGCCTACTGGACACTGCTCGCGGGCGTGGTCCGGGGAGAGCGCTTCCACGGTCGGCGGTATGGCCGTGCCGTCGTGCGCAACACCGGCGTTCTGCTTGCGTACCTGGGGCTGCTCATGCTCGTGCTTCTCGGGCTCGGGTTCACTGCGAGTCTCGGGCTGCTCAGCGCAGCAGTCATCGGCCTGGAAGCAGTGGCACTCCAACTCCTGACGTTCGCCCTCCTCGTCGCTGGTATCGCGTTCTACTTCGGAACGTTCTTCGTCGAAGATGCGATCGTGATGAGCGGGGCGGGACCGTTCCGTGCCATCGCCTACAGCCTGGGGATCTTCCGCGTTGCGTTAGGCTCGGCTCTCCGCTTCGTCTTCGCAGTGACCATCATCCAGCTCGGGTTACCGCTGGCCTTGCGCGTCTTCGTCGAGAACGTTTTGGCAGTTCCGTTCGCGTTACTCAGCTACGCGTACGTCGCCACAGGATTGACGGTCGCCAGCCTTCTCTTCTACAGGGAACGAATCGTGCAGGTCCTCCGCCGGGAGGGGAGCCGTTCACGAGCGGAGCGAGACAGACAGCCAACGGAAGAAGAGGGTCGCCATCCATGACGCAGACGAACACACGATACGACGCTAGTACGATCCAAGTGTTGGAAGGCCTGGAGGCGGTTCGCCGTCGCCCGGGTATGTACATCGGAAGCACCGATGTGCGTGGTCTCCACCACCTCGTCTACGAGATCGTCGACAACAGTGTCGACGAGGCACTCGCTGGTTTTTGCGACCGCATCGAAGTGACCATTCACGCCGACGGATCGGTCAGGGTGCGTGACAACGGGCGCGGTATCCCGGTCGACGTTCACCCCAAGGTCGGCAAGTCGGCCCTCGAGGTCATCATGACGACACTCCACGCCGGCGGCAAATTCGGGGGCGGTGGCTACAAAGTCTCGGGCGGGTTACACGGCGTGGGTGCCTCGGTCGTCAATGCCCTTTCGGAGTGGCTGGAGGTGACGGTCCGCCGTGACGGCAAAATCTTTCGCCAACGATACGCTCGCGGCGTACCGACGACTCCCGTCGAGGTGATCGGCGAGACCGATCCCGACGACCACGGTACGGAAACCGTCTTCTTGCCGGATCGACAGATCTTTCGCACCCTGGATTACCAAGCCGATGTATTGCTGCAACGATTTCGGGAAATCGCCTATCTCACCAGCGGTTTGACGATTCGCTTCGTCGACGAGCGCACCGACCGCGAGATGACTTTCTACTTCGAGGGCGGTATCGTCTCCTTCGTGCGTCACCTGAACCGCACGAAGGAAGTCCTGCAACCACACCCGTTCTACGTGAAGCGCGAGGTCAACGGATGTATCGTCGAAGTAGCGACCCAGTACACGGATGGTTTCGCTGAATCGACGCATGCCTTCGCGAACAACATCAATACGATCGACGGAGGCACTC
>JBEPZP010000034.1:0-14217 GCA_041640735.1 Thermomicrobium sp.
CCATGACGAGTCGCTACACACGTACTTCTCCTGGGTCTACGAACAAGGCAACGGGTACATCCATCACCCGATGATGCACGGGCCCGCTCTCTTCCACCTGGACGCGCTCGCGTACCTTCTCCTCGGTAGCAGCGACTGGGCCTCACGCGTGCCCGCCGCTCTCTTCGGGGTCATCTTGGTTCTCCTTCCGGCACTTCTCAGAGGAGAGCGTTTCCTCGGCCGTTGGGGTGCGCTGGCAGCGAGCCTGTTCCTCCTCGTCTCACCGTCTGTCCTCTACTTCAGCCGCTTCATCCGGCACGACATCTTCGCAGTGACCGCTACCGTCTCGCTGTTCGCGTGCTTCCTACGGTACGTCGATCGGCCCGAGCGTCGTTGGCTCGTCGGGCTTTTGGTGAGCGGCGCATTCATGCTGACGACCCACGAGGTAACGTTCGTTTCCGCATTCATTCTCGTCACCTTCATCGCTCTGGCCATCGCTGCCCGGATCGCGCCGGTCCTGTTCGCGACGACCGGGGCAGCACTCTTTCTGTTCGGCATGCTTCTCCTCGTCTTCGAGCGCCTCGGTGTCCCGGGGCTACCACCGATCCCCTGGGAGTATCCGACCAGCGATGCCATCGTCACCTTCACTATCCGACTGCTCACCCACCCTATCACGCTCTCGGCACTCACCCTCGCACTGCTCTGGGGAGTCTGGAGCTGGCGTCTCCTCGCCCGTTCACGTCCAGCCGAACAGTCTTGGACCGACTGGTTGCGCGCCAGTGCACCTCCAGGATCGGTCGCGCGGGCACTCGCGAACGCCGTGCGCGACCGGGTCGGCCTCGCCTGGGGGGCGAGCATCGGCACCGCGCTGTTCGTCACCCTGCACACGAGCCTCTTCACGAACCTCGGAGGCATCGCGACGGGTACCGTCGGCGCAATCGGGTATTGGCTCGGGCAGCACGGAGTCCAACGTGGCGAACAACCCTGGTTCTACTATCTCGTCATGATGCCGCAGTACGAGCCCATCGCCGTCCTCGCCCTCCCGATCGGCCTGGTCATGACGGCGCGAGCAGTGGTGCGCGGAGAGGCACAGCGGGCGAGCGAGGTACGGTGGCAGACGACGGCCCTCCTCGTCTATTGGAGCCTCGTCATGCTCGCGGTGCTTTCGTGGGCCGGCGAGAAGATGCCGTGGCTCGTCATCCACATCGTGGTACCGCTCTGTCTCCTCGCTGGTGCTCTCTTCGGTCGGGTGCTGGAGTGGCTCGAACACAACTGGTCTGCCTTCCAACCGATGCAACGCCGTATAGCACTCGGTCTCCCGCTCCTCACTGTCGTTCTGCTCGCTCAGTGGTACCTCGGGATGGCCTGGCTGACTGCTGGACCCTACGATACGTCGACTGGCCTCCCGGTGCGCACCATGCGTCCGGAAGCGTCGTTCTGGCTGCCTTTCGCGTGGATACCTCTCCTCGCCGCTCTCATCGGGCTGCTGGCGACACTCGTCGACCGCGGTTGGCGCCCGTACGCGCGGCTCCTCGTTCTCGGATGGATCGCGGCCGCCGTGCTTTTCCAGGTCCACGCCGGATGGCGCGTGACCTTCCGCGAAGGCGACGTGCCCCGCGACATGCTGATTTACGTCCAGACATCCCCACACGTCGTGCAGCTGGTTCGCGACCTGGAGAGGTTCTCGCTCGAACTCACCGGTGGTCCATACTTGGGTATCTGGTACGACTCCGGCACACAGTGGCCGATGAACTGGTATCTCCGCGAATTCCCCAACCGCCGGTACTTCGGCACCACGCTCTCGACACTCCCCGAACAGCCTCCACCGATCGTGCTCTACTCGCTCGAGTACCTCCGTCCCGAAACGGACGCGCTTTTGCGGACGCAGTACACGGCATTCGAGTACCCGATGCGTTGGTGGTATCCAGAGGAGACGACCTACCGGGCCCTCGCTATCGCACCGGAATTGAAGACACCGTCGCGGCAGAATCTCCAAACCGACGACCCGCCCCCCTACTCGCTCCTCGACGTTCTCCGGAGCGTGTGGAGGAGCCTGGTGACAGCACGCGAACCGAATCAACAAGCCAAACTGTTCCGGTTAGTGACGTTGCGGGAGCTTCCTTCGCCCATCGGCTCGTATCGGTTCCGCCTCTACGTGCGGAACGACCTCGTACCAGCATTCCGCGAGATACGGATCGACCAACCTCGTCTCGGTCCAGTGCTCCCTGCCGCACCGGTTCCACGCGAAGGGGTGGATACTCCATGACCACACCGTCGCCCGCGCCGAACCAGCGAACGGTGAGTCTCCTCGATCGGCGTGTGCCGCTCGACTCGCTCATCGCGCGCGCTCTACCGTGGCTTGTCGTGCTCGCGGTCGCGCTCGCGGTCCGCCTCTATGGCCTGCGCACCTATCCACTCTCACCGTTAGAAGCGACGCTCGCCAGCGACGCGCTCGCGATCGTGACCGGCGGCGACCTCTCGTCGGGCGGCTGGACGCAGCCGCTCCCCACAAGCCTGGCGGCTCTCTCGTTCTTCCTCTTCGGTCCTGGTGACGGGGCGGCTCGCCTGCCGAGTCTGCTGGCTGGGCTCTCCCTGCTCGTCACCCTTCCCCTACTGGCCCGCTCGCTCGGTCAACGCGCGACCTATGCGGCAGCAGTGCTGTTCGCGTTGTCGCCGACGCTCGTCGTCGCCAGCACTCGGCTGGACGGGGCCATCATGCTCGTGGCTCTCGCTGTACTCGCCGGGGGGATCCTCAACCGTAACCCCAGCAGCACTGGCGCGCTGCTCAGCGGGTCACTCATCGGGCTCCTGCCACTCTGTCATCCGCTCGGCTGGCCCGTCGCCGTTCTGCTGACCGCGGGCAGCGTCGTGCGCTATCGCCACGACCCTGTCCGCACCGTTCCGCTCGTCACCACCATCGTTCTCACCATCGGTCTGGTGAGCACGCTGCTCTTCACCCGCCCGTCCGGCCTCGCCAGCTTCGTCGTCGGAAGTCTTTCGACTCTCTGGCGCTCGCATCTGGCTGCCTTCGGCAGCGACTGGACCTGGCCACTCGTGCTCCTAGCGACCGACGAGGTACCGATCTTGCTCTCAGCTCTCGCCGGTGTCGTCCTTCTCCTGCGCAGCGGCGAAAAGCGCTGGCTCGTGCTCGTCTTCGCCGGTGCGCTCCTCTACGCGCTGGCGATCGGTCACCGGTCCCCCAGTGCCCTCGCGCTCGCTGTCACCGCGGCAGGTCTGCTCGGAGGATTCGGATCGGCATACGTCGCTGGTGCTGTCCCTTGGAAGAGCCTCCTCGAGCGCTGGAACGCTGCCGCGTTGGGCGCCCTAGCGATCGTCGTCTTCATCGCGCTGAGCCTGATCGGTCGTCTCCTCTCAGGCATCAGTGGGAATGTCATCCTCTGGCTCGCCGGATCGCTCAGTCTCGCTCTCCTGCTTCTCGCCGCGGTGTGGGTACTTCGAAGCCTCTGGATCCAGGCGACAGCTGCTCGTAAGCTTCCGCTCGTCCTCCTCGTGCTCGCGCTGGCGGTGCTCGCTACCCGCAACGCCATGTTGGCTAACGCGACGACGACCTACCGGCCGGGAAGTCTCTTGCACGCACACGACAGCGCACCGGGGATCGTCGTCATGGTCGATCGCATCCGTCGGGCCAGCATCGACCTCACGATGAGCCGATTCGACCCGCGCGATCCGACCGGCGGGCACGGCCTGTCGATCGTCGTCAGCGAGGAGATCGCGCAACCGTTCGCATGGTACCTCCGCGACTTCCCGAACCTGGAGCTCGTGCCGTCCGACTCCCTGGTACAGGCTGCACCTCGTGCTGATGTCGTGATCGTCTCTCGATGGGACGAAGCGTCCGTCGCCGCGACGCGCCCGGAGTTGGTGTGGCAACCAGTACCGTACCGGCTTCTGCCGCCAGCTGCGCTGGCGGAACCGTCCCGGGAGCGCCTCGCGCTCGGATCGATCGATCCTCGCGCCTGGCGCGCCTATATCTCGTTCCTCCTCTACCGGCGGGTCGCCCTACCGCCGCAACCCGAGTTCGTCTTGATAGGATCGTCCAGGGAAGTCGCAGCGCTGGCCGGTTTTCCAGCGGTGCCCTGAGGCCCGGAATGGCTCACATCCTGGTGGTCGAAGACGACGCCCGCATCGCGAGACTCCTCGAACTGTATCTGAAGCGCGAGGGACATTCCGTCGTAACCGTCGCGGACGGGACACAGGCGCTCGCCGCCTTCGAACGGGAACACCCGGATCTCGTCATTCTCGATCTCCTGCTTCCTGGAACACACGGTCGAGACGTCTGTCGCGTACTCCGCACTCGCCACGCGACGCCGATCCTCATGTTGACAGCGCTGGATGACGAACGGGACATCGTGGAAGGGCTGGACCTCGGGGCCGACGACTACGTTACCAAGCCGTTCAGACCGAACGAGTTGGTCGCGCGGGTCCGGGCCTTGCTGCGCCGTGCATCCGGCACGCCAGTGCAGGAGTTGACCGTCGGTGACCTGCGGATCGACCGCGAGGGACGCCGGGTCTTCGTCGGCCAACGGGAGATCGCTCTCCGGCCACGGGAGTTCGACCTCTTGTTAGCGCTCGCGACCGCAGCAGGACGAGTGATCCCCCGGCAACGTCTTTTGCGCCTGGTCTGGGGTAACGAACTCCTCGACAGCGAGACACGGACGTTGGACGTCCATGTCAACCGCCTGCGCCAGAAGTTGGCGGGCAGCTGTGTCCGGATCGACAGCGTGCGCGGCGTCGGCTATCGCTTGCATCTCAGCGAACATTGAGCATCGTGTTACGTCCGGTTTACGTACCGCACTTAGACTCGAGCGTGGCAGACGGGGTGGAAACCACTCCGGTTGCCGGATAGGGCGCACCGTGATGAGGAGCTTGCGTGCCCGGCTGTTCGTCAGTTTCGTGGCGGTGATGCTCGTGATGGTGACCACGACAGCCACGGCAGCGATCTGGCCTGTCGCTCACGCGCAGCGCGTCCTCCAGCAGCGCCAGCTGGAGGAACTGACGACACAGCTGGTCACCGGTATCGACACCGTCTATCGACGCCCAGGACTGCGGCCGCTCCTGGGCGAAGAGATCTTCCACGAACTAAGCGAGCGTACCGGCACGCGGCTCCTGATCATGGACTCGCGCGGGACGATTCTCGCCGACTCGGGAGAAGAGCCACTCCCCGAAGGGACGCGCCGGACGATCGCCGGTATCGTCGAACGGACGATGACTGGCCCACGACCGCGGCGCGGCAATCAGGGACTCGTCCGCTCGGTCGGGCGCATCGACGGTTACGCGGTAGCCGTGGCACCGCTCGCGAGCATTCCCGATGCCTCGCTCGTGGTGCTGGCAGCGACACCGGCGCGGCTCCTGGCGCGCACGCTTCTCCCCGGGCTCGGGCTCGCGGTGCTGGCCGGACTCAGTATTTCCCTCTTGGTGACCTGGTTCCTCTCCCGTTCGATCGCCCGCCCGATCGCGGAACTAGCGAGCGTCGCCGACGCGATCGCCAGCGGGGATCTCGACCGGGAAGCCAAAGGGGAGGGCCCGGAAGAGGTCTCGCGCCTCGTCCGGAGCTTCAATGCGATGGTGTCCAACCTCCGGCGGCTCGTCGAGAGCCAGCGCACGCTCCTCACCAATGTGGCTCACGAGCTGCGCACCCCGCTCACGGTGATACAGGGATACGCGCACGCCGTGCGGGAGGGGCTCATCGACGACGCGGCGGCACGGGAGGAAGCGCTGCGGCTCATCGTCGACGAAAGCGAGCGTGCCGCACGCTTGCTCACCCACCTCCTGCAACTCACCCGCTTGGAGTCCGGCCAGGTCGCCCTCCAGGTCCAACCGGTACCGGTCGCATCCCTCGTGCAGCGCGTTCTGACACGGCATCGACGAACACTCGCCGAGCGCCGCATCGCGCTCTCGATCGACGTCCCGGAGTCCCTGACCGCGGCAGGTGACCCGGATCTACTCGAACAGGCGGTAGAAAACGTCGTACAGAACGCGATCCTGCACGGAGGCGAGGCGATACACCTGAGGATCATGGCAACGCTCCCCGCTGGGGAGCGACCCATGGTCCGCCTGACCATCCAGGACACCGGACCTGGTATTCCACCCCACGTTCTGCCGCACGTCTTCGAACGGTTCACGCGGGGACCGAGCGAGCATGCGGTCGGCTTCGGACTCGGGCTGGCCATCGTCCGCGAGATCGTGCAGGTGCACGGTGGCAATGTGACGATCGCGAGTGAGCCTGGCCGAGGAACTACCGTCACGCTGGCCCTCCCCGCGTACGTCGCGCATGACTGACTCAGGAGGTGCAACTATGCGCCGTACGATCGTTCGTCGCCGCACGCTCGTCGTGACAGCGTTGCTGGTCGGAGCGCTCCTCGCTCTCGTCGCGACCTCGGGTTTCGCTGTCGCGCAGACGGCGACGCCGGAACCCGCCGCAGCCAGCGCCACCGATCCGTGTGCCGCGATCGGTACGCGCGGTGAGGGACGCTTGAGCGACCTCCTCGACGCCCTCGTGGAGGAAGGGATCGTCGACCAGAACCAAGCCGACCGGATCCGTCAATTCCTCACGACCAGGGCGCAGGAGCGGTGCTATCGAGCGCTGGTCCTCCCACCGACCGACGTGGTGAGCACTGCGGCTGACACGCTCGGGCTGACGACCAGCCAGCTCATGACTGATCTCCGCGAAGGCAAGTCGCTCGCGCAGATCGCGAGCGAGCGGAACGTCTCGCGCGATACTCTGAAGAACGCGCTCCTGCAAACGGCGCGCCAGAACGCGGACGCACTCGTGCAGCAGGGGGTCCTCACACAAGACCGAGCTGACCGAGCCGTACAGTCCGTCCAGCAGAACCTCGACGACCTGCTCGACCAGGTCGGCGTCGGGTGCTTCGGGCGACACGGCGGCTGGGGCCGCGGGCACCACGGCTTCTTCGCCCCATACAGGGGCGAGCACGACAGCAACCCCGATCGGAGCAGCTGGCGAGGCCTTTCAGGCATGTGGGTCTACAGCCACAGCTGAACGTCCCTGCCTCCTCACTCACACCTCCACGGGGAGAGCACCGTGCTCTCCCCGTGGAGTTCCGGGATTCGCTGCTCGCACCCTCGCGACCGAGCGATGCCGCGAGTGCGACCGGAGGACGCTCCCTGCGCACACAGCAGAACGCACGCGATGCCGGGAGCGCCATCGGAGGACTTTGACGCCGATACGGCGACTTGTTACGATCAGCCTGTCCCGCACCGCCGCGCTCCCGCCTGTGGGGGCGATGGCTTTGCGCGAGGGAGAACGCCATGTATCTGGAACGGATCGACAGCCCACAGGACCTCAAACAGCTCACGCTCCCAGAGCTCGAGAAACTCGCCGAGGAGATCCGCGAGGCGATCGTGGAAGTCGTCCTCGGCAAGACGGGTGGACACTTCGCACCCAACTTGGGGACCGTCGAACTCACGCTCGCGCTGCACTACGTCTTCGATTCACCGCGCGACAAGATCGTCTGGGACGTCGGGCACCAGGCGTATCCGCACAAGCTCGTCACCGGCCGACGGGATCGCTTCCATACGATCCGCCAGGAAGGGGGACTGAGCGGCTTTCTCCAGCGCGAGGAGAGCCCGCACGACCAGTTCGGGGCCGGTCACGCCTCGACCTCTATCTCGGCGGCTCTCGGAATGGCGATCGCAGGGAAGTTGCGGGGTGAGCAGTACCACACGGTCGCTGTCATCGGCGATGGCGCGCTCACTGGCGGCATGGCCTACGAGGCGCTCAACCACGCTGGCGCACTGCAGGTACCGCTCATCGTCGTCCTCAACGACAACGAGATGTCGATCGCACCCAACGTCGGAGCGATCGCCAAGTATCTGACGCGGATCAGGACCGACGCCCGCTATCGACACGCCAAGGCCGAGATCGAACGTCTCTTGCGGCGGCTCCCCCAGGGCGAGCGGCTGGTCGAACTCTCGCACCGTTTCCTCGACGGCCTCAAGGAGGTCGTCTACCGGACGATGATCTGGGAGGAGCTGGGGTTCACGTACATCGGACCGATCGATGGCCACAACCTCCGGGAACTCATCGAGACCTTCCAGCTCGTCAAGACGCTGCCCGGTCCGGTGTTCGTCCACGTCCTGACCGTCAAAGGGAAAGGCTACCAGCCGGCCGAAAACGATCCCTTCAAGCACCACAGTGCGGCAGTCAAAGTTCCTGGTGCTCCCCCCAGTCCGCCGCGCTACCAAGACGTCTTCGGCGAGACGCTGGTCCAGCTCGCGGCGAAGGACGAGCGGATCGTCGCCATCACCGCGGCGATGCCCGACGGGACGGGGCTCCTTCCTTTCGCTGCAGCCTATCCCGACCGCTTCTTCGACGTCGGAATCGCTGAGCAGCATGCCGTCACTTTCGCCGCTGGTCTGGCCACTCAGGGCCTACGTCCGGTCTGCGCCATCTACTCGACGTTCCTCCAGCGTGCCTACGACCAGGTCATTCACGACGTGTGCATCCAGAAGCTGCCAGTCGTCTTCGCCATGGACCGTGCCGGACTCGTCGGCGAGGATGGCCGGACGCACCACGGCGTGTTCGACGTCGCCTATCTGCGCTGCATTCCCAACATGGTCTTGATGGCTCCGAAGGACGAAGACGAACTCCGTCACATGCTGGCAACCGCGATCGCCTATGAGGACGGTCCGATCGCGCTGCGCTACCCGCGCGGGAGCGGTGTCGGTGTCCCGATGCTCGGCGAACCGCGAATCCTTCCGATCGGTCGCGCCGAGCTGCTTCGGGAGGGGCCGGACGTGGCGATCGTCGCCTTGGGCGCGACCGTTCTGCCCGCCGAACGCGTAGCTGACATCCTGGCCGAGCACGGCATCCGGGCGACCGTCATCAACGCACGCTTCGTCAAGCCACTCGATCGCACCCTCATCCTCGACGCTGCGCGCGAGTGCGGTTCCTTGGTCACGGTCGAGGAAGCACAACTGGCCGGAGGCTTCGGGAGTGCCGTCCTGGAGGTGCTGAACGACGCAGAGGTCCGCGTACCGGTGCTCCGGCTCGGACTCCCGGACCGCTTCTTCGACCACGCTTCGCAGGCCTCGCTGCGGCGACAAGCTGGCATCGACGCCGAATCGATCGCCCAGCGCACGCTCGCCTTCCTCGCAGCGCACGGCCGAATCGCTGCACCGAGCACTCGACCGTAGTCATGTCGGCACGCTCGCTCGACCTTCTCGAGCAGGTCGCCCGAGCGCTGGGCGCACCGCTCACTCCAGACCAGGAGCGAGCGTTCCGGCGCTACGGCGATCTTTTGCTGGAGTGGAACCAACGCATCAACCTCACCGGACTGGCGGACTGGCCATCGATCGAGCGGCGCTTGCTCGCCGAATCGATCGCGCTGTTACCGTGGGTCGACCGCGTGTGTGGGGATGCGGAGAGGTGTCGACTCATCGACGTCGGATCAGGTGCCGGCATCCCCGGCATTCCGCTCAAGATCATGCGCCCCCAGCTCGAGGTGACGCTTCTCGACGCGGTCGGCAAGAAGGTCCGCTTCCTCGAGATCGTTATCCGCGACCTCGGGTTGGTCGGCACGACAGCGTTGCACGAGCGCGCCGAAGTGCTCGCTCACCAGCCGGGACACCGCGGACGCTACGACCTCGCCACCGCACGGGCACTCGCCCATCTCGCGACGGCGCTCGAGCTCACGCTCCCCTTCCTCCGTGTCGGCGGCCTCGCACTCTTCCCGAAGGGAGCTGCGGTCGAACAGGAGGTCGCTGAAAGCCAGCGAGCGCTGGCGCTTCTCGGTGGCCGACTCGTCGCTGTCGAGCCGCTGCCGTGCCGCGAGTTGATCGGCGCGCCGACGACGATCATCGTCGTCGAACTCGAGCGTCCCGCTCCACCTGCCTACCCGCGCCGCCCGGGGATTCCTGTCAAACGGCCGTTGTGTTGAGACGTACCGCGAGGGGTGAGAGCAATGAGCACGCACCGCGAGCGTATCGTCATCGTCGGCGGGGACGCGGCCGGGATGAGCGCTGCCTCCCAGGCGCGCCGCCTCTTGCCGGACGCGCAGATCGTCGCCTTCGAGCGGACGACTCGCACGTCCTACGCGCTCTGCGGCTTGCCCTATCTCGTCGCCGGCCTCGTGGACGATCCGAACCAGCTCGTTGCCCGCACGCCGGAGGCCCATCGTCGTGCCGGGATCGACGTGCGTCTCCGGAGCGAAGTCGTCGGCCTCGACGTAGCGCGAGGCGAGGTGACGGTATGGGACAACGAAAACCGGCGAGAGTACCGGGAGCCGTTCGATCGGCTGGTGATCGCGACCGGTGCTCGTCCTCGCACACTCCCGGTTCCGGGTCGCGATGCTGCTGGCATCTTCACCCTCCATTCCATGGACGACGCGCTGGCGCTCGCCGAATGGATCGCTCGGGAGCGCCCGCGACAGGCAGTCGTCGTGGGCGCAGGGTACATCGGTATCGAAGTGGCGGAAGCGTTCGTCACGCGCGGCATTCCGACGACGATGCTCGAGGCCGCTCCACAGGTGCTCACGTTGTTGGACGCTGACATGGCGCAGCTGGTCGAGCGCGCCCTCCGTGACGCCGGCGTCGCCCTGTACACCGGCACCCCGGTCGAAGGGTTCGAGACGCAGGCCGGGCGCGTCGCCGCGGTCGTCACACCGGCCGGCCGCTTTTCGGCCGACGTCGTCGTCCTCGGTATCGGCGTCGAGCCGAACAGCGAGCTCGCACGCCAGGCTGGGATCGAACTGGGTGAACGGAACGCCATACACGTCGACGACCGCTGTCGCACCTCTGCTCCGGGTATCTGGGCAGCTGGCGATTGTGCAGACGCTTACCACCGTCTTCTGGGTCGCTCGGTCTACTTCCCGCTCGGTACCACGGCCAACAAGCAAGGTCGCGTCTGCGGGCTCGACTTGGCCGGCCGCCCGGCACGCTTCCCGGGGATCGTCGGTACCGCTATCACGCGTTTCGGTGAGACCGAAATCGCACGGACCGGATTGACAGAGCGCGAAGCCCGCGCCGCCGGTTTCGACGTGGCGGTAGGGCATGTCCGTTCGACGACACGGTCCGGTTACTTCCCGGGCGCCTCCTGGATGACGGTGAAGATCGTCGCCGAAGCACCCTCAGGACGCCTGCTCGGTGCTCAGATCGTGGGTGGCCCTGGCGCTGGCAAGCGCATCGATACGGTCGCTACGGCCCTGACTGCTGGCATGACGCTCGAAGAGTTCATCTATCTCGACCTGGCCTACGCGCCGCCGTTCTCGCCGGTCTGGGATCCGGTCGTCGTGGCAGCCCGCAAGCTGGCGCGGGAGGTCTAGGGGATGACGGGCCCGGGCTCCCCCTCACCCTGGCCAGGCGTCCGTGTCCTCCGACACGTCGCAGTCCCGATGCGCGACGGAACCACACTCCGAGCCGACGTCTACCTACCGGACCGCGGAGACGGACCTTGGCCGACAGTGATCGACTACCTGCCGTATCGGAAAGACGACCTCACAGCCGTTCGTTGGAAGGTCCCTGTCGCCTTGGCGCAACACGGCATCGCCGCCGTCCGCCTCGACGTTCGCGGCACCGGCTCGTCGGACGGAACAGCCCTCGACGAGTACAGCGAAACTGAAATCGCTGACGGCGTGGACGCCGTCCACTGGTTCGCTCGTCAACCGTGGAGCACCGGCCGGGTCGGCCTCTGGGGAACGTCGTACGGAGCCTTCAATGCCCTCCAGATCGCGATGGAACGGCCAGCGCCCCTCGCGGCGATCGTCGCGCACGCTGGGAGCGACGATCGCTACGCGACCGACGTCCACTACTGGGGTGGCTGCTTGCAAGCGCTCGAACTCCTGAGCTACCCGCTGTGGATGATCGCTCTCCCCGCCCTACCGGCCGACCCCGTGCTCGCCGGGAGCGACTGGCTTTCGCGATGGCGAGAACGAGTGGAGCGACACGAGCCGTGGCTGCTGACGTGGCTCCGCCACCAACGACGCGATGACTACTGGCAGCGCGGCTCGCTCGCACCGCAGTACGGGCGAGTCGCTTGCCCCGTCTTCGTGGTCAGTGCCTGGCACGACGGATACACCGACGCTGCCTGGCGTATGCTCGAACACCTCCCCGTTCCGCGCCGGGGGTTGATCGGTCCATGGACGCACGAGCGACCCGACGCTAGCCCAGTCGGCCCGCGGGTCGACTTCGTCGCCGAACAGCTCCGCTGGTGGCGACGTTGGCTCCTGGAGACACCGGACGAGGAAGCGATGGCCCGCATCTTCATGCAGGAGGCCTATCGGCCGCAGCGATTCCCGTCGACTCTGCCGGGCCGCTGGTTCGCGAGCCACCAGTGGCCTCCGCCCGGTGTGCGCGATCAGTGCTGGTACGCGACAGTCGAGCGCACTCTCAGCCCCACCCCACAACCAGGTGACGCACATTTCCACTTCACCAACGACGTGCGCGTTGGGCTGGCTGGCCCGACCTGGTGCCCTACGTCCCCGCCGGATTCTCTGGCTGACGACCAGCGTGTCGACGACTGCTTCGCACTCACGTTCGACTCCCCGCCCCTCGGAGAACCGCTCCGCATCCTCTGCATGCCCGTCCTTTGTGCTCTCGTCGCAGCAGAGTGCCGCACCGCCTTCCTCTGCGTCCGTCTCGAGGACGTCTGGCCCGATGGCGCGGTAACCCTTATTACGCGCGGAGCACTCAACCTCACCCGCCGTAACGGGCTCGATCGCAACGATCCGCTTCCGCGTGGTGAGTGGATGCCCGTCCAGCTCCCACTCAAAGCGTGTGCCTATACCGTCCCAGCCGGGCATCGTCTCCGTCTGGCGGTGAGCGGTGCCGATTTTCCAACCCTCTGGCCCGCTCCCTACCGCGCCCGTCAGCTCGTCCGCGTCGGTGGACGAGCGCTCGAGTTGCGGTTGCCCGTCCTCGTCGACTCCTCGCAGCTCCACTCGGTCGAGCTGTCACCACCGACTGCACTACCGAAGACGGCCGAGGCAGAGTCGGCCAGGCCGACACTAGAGCAGATTGTCGACCATCTGGAACGCCGGGTGGCGCTCCAGCGAAGCGCAGGCGGAATCGTTCGGCCCCTCGGGAGCCGCGTCACAGCCGAGGAGCACACGACTGCGACGGTGTGGGCCGACTTCGAGAACCCAGCTCGATGTCGGGCGCAAGGCGAGTACTGCGTGCGCTTGACGTGGCCTGAAGGTACAGCCGAGGTGAACGCGGTCCTCGCGTTCCACAGCAGTACCGATCGCTTCCACGTCGAGATCGAGCTGGAAGCGCGGTGGAACGGCGGCATGCTCATACGACGCCGCTGGCACGATGACGTCGCTCGGGACGGACTGTAAAAGAACGCGTTCCGCGACGACGACTTGACGCCTCGCCGTCAGCCCAGTACAGTGAGCACGGTCGACACGATCGGGCAACCGAGGCGCGCGTTGAGCATTCGTCCGGCAACATCTCCTGAGCACGGTGCCCGTTTCGTGAATCGCGTGGCAGGGGAACGATGCGAACGGCGGACGGTTAGGCGCAGATGCTCGTACGTTTGGTCGTTCGGCGTCTGTTTTTCCTCGTCTTCGTTCTGCTCGGCCTTTCACTCGTCACCTTCACGCTCTCGCACGTCGTGCCCCGCGACCCGGCACGGATCATCGCCGGCCCGCGGGCGAGTCCGGAGGCGGTCGAGAAGATCCGCCAGGAGTACGGCCTCGACCAGCCACTGTGGAGACAGTACGTCCGCTACGTGACCGGGCTCGTGCGGCTGGACTTCGGGAAGTCGCTCACGTCGCGGCGGCCGGTTTCTGAGGATTTGGCGCGTTATCTCCCAGCGACGATCGAACTCGCGCTCTACGCCATGGCGTTCGCGGTGCTCGCCGGGATCCCGCTCGGTGTTCTCTCGGCGGTTCGCCGCAACTCCGCGCTCGACCTCTTCGCCCGGACGATCTCCATCCTCGGGCTCTCGATCCCCTCGTTCTGGCTCGCCTTGATTCTGCAATTCGTGTTGTTCGCACAACTCGGCCTGCTGCCGGACGGTCAGCGTTTGCCCATCGGTGTCCGCGAGCCGCCACGGATCACCGGCCTCTATACGGTGGACGCGTTGCTGCACGGAGACGTCGGCCTTTTTCTCCTCGCGCTCAAGCACCTCTTGATGCCCTCGTTCGTCCTCGGTTTGGCAGCGCTGGCGATCGTGACACGCATGGTCCGCTCCGGCATGCTCGAGGTGCTCGGGCAGGACTACATCCGGACGGCACGCGCCAAGGGACTCCCACCGCACAC
>JBEPZP010000035.1:0-14215 GCA_041640735.1 Thermomicrobium sp.
GAGACAGCACTGGCGTTCGCCGACCTCCTGCCCGAGTTGGCGGGTCCTGACCGCTTGCTGCCGGTCGTGGTCGCTGAGCCGGGCAGCGAGCATCGCATGGTCGAGGCAGCGCTGACGACACTGCGCTCCCGCGGGTTCCGTGTAGGCCTCGTCGATGCAGGCGAACGACCTGACGCGGAGACGGTTGTCCAGCACGTCGATCTCGTCGTGCTCAGTGCTCGCGACCTTGCACTGGATCAGCTGCGCACCTCGGTCAGCCGCTTTCGGCTGAGCCGCAGCCAGCTTCTGGTCACCGATATCGAAACCTATGAGATATTCGACTGCTGTCGTGAACTGCGGGTGTCGTTCTTTTCCGGGCCGTTCCTCGCGTTGCCACGTCCGGTCCGCGCGCTGCGTGCACCGACCAACCGGGCTCTTCTGCTTCTCCTGGCGCGCTTGCAAGATCCCGACGTCGAGTTCTCGGAGCTAGAGGCCCTGATCTCCCTCGATGCCGGTCTCGCATACCGTGTCCTGCGCCTGGTGAACTCCGTCTGGTACGGGCGTCGCCGCATCGAGTCGATCCGGCAAGCGCTGCTTCTCTTGGGCACCCGCTTGGTTTCGGCCTGGGTGACGTTGCTCCTGATGGCCGATGTCCCGGAAAAGCCGCACGAGCTCCTGACGACCGCGGTCGTCCGGGCGCGGATGGCCGAGCTGATCGCTGCTGCTCGGGGTCGAGCGCATCGCGAGTCTGCGTTTCTCGTCGGTCTTCTCTCGGTCCTGGACGCGCTCCTCGACCAACCGATGGAGGAGCTCCTCGACGCTCTCCCGCTGGCGGAGGACCTCCGACGTGCACTCCTCGCCCGCGAAGGCGAACTCGGCCTTATCCTCGATGCTGTGCTGGCCTACGAACGTGGCGATTGGCTGCGCGTCGCGAGACTCGGCTTGCGGCCCTCGCTCTTGACCTCTTCCTACCTGGACGCCCTCGCGTTGGCGCGCGAGATCGACCTCGCCCTGGCGGCTTGATCGGTCCGATGGCCGAGATCGCTCTATCACGGCAGCCGATCTTCGATCGACACCTGGAAACGGTCGCCTATGAACTCCGCTACGGCCAGCTCCGCGGCATGCCGTGCGATCCTTCGACTGAGGCGGAACGCTTTCTCGCTACACTGGTCGATACCGGTTTCGAGACCGTGGTTGGGTCGCGCCATGCGGTCTTCTCCTTGCCCGTCGCGGTCCTCGCGTCGACGTTCCGTGAGCTGTTGCCGGTGTTACCGGCAGAACGCTTGATTCTCGCTCTCGATCCAGTGGAGGTTCAGGAGCGATCTCTCACTTCCCTCCTCGGGCAGTTCGCGGCGCAAGGTTGCCAGCTGCTGCTCGACTGCCGGCGCGGCAGCTCGCTGTCGCCAGACCTGCTCTCGATCTGCGACATCGTCCGCTGGCCTGTGCCCTCCTCGACAGTGATGCGGCGTAGTCCCGGCGGGCTCGAGGGGTGGCTCTCGGAACAACTGGCGCTGGTTGCCCCGTACCGCGCGGGTACGTTGCGCGTACTGATCTCCGATATCCGGGATTACGTCGTCTACGCGCGAGCCCGCGAGAGCGGTGTCGACCTTTTCCAGGGAGACTTCCTCTTCCGCCCCGTGTTGGTCCGCGGTCAGCGTACGCCGGTGTCCAACGCCGCGCTTGTCCTGCTCGCTCGCTTGTACGATCCTGCGATCGACTTCGAGGAAGTCGAACGGCTCCTCGCGCAGGATGTCGAGCTCACCTACAAACTGCTCAAGCTGGTGAACACGGTTTGGTTCGCCCGTCGTACCCGGATCGAATCCTTGCGTCAGGCCTTGCTGGTCCTCGGGTTGCGCACCGTCGCAGCCTGGGTCACGGTGCTCGTGCTGACGGGTGTGGAACGCAAGCCGGTCGAGCTCGTCCGGACCGCGCTGGTGCGTGCCCGCATGTGCGAACTCCTCGCCGGTGCGCTCGGCTCGGTTTCGCGCGAAGCGGCGTTCCTCACAGGACTCCTTTCCGTGCTCGATGCAGTCCTCGATCGGCCGCTGCGCGAGGCGTTGGCTGAGGTACCGCTGGCGAGCGAAGTGGAGGCCGCACTGCTCGAGCGCGAGGGGCTGCTCGGTCTCGTCCTGCGGGCTGTTCTGGCATACGAGACGGGAGACTGGGATGCGGCCCCTGCGTTGCCGCTGGCGCCAGGTCTGCTTACCGATGCCTACATCGATGCGCTCGCTTTCGCTGCGGAGATCCTGGCTGCGCTCGATGTCGCCGCTTAGGCTGGCCCTGGTAGAGCGGTCGGCTGCTCCAAGAACACCGCGATCGCTCGCCCGAGCGCCCGTGGCCGTTCTTCGGGGAGAAAGTGGCCCGCGTGGACAAAGGGGAGGAAGCGGGCTCCCGCGATCCTACTCGCGAGCTGACCGGCTTCGTCGAGGCGAAACTGTGGGTCGGCCGCGCCCCAGGCGATCAAGAGTGGTCGCTCTCCGGAGCGGCAGTGCTCCGCGATGACGTGCTGCCAGCGCCCGAGCTCCTCCTCGGTGAAGAGCGGTCGACGTGCCAGCTGGACCAGCATGCGGCGGAACGAGTGTGCGAACGGTTCCCAATAGCCCGCGAGTGTCTCCCGGTCCAGGACAGCTGGATCGACGAGGTAGGGGCGCATGGCCAGCCTGAGCATCCACGGGCAGGCCGCGGCTGCAGCGAGTTCTCCGAGCACCGGCAAGCGCAGGAGGTGGAGCGGCGAGTACCAGGGAGCGCGCCATCGCTCCGGCCGAAAGCTCGTATTGGTCAGCACGACGTGCGTCACGCGCTCTGGCCAGCGCTCGAGGAAGGCAGCTACGACGAGCGCTCCCAGATCGTGTCCGACCAGCGCAGTGCGCTCGACGGCGAGCCGGTCGAGCAAGTGCGCCAACTCGGCGGCGAGTGCGCTGACCGGCGGGATACCCTGCGCTGGCTTGTCGGAGCGCCCGAACCCGAGCAGGTCCGGTGCGATGGCCCGGTGCGTCCCGGCCAGCACGGGAAGGACCTTCCGCCAGAGAAAGCTCGAAGTCGGGATACCGTGGAGGAGAACGATCGGGGTTCCCGTGCCTGCCTGGCGCAGAAACCAACGCTTCGCCTGGACGTAGACGAATGCGCTCTCCGGTCGCTCGACCTGTGCCATGTGCCCCCCTTCGCTGCTGCCTCCATTATCGTGATTCGGTAGTGGAGCGGAAGCGTTCGCCTGGAGGACCCGCTGCCGCGGGGCGGAGCCTTCCGAGCGCATGTCTCTTCCTACGCCTGCAGTCGACGGACCATCATTGAGGAGAGCGCGAGAGCGCTGTCCTGAGGGAAGGTGTGCTATGGTCGATCCGGAGCGCTTCCGCGATGTCATGGCGCGACACGCTGCCGGCGTGACGGTGGTGACGACTACGAGTCCGGAGGGGTACTACGGGGTCACCGTAACGGCCTTCTGTCCAGTGTCGCTCGAGCCGCCGCTCGTCCTCGTCTGCATCGGCCGAGAACAGCAGAGTCATGCGCTCCTGAGCGAGAACTCTGGCTGGGTGGTCAATCTCTTGGCGCGGGATCAAGAGTTTCTCGCTGAACAGTTCGCTGGTCGTGCCCCCTTGGCTGACCGTCGCTTCTCGCGCCTTCCGCATCACGTGGGGGCGTTGGGGATACCGCGGATCGACGGGTGCCTGGCCTGGATCGAGTGCCGACCCTGGGCGCGCTACGATGGCGGCGACCACTCCATCTTCGTCGGTGAGGTCGTCGCCCTAGATCTCGGTCCAGCCGACGATCCGCTCATCTATTACGATCGCGGCTATCGCGAGCTTGCCTGGTGATCCACCGTTGCGCGCCGCGTAGCACTGCGCTGCCGCGGTGACCCGAGCGCTACACTCTTCTCGGGTCGGGAGCGCAGCACTCAGGAGGACTCGGCGACCATGAACCTACAGCGTCTGCTCAGGCGAAACGATCGCGCCACCTTACCGTCCTCCGAGCAGCGGCCGGGCTTTCCCTGGCTCCTGCTCGGAGTCAACCTGGCTCTCCTCGTCGTCCTCGTCAGCGCCGTCTGGTTCCTCGCCTGGTACGTGCGGCGCGAGGAGCCCGGGCGCGCGGTACCTTCGGCTGGTGACTTCCTCGCCGCGCAGGCGCTCACCGTCGGCTCACCAGCTCCCGAGTTTTCGTTGCCGCGTCTGGACGGTGGCCAGATCCGGCTGAGTGAACTGCGCGGGCAGCCGGTCCTCATCAACTTCTGGGCCTCTTGGTGCGCTCCTTGTCGCGCGGAGATGCCGGAACTCGAGCGGGTAGCCCAGGAGTACGAAGCGGCTGGACTGGTGGTCGTCGGGATCAACCAGCTGGAGGATCCGGAGACGGTCGCGCAGTTCGTCCAGGAGTTCTCCCTGACCTTCCCGATCGCGCTCGACCGCGACGGTACCACCAGCCGCGACTGGCAGGTCTACGGTATCCCGCAGACCTACCTCGTCGACGCGAACGGGATCATCCGCAAGGCGTGGGTCGGACCGGTGACATACGATTCGGTCGTCCGAGCTCTCGCTGACCTCGGCCTGGCGGCGCACTCCAGGGATGCCGGGTGACGGTGCTGGCGAGCGGTCCAGCGAGGGGTCGCAGTCGCGCGAGTCGGTCGTCGATATCCACCTCGGGTGCCGGTACCTCGCAGTCGGCAGCGGAGTTCTGCATGCCCTCGCGACCGGTTCCCCTGGCCTGGTTCACCGAGGTGCCCAGGGCTCTCGGGTGCCGTTCCTTCGATGACGCGGGCAACAGTGCGGTACCGTTCGACGCGCCCTGCGCGCCCGTAGCGGAGGGGAGTGACGGGTGCGCGCGATAGGTGCTCGTACTGAGGGTCGGTGGCCAGGTGTCCATGCCGGCAGGAACGGTAGCAGCGTGCCGGTTGCGATCCGCACGCGCGTGCGGCACTGCACGTTGCTCGGGCGCGGTCGGAACGGCAGAGCCGTCGGGTTCGATGCCGGGCACGACAGCCGCATGGGCCGGTCATCGTTGGCACCATGCCGGTGGACTGCGGCGTTGCAGCGGCATGCCGCTTCCGCTGCTTGCGGCAGGAGATGAGGCGCGGCGAGGAGTCGCCTGCAGTCTTCGCCCCGGCATCGGGGACACGTGAGAACAGCACAGAGTTCCTCAGTGTGAGACGCTCTCGGCGCGGTCGGCCGGTCCGTTCGGTTGCGGTGGCCACGTGCCGAATCGCTCCAGCCGGAACAGCGGTGGACCAGCGACCAAGTGGTCGGTCGCGAGGTCGGCCAAGAGCTCGCCGATGGCCGGGGCGAATTTGAAGCCGTGGCCGGAACAGGCGCTGCACAAGACCACCTGCGGCGCCTGCGGATGCCGGTCGAGCACGAAGTGGTGGTCGGGAGTCATCGTGTAGAGACAGGTGAGGTACCACAGGACCGGGCCACCGGCGTCCGGCCAGTAGCGGGTCAGCCGGTCCCTGAGCTCGCGGATCTCCTGCTCGGAGGCGGTGCGCCGGGCAGTTTCGGCAGTACAGACCTCTCCGGTGTCGTGTCGACCGAACTTGATCCCCTGCCCCGGCAGTTCGGGAAAGGCGCTGTAGATGCCGGTCTCGTCTTCCCAGAGCGCGAAGGGGAACGAAGCCGCATCGTAGCGGCCTGGGACCGTGGGCCGGAAATGCACGTGAAGGATTCGCCACACGGTGAGGAGCGACGCGAGTTCCGGCACGAGGTGCGGCATCCAGGCTCCGGCGGCGACGATCGCCCGCGCAGCATGCCAGCGTCCGGCTGGTGTTGCGACCAGCACGCCGTCTCCATCGGTCGACCACCGTTCCACCGGGGTGGAGTAGTAGAGCTGAGCGCCGGCCGCGCGCGCTCGGTCTGCGAAGGTGCGGACCGCTGCTTCTGGATCGATCAGCCCGGCTTCCGCTTCGTAGACGGCGACCTGCTCCGGCGCGAGCCGCAGTCCGGGGAAACGCCGCATCGCTTCGTCAGCGTCGAGGAACTCGTGGGGGAGTCCGTGTGTGCGTGCGCTCGCCAGCGTTCCGCGTACCAGTTCCGTGTCGGGGCGACCGATGTAGAGCCCACCGGTCATGCGGAGGAGTCGTGTGCCGCTCGCCGTCTCCAGCTCGCGCCACAGCGTCCACGCCCGGCGGACGAGCGGCACGTACTCCGGCGACTCGTAGTAGGCTGTGCGGATGATCCGTGTCTTGCCGTGCGACGATCCCCGCTCGTGTCCTGGTGGGAACGCGTCCAACCCCACGACGCGATGCCCACGCTCCGCCAGGATCCAGGCGGCAGCTGACCCCATCGCTCCCAGCCCGATCACGATGACGTCCGCGCTCGGCATGGCCACCCCCGTGCGTGTCGCTCACAGGCATTGTCGCCGACCGTAGATCCGTGTGGAAGAGCTGGAGCGCGGTTCCTGTCGCGAAGTACCAGATCGCTACAGCCCGCAGTACTACCGTTGGCGTGCCGCGCACACTCGGGGGGGTATCGCGCGCGTGGCGGCGAGACGCGGGGTCTCGGTGCGCAGTGGAAGCGTGCATGTCCCAACGACCCGCTGGTTACCGGACGGAAGACCGCAGTGCCCTGCTGGTTCGGGCGCAGTCCTCGGGAATCGGTCTCGGTATAGCTCCGATCGCGTCCTTCGCCGCTACTCCACGAAGCCAGCTGGAGTCACGTATTCGCCGCGCCGGGCTAAAACACCCAGTCCGAGTTCGCGCGCCGTCTCGAGTACTGGCCGGTAGATACGCTGCCCGTAGATGTAGGCGACGAAGGGCGGGTGGATGCCGAACTGGGCGAGCCGTTCGCGAAACGCGCTTGACTGCAGCTTGCGGTGCCAGTTCCGGATATCGCGAGGGTGGAGTTTGAGCTTCACCTCGACCACGACCCAGTAGCGGCGTCCGCTCGGGTCGACGACGGGTGCCACGACGTCGAGTTCGCCGTTGACAGCGATGCTCGTCGGTACCTCCTCGGCTGCGATCCCTTTCGCTTCGAGCACGTCGAGGAGCGCGTCGACAGCATCCGCCTCGATGAGCGTCCCCACCGCCTCGCTGAGCGACCCGACGGTCCGGCGCAGCTGGGTCAGATCGTGGTCATGCTTGGTGACGAGGGAGCGGAGCGCACGGAGCTCTTCCTCATGCTGCTCGCTCAAGCGGGTCAGTCGCTCGAGCCACTCCTCGTGCCGTTGTGCAGAGGCCGCCAATTGCTCGAAGCGCTCGTCGTGGCGGGCGAGCCACTCCTCGTGCTTTTCAGTGAGGGCGGTGAGTCGCTCGAGCCACTCCTCGTGGCGCTGTGCGGAGGCTGCCAGTTGCTCGAAGCGTTCGTCATGGCGAGCGAGCCACTCGGCATGTTGCTGAGCCAGCGCGACCAGTTGCTCGAAGCGTTCGTCGTGGCGAGCGAGCCACTCCTCGTGCTTCTGCGCCAGCGCAGCCAATTGCTCGAACCGTTCGTCGTGACGGGCGAGCCACGCAGCGTGTTGCTGCGCCAGCGCGGCCAGTTGCTCGAACCGTTCGTCATGGCGAGCGAGCCACTGCTCGTGTCGCTCGCTCAGCGCGGTCAATCGTTCCAACAGGCTCTCGACATGCGCGATCCGCTCGTCCTGGCGCTGCACGAGTTCGCGGAGTGCCTGCAGCTCCTCCTCGTGCCGCTCGCTCGAGGCAGCGAGCGCACGGACGACCTCGCGGAGATCGGCCAGTTCGCTCTCGACCCGGTCCAGCCGCTGCTCTTGTCGCAGGAAAGCAGCCGGCAACGCGAGGAGTTCCTGGGTCAGGACGTACCGCCGCAGTTCTTCTCTGAGTTCAGGGTTTCGTTCGATCGCTGCGAGCAGCGCCCGCAGCTCTTCGACCGTCATCGGCGCTCGCTCCTCCACCGCTGCATCAGGAGACGAGTCTACCAGAGTGGTTCCGAACCGTGTCTTCGTTCGATGCAGCGTCGCGCTCGCGCGGCACTCGGGGAGCAGAGGCTCGCACTGACTCGTCGGGGAGCCGGAGTCTCGCGCTTACTCCGAGGGGAGTGAACGGGGTGTCCACTCGGCCCTGCCCTCGTGCCCGGCGGCAGCGGGCTCCACGGCGGGCGTGGAGGTATGGGCCACGGTGCCGTCTGCTGCGGCCGCTCACCCGCGCTTGACCGTCCACTCCAGGCCGCGCTCGAATGCGAGCGTCACGGTGATCACATCGGGGCGAGCGCGGACCAACTCCTGATAGGCACGGCAGTCGTGCGAGACCACGTTGTCGGCGACGATCAGCCCGCCTGGGAGGACGCGGTCGATGCCAGCCAGGAAGAGCCGACCGTAGTCGTCCTTTTCTGCATCCAGGAAGAGGAAACCGATCCCCTCGAACTGCTGGACCAGTTCGGCAGCGTCCCCCTCGAGGACGGTCGCTACATCAGCGAGGCCGGCTTCAGCGAGGTGCTGGTTGGCGAGCGCGACACGCTCGGGGCAGATCTCGCTGCCGATGACGCGTCCGCCATACGCGCGGGCGGCCAAGGCGAGCCAGATCGTCGAATACCCGACGGCTGACCCAGCCTCGAAGATGAGGGCTGGTCGGATGGCCAAGAGGGTCGCGTACAGGAATGCACCGGTCGGTGGGGTAAGGGCGCGGATCCGCTCTTCTTGGGGCAGGCCGGCTGCCCGTTCGGCCAGGTCTTGCGCATGTAACCGATCGAGGACGATGCGGGCCCGCGCGTCCGCGAGCGCATGTTCCGGCGGAGTCTCCATCATGGCTGGCCTCGCTTCCGTTCGCCGGCGGTCAGTGTAGCACCGCCCTGGTGCGGTGTCAGGTGACACTCGCTCGCCGCCTCTCATAGGCTCATCGCTCGCAGACAGGGGGAGGAACGGTCGAGCGAGCCCGCGGACTCGGACTCTTCGCTGCGATGCTCGTGACTGTCCTGACGCGGCCGCGGGACCTCTCGGAGTGGTGGGCGGCACTGGCCGGAGCGACGCTCGAGCTCCTCCTCGGGCTACTGCCACTGGCGGAGGCGTGGAGGAACCTCCTGCACGAGTGGCATGTCTACCTCTTCTTCCTCGGCCTGATGGTCTCCTTTCCCTTGGCCGACCGAGCCGGGGTGTTCACCCTCTCGGCGGCTGCAGCGGCGCGCTGGGCCGACAGGTCGCCGTGACGGTTGTATGCAACGAGCTTTCCCCTCGGGACTGCGGTCGCGGCCGCGTTGTCCAACCACGCGACCGCGCTCCTGCTCACGCCCGTCGTGGCCGCGCTCGTCCTGCACCTGGACTTGGCGCCTCGTCCCTATCTGTTCACCACGACGTTCACTGCAGACACCGCCTCCTTTCAGCTTCCGGTAAGCGACCCGATCCACGTGCCGCTCCTCGGCGAGCGGACGGCATTGACCCTCTTCCTCCGCTACCTCTTGCTCCCCAGCCTGGTCGCGGTGCTCGTCAATGCGCTGGTGTTCTTCTGGTGGGTCCGGCGCGATCTCCGTGGAGGCTTTGCCGGCGAAAGACTCACCGGGGTGGGATCGAGCCGCTCTCCAGCTACGGTGCGGATGCTCGGTGCACTCGCTCTCCACGCGGTCGCCTGCGTCGCCGCTGGCGTGGTCACGCTTTCCCCTCGGGCAAGGCGCGCTGGCTGGCGCACTCGTGCTCGGGCTGGTGGCGCGTTGGTCCGGTGCTTGGGATGGGAAGGCGCTCCGCGACGAGATTTCTCGGTCGCTCTTCGATTTCCCCACTGACATGGTCGTTTTGGGGCGGGGGCTCGAGTGCCTCGGCACCACGGCCTGCACCAGTACGGCATCGTGGTGTCGCTGCGGCAGTACCTGGTGCTCGGTCTGTTGGTCGCCCCGGCTCTGCTGTTCCTCGGTTCCACCCTCATCTGGTTGCAGGCGCGCGGCTCCTGAGTCACGGCCGCCAGACCACACAGGGGACGAGCATCTCGGCCGCTTGGAGGCTGCCGTGCGCTCCGAGGAACGGGCGTGGTTGGACTCCAGGGGGATCCCAGGGAAAGCCGGACCGGCCGACCGCGAGGAGCAGGAGCGCCCCGACGCGGTGCCGCGCTTCAGGATGGTAGGGTGGTGGGCCGAACAGGTTCGCCTCGAACGCCTGCTCGCGCTCGATGAGGAACCCGTCGGCCCCGGCCCAGCTGCGCAGCCGCTCGGCCACGGCTGCCTCGCGGCCGGGAAGGGGGTGACAATAGACGGCGCGCCGTTCTCCCGCCGGAGGAAGCGCCAAGTCACACAAGAGTTCCGCGTCCTGCAGGGGACGCTGGCGTTCCGGGTCGAGCCTGACCATCCCGTGGTCGGCCGTGATGACCACCAGCACGTCGCGACGCGGGAGGTGAGCGACGAGTTCTTCGGTGAGCAAGCGGTCGAGGTGGCGGAACTCGATGTTCCACGCTGGTGAATCGGGGCCGGCGAAGTGTCCCAACGTGTCCAACGTGTCCCAGTACGCGATGACGAGACACTTGCCGGGCTGCGCGAGCGCAGCGTGGATCCGGGCGACGAACTCGCCAGCGGTGCGGTAGCCGGCGAACTCGGCCCCAGCCGCCTGCATCTTGGTGAGCGGCGTGTCGCGGAATGCGTCGGGGCTCACGACGGTCGTGCGAATGCCCGCTGTCACGGCGCGTTCGGCGATCGTCGGCACGGGAAGAAAGGCGCGCGGATCGAGCCCGGTACTCGCGTAACTGGGAAAGCGCCCGTGCGGTGACCAGAAGAGGAGGTTGGTGAGCATGCCGAACTCGCGGAGAAAGACGGTGAAGCCGAGGAGTCCGTGCTGCGCTGGCGGGACACCGGTCGCGAGCGCTGTGAGTGCGGCGACCGTCGTGGAGGGGAAGACGGAGGTGAGGGGAAACACGGTTCCCTCGCGCACCAGCCGCTGGAGTCCAGGTGTTTCTCCTTCGGCGAGCGCGCGGGCCACTCGTTCGTATCCCAGCCCGTCGATGACGAGGAGGAGGACAGCGTCACTCCCAGCGGCGAGCGCGCTCGGCCAGAGCGCCGGGTCCACCGGAACACCGGTCGGCTCGACGCCGAGCGCCGCGAGGAGCGACCAGGGCAGATTGACGATGCCGAATCCGTCGTAGCTCGGGCGGATCCACTCTGGCCGGTCGCTGGAAAAACACGTCCGTTCCCGGACGAGTCGGCTCGCATCGTGTCCACCTACCACCGCTCGCCGCTCCTCTCGTGACGCGTTCGACAGCGCCAGTATAGCGAAGGATCACTTGACGGCAGCCGCCTGAGCGGCCACAATCCTGCAGAAGTGAAGCGCACGCGACGGGGCTGATGGACAGAGAGTACGGATCGGACCGCTCCGAGTCCCCCTTCCGACCGGTCGAGGCCGGTCGCCCCACCTTTCTCGGACTTCCTTCCCTCTGCCCCCAGCGTGAAGCGGTCCACGTCGCATTTCTCGGAGTGCCCTACGGTGTGCCCTACACGGGCCTCGGTCCCGAGTTGCCGTCCGCCGCGGCGCCGGCAGCGCTCCGCAACGCCTCGCTCGCGGTCCGACCGTACTACCGGAACTACGACGTCGATTTCGCCGGAGACCTCTTCGCTGGGCGCACGGTCGAGTTGGCCGACGCGGGAGACGTCGCGCTCACGCCCGGCGACCACGGGCGGAACCTCGTGCGGATCGAGCGCGCGGTCCGTTCCCTCCTCGACCTCGGAGCGGTCCCGTTCGTGTTGGGTGGTGACCATGCCGTGACCATCCCAGTGTTGCGTGCCTTCGACCGCTCTCGCGACCTCTGCGTGGTGCAGATCGACGCGCACCTGGACTGGCGAGACGAGGTCGACGGGGTCCGAGAGGGCTTTTCGAGCCCCATGCGGCGCGCGAGCGAGTTGCCGTGGGTGCGCGCGATGGTCCAGATCGGGCTGCGCGGTGCGGGAAGCGGCCGAGAAACCGAGTTTCGGGCAGCGCGCGAGTGGGGAAGCGTCCTGATTGCCGCGCGTGTCGTCCATGAGCGGGGAATCGCGTGGGTGCTCGAGCAGCTGCCCGATGCGGCAGGCTACTACGTCACGATCGATGCCGACGGGGTCGACCCAGCACTGATGCCTGGTGTCAATGCCCCGACCCCGGGCGGCTTGACGTACTGGCAACTGTTCGACCTCCTGTGTGGCATCGCACGTCGGGGAAAGATCGTCGGCCTCGACCTTGTGGAGATCGCACCGGACCGCGATCCGAGCGGGATCACCGTGGCGCACGCCGTGCGCCTGCTCCTGGTAGCCGTCGGTTGTATGGCGCACGCTGGGCAGTTCGGGTAGGCGAAAGGATGTCGGGGATGGGAAAGTGGACGCCACGCTTCAGCACCGTGCAACCGCACCAGCCCTCGCTCTCCGGGACGTGGCTCGTCCTCTGCGGCGGTTTCCTCGCCCTCGCACTCCTCTGGGCTTCGCTGGCCTATCGGTTCCACAGTGCTGAGGCGCCACGCGCTCTGTCGCTGGCGCTCGGTGCCGCCGCGTTCCATTTTGTGGCGACGCTTGCCGCCATCCGGCGTGGGATGCCGGCGTTCGTCCTCGGCGTCGTAGCAGTGATCGTCGGGATCGTTGCCGCCGTCGCAGTGCGGGTCTATTTCCTCGTCGGTGTGGAAGTCGTTGCTGGGGTCTTGCTGGTTCTCGGTCGGTCAGTGTTGTTCTCCGGTCACGGGAGGGGGTGAGAGGGCTGGAAACAGGGTATACTACTGCGGACTCCTGACGGAACCGGCGCTCAGCTCCGTGAGGGCTGGAACCGGGATCGTGCAGGCGACGGTGCACTGCTGGACGAGTCGGCACAGTGTATGTGCTGCAATCGGTCGATGACGACCGGAGAGGGGAGCGCTGGAACGATGGTACGACCGATCGATGAGCTCGATCGACAGATCGTCCGTCTGCTCCGGGAAGACAGCCGGATGCCGAGCGCTGAGATCGCGCGGCGGCTCGGAGTGGCCGAGCGGACCGTGCGGGCACGGATCAATCGTCTGGTGCAGGACGGCGTGATCAAGCTCGTTGCGATCGTCAATCCGTCCGCCCTCGGCTACGACGTCACGGCCGACATTTTCCTCGAGGTGGAACCCGGCCGGTTGGAAGAAGTCGCCCAGCAACTCGTGGAGATGGAGGAGGTCGCCTACGTCGGCTTGACGACCGGTGACCGCGACATCAGTATCCAGGTCTTCGTGCCCTCGGTCGATGCCCTCTACCGCTTCATCACTGAGAAGCTGCAGCGCATTCCGGGTGTCGTCGGGACGACGACGTATGTGGTGCCGCGCGTCCTCAAGTGGCTACACAACTGGCCACTCCCGTCGGAGGGCGCTGCAGCTCCGGGTCGGCGTGTCGTCCGTCGGCGACGCCGCCGAACGCAGCGCAGCCAGGCGGAGTCGCCGGTTACGTTCGTGAGCGGAATGGGAACGAATAGTGCCGATAACGCGTAGTGCCGTGCACAGCGACTGGGTACGCCGCGGCCGGACGGTGCTCGGCGGCGCGGTGACGAGTTTTGTCTTGCCTGAGTCGCACGCGGTCGTGCTTTCGCACGGGCTCGGGAGCCGAGTCGTCGACGTGGACGGCCGCGAGTACATCGACTATGTGCTGGGCTCTGGGCCGCTCATCTTGGGGCATGCACACCCAGCAGTCGTCGAGGCGGTGTCGCGGCAGGCGGCGTTGGGCTCGACCTTCTACACCCTCACCCCGGCTGCGATCGAGCTGGCGGAAGAGATCGTTCGCGCTGTCCCCTGCGCGGAGGTCGTGAAGTTCGTGTCGACCGGGTCGGAAGCGACCTTCCATGCCTTGCGCATCGCCCGCGCCTACACCGGTCGCACCAAGGTGCTGAAGTTCGAGGGTGGTTTCCACGGTTGGCACGACTACGCCCTCATGAGCGCCTTCCCGGCTGAGCCCTCCGACTATCCTCGACCGCGACCCGATTCGGCTGGTATCCCCCAGCCGGTCGCGGAGACGGTGCTCGTCTCTCGTTGGAACGACCTGGACCTCACGCGCGCGATCATCGAACAGCACGCGGAGGATCTGGCCGCGGTGATCTGCGAGCCGCTCCAACGGGCGTTGCCGCCAGCACCCGGCTTCCTGAGCGGGCTCCGGGAACTCACTCAACGCCACGGTATCCTACTCGTCTTCGACGAGGTCGTGACCGGCTTCCGTCTCGCCTACGGTGGGGCGCAAGAGCGGTACGGTGTCGTGCCGGATCTGGCAACCTTCGGGAAGGCGCTCAGCGGCGGCTATCCGCTGGCTGCGATCGCTGGGCGGCGCGAGGTCATGGCAGTGACCGACTTCGCGCGGCGGGGACGCGGCGAGCCCTTCGCCTATCTGAGCGGCACACTCAACGGGCACCCGGCAGCGGCAGCAGCTGGGCTCGCGAC
>JBEPZP010000036.1:0-14193 GCA_041640735.1 Thermomicrobium sp.
AGCGAGACCAGGCAGGGCGAGGTGGTCACGGATGAGGACCAGGTCGCCTGGTTGCAGAGCGGGATCGAGCCCACCCGCTGCGTTGGTCAAGACGACGCCCCGCACTGGTAGGTACGCCAACATGGCGACGGGTGCCGCCACCTCGGCTGCACTCAGCCCCTGATACAGGTGATAGCGCCCGAGGCACAGCCACACCGGTACGCCGTCCCAATGACCCAACACCAGCTCACGCGCGTGTCCGGGCACCCCCGGTGCCGTTACGCCCGTGACGTCGTCGAGCGCAACGCGTCCAGCGACCGCGAGTCCTGCTGGCAGGTCACCGAGCCCGGAACCGAGCACGACGAAGAGAGCAGGCTCCAGCTGGAACCGCGCTGCCAATTCGGCTGCGCGCTCAGCTGCTCGCTTCTGCCACGGGTGCAGTGGCAGGTTCATCGGCCACATCACCCCCGCGCCGATCGAGGACGGCAGCCACCTCCGCGGACTGCAATGGTCCAGGCAGGTGGACGCGCAGCGCTGTTTGGAGCGCCGCTTCGATCTGCCCGCGCAGCTGCGCGCTCAACGGGCGTCGCCCCAGTTCCTGCCACTGGTCAGCGAGCAGCAACCGGAGCGCCTTGACGGCGCCCACACTGACGGGAATCTCCCCCGGCGCATCCACCGAGCAGACCGCGCACACCACGCCGCCGAGGTCCGGAACGAACGCCAGGCGTCCCGGCGTCAACCGTTTGCCGCACCGCGGGCAGGCATACAGTTCCGGGCGGTAGCCGAGCAGGACGAGCAGACGCATCTCGAAGCGACGGACGATCGGGAACGGGTCGCCGTGTGTCGCGAGCAAACGGAGGCACTCGACGAGGAGGTCGTACAGCGCCGGATGCGGATCTTCGTCTGCAGTCGCGCGGTCGGTCAGGTCCGCGAGGTAGCCTGCCCAGCCGACCCGCCAGGCGTCCTGTCGGAGACCGGAAAACGATTCGACCAGCTGCGCCTGGGTGACGATATCGAGCTCGCGCCCCTGCGCCAAAAGGACGCTCGTACGAACGAACAAGTCCAGATGACCGGCCAGACGACTCTGGGGGCGCCGGATCCCTTTCGCCACAGCGCGCACCTTCCCGGCTTCCCGCGTGAACAGGGTCAGGATACGGTCGGTCTCGCCGAGATCGCGGCGGCGCAGTACCACCGCTTCCAACCGCGAAAGGCGAATACGCTGGTTTCGGTACGGCTGGACCGGTTCGCTCACGAGACGGACACTCCTACGTCCGGCCGGGCGACGAGCTCAGCCCACTGCCGCGCGCGCTCGCGCAGTGCAGCCCAGTCGCGCCGAGCTACCAGTTGACGATCGACCAGATGCCCCCCGACTGCCACCGCGACGGCTCCGGCAGCGAGAAACGCCGGCGCAGTCTCCAACGTCACGCCGCCCGACGGGATGAGTTTGACCTGCGGTAACGGTGCTAAGACGTCCTTGAAATAGCTGGGGCCTGCCAGGCTGGCCGGGTTCACTTTGATGTAGTCGGCACCCCACTCCCAAGCAGTGAGGATTTCGGTCGGCGTAAAAGCGCCGATCACGCTGGTCACGCTGTAACGGCGACAGAGCTCGATCGTCTCGCGGCGCAACGTCGGCGTCACGATGAACTGAGCACCGCTCAGCAACGCGTGCCGGGCCGTTTCGCTGTCCAGCACGGTGCCGGCCCCCACGAGGCAGACCCCCTCGAGCCGCTTACGCACCAGCTCGATCGCTCGTCCCGCTTCCCGGTTGGTGTAGGTGAACTCGAGGACGCGGACACCGCCTTCCAGCAAGGCCTCGGCGACCTCTTCGGCACAGCTGAGGTCGTCCAAGCGGATGACCGCGATAAGCCGATAGGTTTCGATCCAATTCACGCGTCGCCTCCCGTCATGCTCAGGTACCATTCCTCGCGATGATCGCCCCGCGCTCAGTGTACCCGCCCGGGGCAGTCACGAGGAGGAGCGAGCGGCATGGCGCAACGGTTCGGCCTCGTCGCCGCACACGGCAAGCCCGAGGCCCAGGAACTCGCCGGGGAGATCGCGCGGTGGCTCGCGGCGCGCGGGTGTGTCGTGCTGGACGAGAGCACGCTCGCTGAGCGCTGGTCGGAATGCGACGTCATCGTCGCGATCGGCGGCGACGGGCTCATCATGCGGGTCGCCCATAATTATCCGGATCGACCGATCCTCGGAATCAATGTCGGCCGCGTCGGCTTTCTCGCCCTGGCAGAGCGCGAGAATTGGCAACGAGCCTTGAGTGATCTCGTCGAGGGGCGCTATCAGGTCCAAGAGGGTCCGACGCTCGCCGTCCAACTGGAGCGCTGCGGGGAGACGCTCGTCGACGCCTGGGCGATCAACGACGTGGTGGTACGCGCAGGGTATCAACTGATCGAGGTCGAGCTGTACGTCGACGGCCAGTTCGTCAATACCTATCCCGGTGACGGGATGATCGTCTCCACGCCGCAGGGAAGCACGGCGTACTGCATGGCAGCTGGTGGCCCGGTATTGACCGCCGGAGTGCGTGGTTTCGCCGTCACCCCGATCTGTCCGCACTCGCCGATCCGCATCGCACTCGTCGTCCCCGAGCACGCGACGATCGAGGAGATCTACACGAGCGATCGCGAGGCGCGGCTGATCATCGACGGAGAACCGGTGTGCGCGCTCCAGCGCGGAGACCTCGTCCGCATCACGCGGGGCACGCATGCCTTCCGACTGGTCGTCTTGCCAGGGACGAACTTTTACGAGGCCTTCCGGAGCAAATTCAACTTCCAGATCCGACCCGAGATCCCACCTAGCCGTGGAAACTCACCATCGAGTCAGTCACACGCGCGGTAACTTTCCGGTATCCGGTTCGTTGGCAGCCTCGCGCCGCGACCACCCTGGCGGAAGCGTCGTCTGCGGTTCCTCCGGAAACGCGGACTCGGCACGCCGTTCGCGCCCCGAGCCTGCACGGCCGAGCACGCGTTGCACGGTTTCGAGCGGTGTTCGTCGTTCCCGCAGGCTGACCTCCGCCTCCTCGCGTTGCGCTGCACCGCAGTAGGGGCAGTGGGGCCAGTCCAGACGCAGCAAACGCCCACAGGAGCCACACAGCTGCTTGAGCACGGTCCGGCAGAAGGGGCAGAACTGGAACTCCTCCTGCACCGCCCGGCGACAAACCGGACAACGGCCGACCGCTTCCAGATCCTGCGCCAGGTATTCTTCCTCGAGCGCCCGCTCGTACTGCTCCTCGAGCGTCTCGCGCGGCCGCATGAGGAGATACAGCAGCGCTCCGGGGACAGAAAAGAGTACCACCAGCAAGGTACCGAAGATCTGCGCGATGACGCTCCGCGTCCGCGTCTGGATATCCTGGAACGTCCAGACGACGAGCGCGAACCAAAGCGCCAGATAGTAGGCACCAGCGAGCGCGAGCAGGAGGTGCGCCGCTTGAGCGATCAGCTGCTCCATCGTGTCCGCCCGCCTTCCTGCCTTACGGTACCCGCTCGAAGCGCTCGACAGGTACCACGAACACGTTGGCACCGCCGACTTCGACCTCGATCGGCTGAGGAACGAAAAACTCGCCGGACTCGACGATCGGGAGCAACGGGTTCACGTACTGCGTCCGCGTATAACAGTTCGCCTTGATCACGCGCAAGACCTGGTCCAAGCGCGACGACTCCACACCGATCAAGACGGTCACATTCTGCTCACGCAAAAAGCCGCCCGTGCTGCTGATCCGTGTGGCGCGGAATCCTTCGTCTTTGAGCGCTTCGAGGAGCCTGTCGGCATCCCGCGCCTGCACGACCGCGATGACCAGCTTCATCGGCGCCGTCATTCCGCCTGTCTCCCGCTCGCCAACAACCGCTGCACCGCATCCCAGACCGCCTCGGCGACCGCTTCCACCGGCGCGGCCGCATCGATGACGACCCAGCGGGCCGGCTCTCGCCGGGCGGCTGCATGGTACCAGGCACGCACGCGTTCATGGAAATGGACCGCCTCCTCGTCCCAGCGCGAGAGCGGCGTGTCAGCAGACCGGCGACGGGCGAGTCCGAGCTCGACAGGTACGTCGAGGAGGATGGTCAGGTCCGGCCAGAGGTCGCCGGTAGCGCGGCGGTGTAAGTCACGCAGCCACGCCTCGTCCAGACCACGTCCAGCACCCTGGTACGCGAGCGTCGAATCGACGTAGCGGTCGCACACGACTACCCGTCCGGCTGCCAGCGCTGGACGGATCAGCGTCCAGACGTGCTCGGCACGGGTCGCCGTGAACAGGAGCGCTTCGGTCTCCGGTCGCTGGACGGCACTCGTCAAGAGCCAGCTGCGTACCGCTTCACCGAGTTCGGTGCCGCCTGGCTCGCGCGTCAGGAGGACTGGGTATCCCTGCGCCTCCAGGCGCGCCGCCAGGAGCTGGCACTGCGTCGTCTTGCCGGAGCCTTCAGGCCCTTCGAGGGTGACGAACCAGCTCACCAGGTCTCGTCCTCGCGGTAAATCTCGACACGCCGGAAGGGCTCGCGCCCTCGGCTCCGCGACTCGAGGTTGTACCGTTCAGCGAGCTGGTGCTGGAGCCGCCGGATCCACGCCTCCTGCGGTCGCAGCTCTACGCGGTCCCGTTCACCGCGCAGCACCTGATAGGCGGCAGCTTCCGCTTCTTCCATCGCCGAAGCGATCCGATCGTCGTCCGGTTCCTCGGCGTCGTTCCCCTCGTTCCACCCCTCCTCGACGAATCGCTCCGGGAAGAGCGAGCGGAACAGATTCGCCATCTGTTGCGCCGTGTTACTGCGGAGAACGTACACCGGCACGCCGCGCTGCTCAGCCTCGCGCAACACCTGCGGCCGCTTCCGGAAGTAGTTCTTGAGCGTCACGACGGCGTCCGCCTCGCGTGGCGTACGGACGATCTCGACCGGCAGCATCAACTGCCGGATCACCTGATCCAGGCGGTTCCGGCTCACCCCGAAGGGGAAGAGCCGGAGCGTGCGCCGCACCGGCTCGACCGTCCCCGGCTGAACGGTCGGTGCGGCAGCGGTCGTCGCGCCACGGCTCGGCACCGGGGTACCGGGCAACCGCTGGTACGTGCGGCGCGGTCCGGAAGGCAACATCGACCGCTCGGCACGCCGCTCCTGGCCGTGCAGCTCCTCGTACCAGACCGAGACGGTACCGTCCGGATTGCGCTCGCGGATCTCCACGCGGAGCGGCTGTCCACGCAGGATCGCATCGACCGCTGCCGCGACGTCGCGATGGACGGCCACCCGATTGCGTGACTGGATCTCCACCAACACGCTGAACGTCGGCGGCGCCTTCCGCTCGAGGATCGACTTCTGCGTACCGCGCCGACGGGCTTCCTCGTCGCTCAGCGTCACCGACTGGATGCCGCCGATCAAGTCGGAGAGCGTCGGATTCATCATGATGTTCTCGAGCGTATTGCCGTGCGCGGTACCGATGAGCTGGACGCCACGTTCGGCGATCGTCCGAGCTGCCGCCGCTTCCAGTTCGGTGCCGATCTCGTCGATCACGATCACCTCAGGCATGTGGTTCTCGACCGCCTCGATCATCACCGCGTGCTGCAGACTCGGCGTCGGCACCTGCATGCGGCGGGCGCGGCCGATCGCCGGGTGCGGAATATCGCCGTCACCAGCGATCTCGTTGCTCGTGTCGACCACGATCACGCGCTTGCGGAGATCGTCAGCCAGGACGCGCGCGGTCTCGCGCAGCATCGTCGTCTTCCCCACGCCCGGACGGCCGAGGAGGAGGATGCTCTCGCCGGATTCGATCAGGTCGCGGATGATCGAGACTGTCCCGTAGACCGCGCGACCGATCCGGCAAGTCAAGCCGACGATCTCCCCGGAGCGCGAGCGGATCGCCGAGATACGATGCAGCGTCCGCTCGATCCCGGCACGGTTGTCGTCGCCGAAGCGGCCGATGCGCGCAGCGACGTAGGCGATATCTTCCCGCGTTACTTCGCGCTCGGCGAGGTAGACCTCTCGGTCCTCGAACCGCGCTTCGGGCCGCCGGCCGAGATCGAGCACGATCTCGAGCAGTTTCGCTCGATCCTCAGGAGTGTTGTATTGCTGGAGGGCCTCGACGATATCCGGTGGGAGAACCGCCAGCAGATCCTCCAGGTTGTCGGTGATCGTTTGCTCGGGTACTGCAGGAATGGTCGTCATCGACTTGGTCACGGTTCGCGTATCGAGCCTCCTTCTTCACTCATAGTGTCGTCAGTGTTCCACCGTCACGACCTCCGGTCGCTCACGACGATACAAGACGCGTGGTGTCTCGGCGAGCGCCGCTACGCGCGCCGCCTCGCTCGCCACCCTCCAGGCACGCATCCGCCGGACGGTATAGCGCGCCACCCAGACACGCGATTCCACCGCGCGGAAGCCAACCTCCTCGAAGGCCGCCAGTGTCGCCCCAGCGTCCTCCGGCACGATAACCGCGATCTCGTCGCCAGGCCGGGCACAGCGCGCGGTCACCGCGCGGACGAAAGCGCCCGCTTCAGCCAGCGCCCGCTCGCTCACCAGGAACTCGATCACGTGCCGCCGCGCCCGCGAGCGTACCCGGTAGTACGCTCGCGGTCCGGTGTCGTCGTCGAACAGAAAGCCACGGATCCACCAGCCGCCACGCCGTCCGACGTGCCAGGTGGCGCGGTTGCGTGCCTCGGCGTACTGGACAGGACGAGGCGTCACGCGCTCGTACAGACGCTGGACCTCCCACGAATCGACCGCCTCCTGGGCTCGGATCGGCAAGTCGTCGATCGCCTCTGCCGCCGGGGGACGGCCCAGGAGCAGCAGGACACGCCGGAACGGCACGAATCCAGCGCCCTGCCACCACTCGAGCAGTTCAGGGTCGTCCGGCACGAGCGTGTGCAAACGGATCACGCCACGCGCCCCAGCCTCCCGTGCCACCGCCTCGACGAGATCTACACCGCGCTGCAGATCGGCCACCGGGACGACGAGTCGCGCCAGGAGCCAATGGTCTTGACCAGGCTCAGCCAGCACGTGCGCGAAGGCTCCCGGTCGACCCCGCAGGACGAACACCCGTTCGCTGGACGAACGGAACGCTGCACCGATGAGGCCTCGGACCAGCGACGGCCGCAAGATATCCGGCAACGCGACGAGGTCGGTGCGACCGACCCCGTCAGCTGGTCGCAGCGGCACTCGCCTCCAGAGCATGCCGGAACCCCTCCGCGCTCAGAGCGCGCGGCGCCCAGCGAGCGCGCGGCCGAGCGTGACTTCGTCCGCGTACTCGAGGTCGCCACCCACCGGCAACCCGCTGGCGGGACGCGTGACGGTGACACCGAGCGGAATGAGCTGCCGCGCCAGGTACATCGCTGTCGCGTCCCCCTCGATATTCGGGTTGAGGGCCAGGATGACCTCGTTCGGTCGCTCCCGCTGCACGCGTTCGATCAACTCGCGGATCCGCAAGCGCTCCGGTCCGATTCCGTCGACCGGCGAGATGACCCCGTGCAGGACGTGATAGACACCCTGATAAGCACCTGTCCGCTCCAGCGCGAGAACGTCCAACGGGTCTTCGACAACACAGATCGTCTGCTGATCGCGCGTCGGATCCGCGCAGATCGGACACGGATCGACGTCGGTCAGGTTGAAGCACCGGGAGCAGAACTGCACACGCTCCTTCACCTCGATGATCGCCTGCGCCAGGGCCAGGGCGTCCTCGCGCGGGCTGCGCAGCAGGTGATAGGCGAGGCGTGACGCCGTCTTCGGACCGATCCCGGGAAGCTTGGCCAACTCGTCGATGAGCCGAGCGATCGGCTCGGCCGGACCTCTCGTGCGCACACTCACCTCGGTCGCCGTCCGGCGAAACCACTGTTCACGCGTTCCAGTATACCAGGACGCGTGACCGGATCTCTCGGATCACTCGTCGCCGAGGTACACCATCCGGCCGCGCACGCCATCCGCCGGACCGACGATCCCCTCGGCTTCGAGTTGCTCCATGAGCCGCGCGGCGCGGTTGTACCCGATCCGCAGCCGGCGCTGCAGGAGCGAGGTCGAGGCCGTCCCGAGTTGCCGGACGAGCTGCCGCGCTTGGTCCAGTAGCGGGTCCTCGACACGATTCGACTCGTTGGAGACCTCCTCCAGGTCCAACCAGGAGGGGTCGTACTGAGGTGTGGGGTAAAGGCGCCGCCAGTGGTCGACCACGTACTCCAGATCGCGGTCGTCGATGAACGAGCCCTGCACGCGGATCGGCCGGGCAGCATCGGGCGGTAGGTAGAGCATGTCACCACGCCCTAACAACCGTTCGGCTCCGGGCATATCGAGGATGACGCGACTGTCCGTCTGCGAGGTCACGGCGAAGGCGATCCGCGCCGGAACGTTGGCCTTGATCAGCCCGGTGAGGACGTCGACCGACGGCCGCTGTGTCGCGATCAGCAGGTGAATCCCCGTCGCACGCGCCATCTGCGCCAGCCGGACGAGGAGCGTCTCGACCTCGTCTGGCGTGGTGAGCATGAGATCGGCGAGCTCGTCGATGATCACGACCAGATACGGCAAGGGCTCGAGCGAGGGATCGTCCTCGCGGCGTAACCGGTACCCTTCGAGGTTGCGGACACCGAGCTGTGCGAAGAGCTCGTAGCGCCGTTCCATTTCCTGCAGGACACGCCGCAGCGCTCCCACCACCAGGCTCATGTCGGTGACGACCGGCCGCTTGAGGTGCGGCACGCCGTCGTACCCCGCCAGCTCCACCTTCTTGGGATCGATCAGCAGCATCTGCAACTCGTCCGGCCGCCGCGTGAGTAGGAAGGTCGCGATGATGCCGTTGATGCAGACCGACTTCCCGGAACCGGTTGCACCAGCGATCAACAGGTGCGGCATACGCGTGAGGTCGGCGACAACGTACTCGCCGTGCACGTCGCGCCCGAGCGCCAGCGGCAACCGTGCTCGCGAGCGCTGGAACGCAGGCGATTCCAGCACTTCGCGTAAGCCGACAGTGGAAATGGCCGCGTTCGGCACCTCGATCCCGACACGCGCCATCCCCGGCACTGGCGCTTCGATGCGGATCGCCGGAGCAGCCAGAGCGAGAGCGAGATCGTTCTGCAGTTCCGTGATCCGGCGCACCTTGACACCAGGCCCAGGTTCCAGCGTGAAGAGCGTGACCGCCGGGCCAGGGTAGATCTCACGCACCCGCGCATCGACACGAAAATTGGCCAGCGTCTCCTGGATGATCGCCGCTTTGCGCTCCAGCTCCTCGGTGTCGGGCAGACTGGACGGGTACTGCTGCAAGCGAGCGATGTCGGGAAGAACCTGGTCACCCTCCGGCCGCACTGGAGACGTTTCGGCAACCGCCTCCTCAGCCGACGGCGTCCCAGAGTGCTCGCTGCGTCGCGCAGTCTCGGCAGTCCCCCGTCGGCTGCGTACTCGCCCCGGCCCGCTATGCCGCGCTGCCTGGATGACCGGACGCGGTGACTCGACTGCCTCCGTTGAAGGCGAGCGCGCTGGCGGCTCGTCCTCGCGAGTCAGCACCGCGGAGGCCGGGTGGTTCTCGCGCGCCGAGCGGGACGGTAGGCGACGTCGAAGCCAGGCGACGAAGCGAGCCAGGCCCTGAGCGACGGTACGGAGGTCGACGCCAGCGATCAGCGTCGCCCCGGCGAGGCCGAAGGCGAGCGCGAGCAGACCCACGCCGATCTCGCCCCCGAGCAGTTTCAGGAGCGCCGCCACACCGGCGCCGACGTAGCCCCCGGCCTCCTCCACCCGGTCGGTCGCTCGCGCGTCGAGCAAGGCGAGCGCGCCGGCGACATAGAGGGCGATGCCAACACCCCGGCGGAGCACCGCTTCTCGACGTCGCGCCGCGAGGAGTTCGATCGCTCCCCAGAGGCACGCGAGCGGTACGACGACAGCTCCTCGTCCGAAGAGCCAGCGACACGCTTCGGCCACGAGTCCGACGAGCCCGGTCTTTCCCTCGAGACCGAAAAGGGCGAGCGCGATGAGCACGCCGAGCGTCGCGAGGAAGAGCCCGGCAATGTCGCGTGGGAGCCGCTGCGGTAGCCGCCCGAGCCCCGACCCGACCGCTCGCGCGACCCGGCTCAGCAGCCCGGGCCCAGCAGGCGAGTGGTCGCCGGCCGCGACGCGTTTCCGTCGGTGCGCTCGCCCTTGCGCCATCGCTTCCCCCTGCGTCCGTTCGCATGTCCGTACGGAGTATAGCAGGGGCTCAGAAGAGGCGCATCTGCTGCGGCTTCTCCCCGCGCTCGTCCGTCTGTGCAGCGGCGTTGGCCGCTTCAGCCCGCACCTGCGCGATGATCTCGCCCAACTTCTCGAAGTCCTTTTCCACGAGCTCCTTGAGCGCAGGCTGGTGCAAGGCGGCCGCCGGGTGGTACATCGGCACCACGACGTAGGAGCCGATGCGCCGCGCCTGACCGTGGATGCGCGAGATCTTCTCGTTCGGAAACCAGCGTGCCATCGAGTATCGCCCGAGCGTGACGATGACGCGGGGCTGGATCGCCGCCAACTGTTCGTCCAGATACGGCGCACAGGCCGCGATCTCGTCCGGCAGCGGGTCACGGTTCCCCGGCGGGCGACACTTGACGACGTTGGTAATGTAGACCTCCTCGCGACGCAGCCCCGCACGCCCCAACAGCTCGTTCAGGAACTGTCCGGCCGCGCCGACGAACGGTCGCCCCTGGCGGTCTTCGTGATACCCGGGCGCCTCGCCGATGAACATCACCTCCGCTCGCGGGTTCCCCTCGCCGGGCACCGCCTGCGTTCGCGTCCGCCAGAGGTCACACCGCGTACACGCGCGGACACGGTGGGCGATCTCGGCTAGTCGTTCTTCGACGCTCGGCGTCGTCGCACGCTCTTCGCTCACCTCGTCTTCCTTCCCCTTCAACTCTCGATTTCCTCCACCGGTGCATGGATCGCGAGCGCCGCCGCGGGAAGCGACCGCCCGTACCGGACGATCGCGTGCCAGTCGATCGGTTCTCTCAGGCGCACCACCGTCGGATCGTCCTGGTGTTCCCGTAACCAGCGGGCGACGATGATCGCCGCATCCAAGCTCTCCTGGTCGAGTACCCAGTTCGGAGCGCACTGCGCGCGATCCCACGCTGCCGCCAACCGTTGGGCCACCGCTCCGTCGCTTTCCTCGCGCGACGAAGCCACGCGCGCCCAGAGACGTCCTGCCACCACGAGAAGGAACGCGCGGTCTCCTGTTTCGGGACACGGCGTCACGACGAGGCAAGGCTCGGCAATCATCGTGCTCGTGACGAGCTGGTGGGAAACGACCAGTTCCTGGCTCCGGCGCAAAAGGTCACGCAGTCGCGCTGCACGTTCGAAGTCCAGCCGCTCGGACGCCTCGGTCAACAGTGCCTGGACGCGTTCGACGATCGCCTCCGTCTCCCCGTCCAGATATCGCAGCGCCGTCTCGACGAGCGCCCGATACTCGGCCAGGTCGACGCGCCCCGTGCACGGGCCGATGCAGCGACCGAGCGCCAGCTGCAGGCACGGACGACCGTACGACCGGGCATCGCGGAAGGAACGGTGGCAGGTCCGGAGCGGGAGGACGGTGTGCAGCAGTTCCACCACGGCCCGCGCCGCCGCGGTGCTGCGGAACGGTCCGACGTAGTGCGCCCCGTCCTCCTCGCGTTGTCGAGCGAGGAGGATCCGCGGCCACGGTCGGCCCAACTCGACCTTGATGAACGGGTACGCCTCGTGGTTGCGGAGCTGCGTATTGTACGGCGGCTTGTAGCGTTGGATGAACTGGCTCTCCAGGAGCAATGCTTCGAGCTCGGAGCCGACGACGACCGTCTCGAGGTCGGTGACCGACTCGAGCAATCCGTCCATCTTGCGGGTGTACCCGAGTGGTTGCGCGAAGTAGGAGCGCAGCCGCTGCCGAAGGTTGCGCGCCTTGCCGACGTACAGCACTCTCCCCACCGCGTCCCGCATGAGGTACACACCGGGAAGCTCCGGCACACCGTCCAGGAGGGCACGGTCGAGGACAGCCCGCCCCCGCGCCACGGCTTCCACGACCACCGGACGCTGTTGCGGTACGGCAGGGAGATCGCTCGGCGAACGGATCCCAGCCGCTTCAGCCCTCTCTACCAGGTGCAGATAGAGAGCAGCGGTCGCTTCGGCGTCGGGCAACGCGCGGTGCCGCACCGCGCGTTCGATACCGACAGCCCGGCACACCGAGTCGAGGTCGTAGCGGCCGTTGCCCGGCAACAGCAGGCGCGCCAGCGGGAGGACATCCAGCGCCGGGTTCGGGATCGGGCCCTCACCGATCCGCCGCAACTCGAAGTTGAGAAAGTCCAGGTCGAAGCCGACGTTGTAGCCGAGCACGACGCTCTCACCGAGAAAGACACGGAGGGCAGCTGCGACGTCACTGAACGGCGCGGCCGTCACCAGATCCTGCTCGCGAATGCCGGTCAGCCGCACGATGTAGGCCGGGAGGCGCCGGTGAGGATTGACGAGCACGGAGAAGCGCTCGACGCAACGCCCGGCCTCGTACCGCACCGCGCCGATCTCGATCACCCGGTGCCGCGCCGGTCGCAAGCCGGTGGTCTCGACGTCGAGCGCGACGAACGACCGCGGCCAGCCCTCCTCGAGCGGCACTGGTCGGTGCCGCAGCGCCCACGTCCCATCGGACCGTCGGACGATGTCCTCCTCACCCGCGAACAGCTGTGCCAGGAACGGCGCCCAGAGCCGGCGGTTGCCGATGGAGCCGAAGAGCGCTTCGATCAACTGCTCTTCGCTCACGATGCCGCCGGAGCGTACCAAAACCTGGCGCGCCCGGCTGCGCAACCGCTCGTAGGTCGTCGAGACCGGCTCGCTCGCCATGCCGTGCCCCTCGCCCGCACCCTTGCAGGTATGGTACCCGAGGAAGTCCGACCGTATACTCGCCTGCGCGAGAGCGAACGGCGGAAGAGGGAGAGCACAATGGCCGATCGGACGGCAGCGGTGCAAGATCGCGTTCCACCGGAAGTCCGCGCCCGTGTCGAGGAACTGCGGCGCCTCATCCACCGCTACAACTACGAGTACTACGTCCTCAACGCACCGTCAGTGAGCGACGCCGAGTACGACGCCCTCATGCTGGAACTGCGCCGACTCGAAGAACAGTATCCCGAGCTGATCACCCCCGATTCGCCGACGCAACGGGTGGGAGCACCGCCAGCCGAGGGCTTCGCGACCGTCCAGCACGAGATCCCCATGCTCTCACTCGGTAACGTCTTCTCGGACGCCGAAATCCGCTCTTGGGTCGAGCGCGTCTACCGTCTCAGCGGGCGCCACGACGTGGAGTTCGTCACCGAACCGAAGCTCGACGGTCTGGCCGTCTCGCTCCTCTACCAGGACGGCGTGCTGGTCCGCGGTGCCACGCGCGGGGACGGCTACACCGGTGAAGACGTGACGAACAACGTGCGCACGATCCGCATGATCCCGTTGCGCCTCTATCCGCCGGAAGGCCTCACCCTCCCGCGCACGCTGGAAGTTCGCGGCGAGGTGTACATGAACATCCGCGACTTCGAGCAGCTCAACCGCGAGCGCGGCGAGCAGGGACTGCCGTTGTTCGCCAACCCGCGTAACGCTGCCGCGGGTTCGCTGCGCCAACTCGATCCCAGCGTTACCGCGTCACGTCCACTGCGCTTCGCCGCCTGGGACATCGGCCTCTGGGAGGGCACCGAGCCGCCGGCCACGCATCTGGCAGCGCTCGACTTCCTGCGCCAGCTCCAGATCCCGGTCGTCCCCGATTACCAACTCTGCCGGACGGTCGACGAGGTGATCGCGGAATGCCACCGGTGGCAGGAGCGGCGCGATCGGCTCGAGTTCGAGGCCGACGGTGTAGTGATCAAGGTCAACGACCGCGCGCTTTACCAGGCACTCGGCGTCGTCGGCCGCGAACCGCGCGGAGCGGTCGCATACAAGTTCCCGGCCCACGAAAAAACGACTATCGTCCGCGACGTCATCTGGAGCGTCGGCCGGACCGGTAAGCTGACGCCGGTGGCGATCCTCGAACCGGTCGAGATCGGCGGCGTCATCGTCGAACGGGCGACCTTGCACAACGAAGAAGAGATCCGGCGTCTCGGTCTCCTCATCGGTGACGCAGTCGTCGTGCAACGGCGCGGTGACGTCATCCCCAAGGTCGTGGCGACGATCCCGCAGCGGCGTGACGGCGACGAGCGACCGGTCGAGATCCCGGCCCGCTGCCCGGTCTGCGGCGCCCACACCGTCCGGCTCGAAGGTGAGGTCGACCGCTACTGCCCGAACCCCAACTGCCCAGCACGTCTCAAGGCAT
>JBEPZP010000037.1:0-14106 GCA_041640735.1 Thermomicrobium sp.
TCTGTAGTGTCCCCTCGACGCCGTGAGCCGGTGAACTCGTCACTGTGAGCGTCGCTCCTTCGGGAACGACTTCCCTGACCTTGTCGACCTCGACGTTGGGTAAGACCTCGATGCGCCATGTTGCGAGAAGGGAACAAAGAAATCGCGTGTCGACAGCGCCGGCCGGCGACGCTGCTGTACCATAACTATCGTTCATCGCTCCGTCCCTTCGCTTCCATACCGAAACCAGACGATAAGGTTCTAAAGTAGAAGGCCGACACAGACTTCGTCGGGCTGCCCGCCAGTTGCACGTGGTGGGCGACGTGTGGCCGCCGGACGCAAGTTCATGTCTATAGTAATACCTGCACACGTGCCTGGCAACCAGATGCGCTCGGCGAGTTCGCCAAGGCGGTGCGCGCTGCCCGGTACTGGGTCATCATGCTAATCTGCATCTGCGCACAGAACAGACACGAGCACCTGCCCCTGCTGGTCAGCTCAGCAGCGTGACACGAGAATGTGCGATTGACGACGACTGGAGAGCCTGTAGACACGTGCAGGGGATCGATCGCATCGCTGGCGAACGTCGGTCTCTAGCCGGGGACAGGATTGTCATAGCAAGACTCATCGACGATACTTGATGAACGAGGGCGGATCGGGCCCGGTGGCCCGCACGGTCTTCAAAACCGGTGGGCGGGGTGACGAGCCTCGCTGGTGGGTTCGACTCCCATGCGCCCTCGTCCGCATCAGGAAGCCGACTTTTCCGCACATCCCTCTAGGCGCCTCGTGCTGACTGCCGGCCTGGGAGCAACCGCGGGTGCAAACGAGTACCCCGAGCCGAGGGGGTACCCGGCGTCGTCCGAGTCCCACAACCATGTGATACTCGTGACGGAGAGCGGGGTATTCTGCGCGCTCACCGGGGAGACGCGGTCACGACCTGGAAAGTGGAGGTCTGCTGAGGGACAGGACTCCCGTCCTAGGCTGGAGGCTCTCTACCTGTCGCTGTTTCCCGTTGGCTGGAGCACCGGGCATCGTTGCGCCTGGGTGTCCTTGCCCTCCGGACAGACAGAACCTGCCCGGTTACGGCGTCAGCACAGGCACTCGGTGTCACTCCGGATGTCGCCGTGAGAGGCTGTTCGTCCTGCCGGAGCCGGAGCAGCGTACGCACTCGCGCGGTAACGCCGGCACCTGCTCGCGGTACCATCAGCCCTGCTGTGATCGCGAGCGCGATGCTGACCTGAGCCTGTTCAGGATTGAGTAGCTACGTTCGGTGTAGCAACGAGCGAGGGGGCAACCGGTTTTCGACGGTTGCGGTGGCAGCTTTTCTCCTGGATCGACTCTCGCACCAGGTGTGGAGTTCTGTGCTGCGGGCCTTTCCCTCGAGCATACGCCGTGCGACGTGGAAGGAGAACTCTCGATTCGCGATCGAGTGACGACTGGGCCGGAAGTCGCGTGGCGCCCACCTTATGGCGGTCAGGCTCGTGGTCAAGGTGACTATTGCAGTTCTCTACTCGTGCAGTGCGTCGTTCAGCCCGATCGCATCGGAGCTACTGGCGGTTGTCCTCCTTCACCGTGCGCCTCCCGTACCCCGCCGCCGGTAGGCTTCCTCGAGGAGGCGCACGAGATCGTCGTCAGTGAAGAGCAGCGTTTCAGGACTCAGCGTGACGATCTCTTCGTCCCGTCCAGGGCTCGCGACGTAGCCTTTGACGAGAAATCCCTCCGGTGTCTCCACCACTAGGATCCGTGTAAAACGCTCCTGGTCGAGGTAGTGCCCGAGCGCCCGTAGAGTGTCCTCGTATCGCGTCCGGTACCGTCCACTCTGGTCCCGCATCGGCTCATCCCTTCTTCAGCGGAGCCGATGGAATTCGACGAAGCTCGGGTGATGCTCCTCACTGTCTACGCACACATCGATCACCGCCGGTTGTCCGGCATCGTTGGCTCGCCTGGCCCGTTCGAGCGCTGGTGCCAAATCTTCGGGATGCTCGACGCGTTCGCCGTAGCATCCGACAGCTCGCGCGACCGCGACGAAGTCGAAGGTGGCAGTGAACTCGGTGGCGATGACGCGACCGCCGAGCGCGGTGCGTTGTGTCCAGCGTGGCCAGCCCAGCGCTCGGTCGTCGAAGATGACCCAGGTAACCGGCAAACGGTGCTCGACGGCCGTGGGCAATTCGTGCATCCCCATCTGGAAGGCGCCGTCGCCCGTCGTACAAACCACGTAATGATCGGGCCGAGCGAGTGCGGCGCCGATCGCTCCGCAGACCCCTAGCCCCATCGCGGTTTGCTCCGCAGGTGCTACGACTGCACCCGTTTCACGCACGCGATAGTAGGGCCAATAGTAGGCCCAAAGATCCTGCGCCCCGTTTTCGAGCACGAGGATCACGCGTCGGTCGAAGACGCGACCGATCGTCGCAACCACGCGTTTGCCGCGGATGGGGCGAGCGTCGGTCGCGGCGGCATCTTCGGCGGCGGCGATCGCACGGCGCTGACGCTCGGCCAGCTCGTTTCGTCGTACTGCGTTCGTGGGAAGACCGGCCTCTTCGACGGCGCGGAGGAGTGCCTGGAGAGCGAGCCTGGCGTCAGCGTGGACTGCTACGTCGGGGACCCAGTTGCGCCCCAACTCTTCGGCTGCGATGTCGATTTGGACGAGTCGTGCCCCATCGGGGAAATACGTCCAGGCTCCCGATTGGAACTCTTCCATCCGCGAACCGACAGTGATGATGAGGTCAGCCTCCTCCCAGATTTCGCGGGCATACTCGGTTCGATAGAGGCCGACGAGTCCAGCGAAGAGCGGGTGTTCCTCGTCCAGGATACCGCGTCCGGCTGGCGTGACTTGCACCGGTAGCGCCAGCCGTTCGGCGATGGCGCGCACCTCCGCGAATGCCCGCGAAGCGACGGCCCCACCGCCGCAAACGAGTAGCGGCCGGCGTGCCACGGCGAGCAGCCGGACGATCGCTGCGATCTGGTCGGGGTCGGGTGCAGGGCGCAGACCGCGGAGAGCAGGACGGTAGGGAGGCATGTCGACCGATTCCAGCCCGAGATCCGCCGGTACTTCTAAATAAACCGGCCCAGGTTGTCCGTTCGTCGCGAGGGAGATCGCTCGGCGGACGTACCAACCGATCCGCTCCGGTCGTTCGACGGTCGCTGCCCACTTCGTGATCGGTCGAAAGATGCTCGTTTGTGGAGCTTCTTGAAACGCCCCCATACCATATGTGCGAGTCGGGGCGCGCACACCGAGGGCTAGCACCGGCAGGCACGCCGACCAGGCCTCCAGGATCCCGGGAACGAGGTTGGCGACTCCGGGTCCGGGGCAGCCGAAGCAGCAAGAGATGGACCCTGCCAAGCGCGCGTACGCATAGGCCATGAACGCGCCCGCCGTCTCGTGACGTACCAGAATCGGCTTGACTGCCGTAGAGTCGTAGAGTGCGTCGTACAACTGCTTCGGGGAGCCGGGCATACCGAAGATGTACCGTACGCCCTCGATTTCGAATGCGGCGACCAGTTCTTGCCAAACGGTTCGGCGCATTGTGTGCCCCCTTCCTCCTGAGGATACGCTGTTTCCACCGTCCGGGGAAGAGCGTCGTTGGTCGTTCGCCTTCGGCCACTCTAGAATGGAAGGGTTGTCGGTCGTACTCGAGGGCTCGAACTACTGAGTGGCCAAACGATGGAACGACGGGTTGTACCAGCGCCGTTGTCGCTACTCGAGCGCGTGTCGTTGGAACTGGACTATCTAACGCGCGGTGAGCGGTTGCTCGTGTTGCGGCAACGCGTCACGATGGCTGAGCTCGCCCACGAGGAGCTGCGTTCACGCATCGAGCGCCGTCTCGGCCCACTCCAACGGGAAGTCGAGAGCTTGCGTGGTGAGGTCAAGCTCCTCGAAACACGCCTGTCGCGGCTATTGCGTGCCTCGCAGCCTCTGTCCGATGAGGAACTCGATGCAGTGCCTGGGGCCGACAAGGACGGCGACGGGACGTGGTATCACGCGAACGGCCGCTTCTCCGAGGAACGGTGTCAGGAAAGGGCCGCACAGGAGCGTGGCAACGGAACGGAGCACGAGTATCTGCGTCGCCTGTACCGAACGCTGGCGCGTCTCCTGCATCCGGACCTGGCCCGTGACCAGAAGGAACGCCTCGAGCGCGAACATCTCATGCGGCTCGTCAACCAGGCCTGGGAGCGACGCGACCTCGAACAGCTGCAGCGACTGGTCGCTGTGTGGAAGACGACGGGCGAATGGGCACCGACGGACGATCTCGATGACCTACGCCAACGGATCGCGCGTCGGGAGCTCGAAGAGACCGAACTGGTGCGGCGCCTACGGGAGCTTGAGCGGTCCGAACTCGGGCAGCTCTTGCAGCGCGGAAGCGATGGGGTCAATCGATACCTCCTGCGCCAGGAGTCACTGCTTCGGCACGAAATCGCTGTGCTGCGTTTGCGACGTCGCCGCTTGCTCCGCCTGATCGAGGAACGCCGACGCGACCTTGCGGGGCGTCTCAGTGGGCAACGGTAACGCGAGCGTACTTCGCCGCCGAGACCTCGAACACGAGAGCTTGCCGACCGGATCGCTGCTTTCCGCCCTCCAGTACCCAGTGTTGCGACAATGGAGCGACCGTGGCGGCGCGAGCCAGTCGATCGGCGAGGCCTGGGCGAACCTCGTTTGGCGCCGCCTCGGTGCCGCTGTGGGTCAGACTGTCGAGTGGTACCGCTACCGGGGAACGCTCGGTGCGTTGCTGCCGCTCGACTACGATCGCGGTGCTACACGGACGCTTCCTCGCCGGGTACGTGTCCCTGATTTCGTCGCTGTCATCACACCGGAGAGTGATCCACTCGTCGTTCCGCTCGACGCGAAATTCGATCCATCGGTCGCCGATGAGGAACAAGTGAGTGCCCGGAACCTCGATCGCCTCCTGCGCGAGCTTCCGACGTTCGCGGACCAGCTACGTGCCATCGTGTCGAACCAGCCGGTGGCGCCGGTCGACGGAATGGTGGTGGTACCTGATCACTGGACGACCGATGCGTTGCTGCGAGAAAGGCGAGGACAGCTACTGTCATTTCCGGCTACGCGTGTTCTACGCGTGCCTGCCACACCACGGGAGGTGTACGCGCGCGTCGATGTCGCTCGACTGATCGGGGTATTGGCTGAACTCGACCGGCTACCGGTGCGGCCGGCTGATGACCTGGCAGTGGCTACCTACTACGTCCGTCTCGCATGCGTCTGCCGATGGTGCTGGACGGAACGACACCGACCACTTCTCGGTGAGCAACGTGTCCGGTCATCTCTCGAGGAGCTCTCGTCGGCGATCCGCGAGCGTCGACGAGGCCAGTCGAGTGCCTTCAACCTGGTGGAACAGTGGGTGCAGGAAATCGAGCCGATCTGGAGAACTCGACAAGCCTTGGCGCCGTACCTCGACCCGCCCGTGACGCGTCGAGACGTTGCTGCGCTCGTCCGCGAAACGTTGGGTGCCGCGACAGAGTGGGAGCGACGACTCTGGCAGATACTCCGGGAGCGTTATCGCGCCAAGCTCGTCGAGATCATCGGAGAGGTATCACCCGAACGAGCCGTGCACGAGAGCGCGCAACTGTTGCTGCGCTTTGCGGAGACACAAGCAGCCCTCAGCGCCTGGTGTGACGCCGAACTGCAACGATTGCTCGACGCCGCACGCCAGACGAGCGAAGGGCCGAGCACGGATTCAGACGTGGATGATCTCGGTCTGATAATCGAGTAGATAGCCTTCCGCGAGGTTTTCCTCGATGAAAAGCAGGACACGCCGCAGCATCTCGTCGGCATGCTGGGCAGAGGTCGAAACGCACACGACACCGAGTTCAGCGAACTGCCACTGAGCGTGCCCATCGACCTCCGCGATAGCGACGTTGAAGCGATGCTTCACTCGGTCGATGACTGACTTCACCACTTTGCGCTTCTCTTTGAGCGAGTGCGCACTGGGGATCTCGATCGCCAGACGGACGATACCGATCACCATCGTGTTCTGGCTCCCGGAGTGCACTCCTTCAGATGACATGCTGTTCGTGGACCAACTGTCCCTGCCGAAAACGCGACGGTGCAAAGGCACTCAGATCGACCGAACGGATCGCTCCGTCGAGCAACAACTCGGCGACACAGCGACCGACGGCTGGACCGTGCATGAAGCCGTGACCGCTGAAACCTGCGGCCACAGCGAGCCCCTCGAGTTCTTCGACCCAGCCGATCAACGGGTTGTTGTCTGGTGTAACTTCGTAGAAGCCGGCCCACCCCCGGCGGATGCGCGCGTGCTCGAAGATCGGCGCGCGTCGACAGAGCGCTTCCACGGTCTTTTCCATCCAAACGGGATCGATCGTCTTGTCGAATCCTGGCGGTTCGTTGGGGTTGGACATCCCGAAGAGGAATCCCTCGCCTTCCGGGTGGAAATAGAGGGACGTCGTGAACTCGATCGTCATGGGGACTGTTTTGGGCACGAGATCGAAGCGGTCCGTCACGAAGCTCATGCGTCGAACGGGAGCGATGGGCAACTGGAGGCCCGCCAGCTTGCCGACTTCACCAGTGTAGGGGCCAGTGCACAGCACGACCGTCCCGCAACGAATCGATCCAGTCGGGGTCCGGACTGCTCGAACTCGGCCGTGGCTGATGTCGAAGCCGGTCACGGGTCGCTCTTCATGAAAAGTCACACCGCGCTCCCGCGCTGCCTTGGCAAAACCCATCGTCGCCGAATAGGGATCGCACCAGCCGTCGCGCGGACAGTAGGTCCCACCCACGAGGTCGTCGGTGCGAACTGCTGGTTGCAAAGCGGCGATCTCCGTAGGCTCTACCCAGCGAGCTGGTACCCCGAGTACCTGCTGGAGCGCAAGTGCCTCCCTGAACATCACCGCCTCGTCAGGGCGAGTCAACAGGAAGAGATAGCCGTGCTGGTGAAGACCGATATCGGTACCGAAGCGCTCGGGAAAATGCTCCCAATACTCGAAGCTGAGCAGTGACAACCTGATATTGGTTTCCGTGGAAAACTGGAGGCGTATGCCGCCCGCCGCGTCCGCTGTCGCGCCGCGGCCGATCTGGTCACGCTCGAGGACGACGATCCGCCCGGCTCGACGCTCGGCCAGATGATAGGCGACACTACAGCCGATGATTCCGGCTCCGATGATGACGAAGTCCGCTGACTCCACGGACCACCTCCGGGTGACCGTCACGACCCCGAGTCCCAGTATAAACGTCGACGTAGGCGTACTGGTCAGAATCGGATGCCGTGATAGGATGGCTGGTGGATGGAGCGCTCCGCGGGCGGAAACTGGAGGCGACCATGGCTGATGCGATCGACACTGTGTACGCGCACGAAATCATGACACGAGGCGTGGTGACGGTGGGGCCGGAGACTCCGCTCGACGAGATCGCTCGGCTGCTCGTCCAACGGCAGATTACGGGAGTCCCCGTCGTCGATGCGTATGGGCGAGTGCTCGGGATCGTTTCCGAGTTCGATCTCATCGCGAAGCGGGGGCGCGTAGCGGCGGACGTCATGAGTACCGATGTGCTGGCAGTGAGCGAGGATACGCCAGCGGAAACGATCGCCGATCTCATCGCCCGGCAGCGTGTACGGCGTGTGCCGGTTCTCCGCGATGGACGCTTGGTCGGCATCGTGACTCGTGCTGATCTGGTGCGACTCTTCGCGATGACGCGCTGGACGTGCACCCAGTGCGGATACTTCGAACGGGGATTCCTTCGACCGGAGGCGTGTGAAGGGTGCGGGAGCCGAGAGTTCGAACTGCAGCGGGAACCACCGGGAATGTGAAGAGAGGTCCCGAGCATGTTTGACGTCGTGGTCGTCGGAGCAGGTATCGTCGGTCTCGCGACAGCGCGCGAGCTGCTGCAACGCCGGCCGCATCTCCGTCTCGCGGTTGTGGACAAGGAGTCCAGCGTCGGTGCGCATCAGACCGGTCACAACAGCGGGGTGATTCACTCCGGTTTGTACTATCGACCGGGGTCGCTCAAGGCGCGTGCCTGTGTCGCTGGGGCAGCCAAACTGATTGCGTATTGCGAGGAGCGCGGGATTCCCTATCGGTTGGTGGGGAAGCTGGTGGTGGCCACGAGCCCCGACGAGGTCCCACGCTTGATGGAGCTCTATCAGCGAGGTCAGGCGAACGGCGTTCCCGGTCTTCAGATCCTCTCCGCCGAGGAGATCCGCGAGCGCGAGCCCCACGTTTCAGGTATTAAGGCTATTTGGTCGCCACGCACGGGCATCGTGGACTTCGCTACCGTGGCACGTGCTTTCGCTCACGATGTCCAGCTTGCTGGGGGAACACTGCTCCTCGGCCATGAAGTCACACGATTCCGGCGGTCCAACAGTCGTATCGCCATCGAGACAACAGGCGGCGACTACGAAGCGCGCTTCGTCGTCGTCTGTGCTGGGCTGTACAGTGATCGACTCGCTCGGGCGAGCGGTGGCAAGCCCGACCCGGCCATCGTCCCGTTCCGCGGTGATTACTACGTCCTGCGACCGGAGCGTCGCTGTCTCGTGCAGACCAACGTGTATCCGGTGCCTGACCCGCGCTTTCCGTTCCTAGGAGTGCATTTCACGCCTCGTCTCGACGGGTCGGTGTGGCTCGGCCCAAACGCTGTGCTCGCCTTTGCGCGCGAGGGCTATCGTAAGACGGACATCGTATGGAGCGATCTCTGGGAGACGCTCCGCTATCCCGGCTTCCGGCGATTGGCTGCTCGGTACTGGCGAGTCGGCCTGCAAGAACTGTGGCGCGATATCAGCAAGCGGGCGTTCCTGCGCGACCTCCGACGCTTCGTCCCCGAACTCGACGAAGAGGACCTCCTGCCGGGACCGTCTGGCGTGCGTGCCCAAGCGCTCTCGGCCGACGGCACGCTCGTCGACGACTTCGTACTCGAGCGCCAGCCTGGGATCCTTCACGTGCGCAACGCCCACTCACCGGCCGCCACGTCCTGCCTCGAAATCGCGCGTTTGATCGTCGACGACATCGAGGCCGAGTTGCCCGGCTGAGGGTCGTTCGCCGGTGTCTCGGCGAGCAGCAGCGAGACTCCGCGATCCGTGCGCGGCCGGGTGATCCCTGAGTCGCAGCGCAGTGTACGCGACTGCAAGAGAACAAAAGAGTACGTAGGTGGCCAGCGCCGGGGCATAACCGAAGCGCACGATCGCTTGTCCTGCTACGAAACTTGCCGAGGCGAAACCGATGTTCCACGCCGCACTGCGAAAGCCGAAGGCGTTCGCCCGATCCTTCGAGGGGAGGAGATCAGCGATCAGTGTCGAATCGATCGGCCAAGCCATGGAGATGGAAATTGCCCGCATCAGAATGGCCAGGACGGCGAGGGGAACAGTTTGCCAGACCAGAAGAAGGGCGAAAAAGAGAACGGGCACGAGACGGATCACGGTGACAGCACGTAGTGGCCCGAGGTGTCGGGCGGCGATCGGAGCGAAGAGACCGCACAGTGCACCGAGGAGACTGGCCGCCGCGAAGACGATACCGATCGCGCGCGTCGAGAGCCCGAGCGTCGCCAGATAGACATTCAAGAAGGGGACGACTGCGCCGTTACCGATGGCGAGCACCCCTCCCGCGACGACGAAGGCGACCAGATAGCGGCGAACTTTCGGCTGCTGACCGGCCTCGTGACCCAGGACGGGCAGCGTTGATGTGACTTGGGTACGTCGCAAGCGGGCGGTACGCATGGCCAGCAAGGGAAGCAGGGAGAACGAACACAGGGCGATACCGAGCAGCAAGGCGAGACGATACGAGAGCACGCTGGGAGCAGGCAGCCCGATCGTCCGCTCGAGGGCCCAAGGCGTCCATCCGGCGAGGAGGCTACCGATGGTGGCCGAGAGGGAGGTCAGCGACAACGCGATTGCGGCGACGGTCTGTCGCTGTGCAGCTGGGGAGTGATCGATCACGAACGGCATCAAGGGCACGAAAAGAAACGTCGTCGCCATTCCTTGGAACACGACGGTCGTTACGATTGCCCAGGGGCTTTCGGCGAAAGTGACCGCCAGGGAAGCGATAAGGTAGAAAGCTGTACCGTAGGTCAAGCACCACCAGGCGCCGAACCGGTCGAGGAGGCGGCCGAGCAGTAGCGCCGAAAGCGCCAGCGATCCCGTGGCTACAGCATTCACGATACCGATAAAATCTTCTTGGAATCTCAGCTGGACAAGGTAGAGATTATAGAGCATCGAGAACGCGCCGATGCAGATGTTGGACAGTGCAGCATACAGGAAGAAGAGACGAATATCTTTAGTGAAGCTATTGATCTTGCTCGTGAACCAGCTCGCTCGCATCGACACCGACGCCACCAGCCTCGAGCGACACCGCCCCGGGAGTATACGGGCTCATGCGACGGAGCGCATCAGCGAGACAAAGGAGGGACGAGGATGAGCGCCGACACTGATGTGCAGGTACTGGCACAGCGCTCGGCGGAACTGCTCATGCCTCGTACGCATGCCGGTTTGGTCACAGACTTCGACGGGACATTGAGCCCGATCGTTCAGCACCCCGAAAAGGCGCAACCGCTCCCGCTGGCGGTGGCAGCCCTCCGGCGACTCGTGAGGCATCTCGGAGTGGTGGCGGTCGTGAGCGGACGACGCGCCGACGATGTGGCAGCGCGTCTCCGTGTGCCCGGTGTGGTGATCGTCGGCAACCACGGCGCCGAGTGGCTGGAGGACGGTGCGGTACGGCTGGCGCCGAGTGTCGCGGCGTGGATACCTCGAGTCCAAGAAGCAGCTGATGTCCTGCGGCGGAAGCTCCCGGAGTTGCTGGTCGAAGACAAACTCGTCACACTGACGGTGCACCTCCGCGGAGTCGGATCGCCCGACGTGCGGGAGCGCGCCCGCCTGACCGTGGAGGAGGTCGCCTCTGCCTTCGGACTCGCGGTGCGGCCAGGTCGGGAAGTCCTCGAAGTACGGTTGCCTCTCGCCCTCGACAAGGGGACAGCCGTCGAGGAACTCGTGCTTCGTTACGACCTCCGGGCGTTGGTCTTCGCCGGCGACGATGTGACCGATCTCGACGCGATGCAGCGCTTTCGTCACCTCCGCCGACAAGGTGTGGTTCGGGCACTACTCGTCGGTGTTTCGAGCAGCGAGGCGCCACCAGCGCTCGCCGTGGAAGCGGATGTACTCGTGGACGGCGTCGAGGCGTTCGCACACTTTTTGGTTGCACTGGCGGAGCGTCTCGACCTCAGGTGAGATCGTTCGGATCGAGCGGCCAGATCGGTCGCGGGATCCGTTCGAAGGGGAAGAACGCGAGATCGGTACTCGATATTCCAGGTGTCGTGGCGGGGAGGATGCTCGCAAAGTAGCCGCGTGCTGGGCTGGCGAGGATGTCGAGTGCTGCTTTGACGATGACGATCGAGGCCTCCTTCGGATCGCAACCCAGGAGAAGCGGCAGACGGAGGTCCGCGAAGGGTACGGGGTGGCTGGTGACGATCGCGTGCACGGTGGCGCCGTAGCGTCCCTCGAGTTCGAACCAGGCACTCGGACCAGCAGCCACCGGGAGTTCACGAAAACGCGGTGATCGCACAGGGAGGTCGTCGGCGACCGCGCGGACGGTACCGCGGACTGGGATGGGATAGCCGTGCCGGGGATCGCGTTTTCCACCGAGCTCCAGTTCGAGCGTTGTCCCCGCGCCGGCTGCCCGTGCATGCTGCGCGGCCTCTGGATCGACGATGCCGGAAATGAGCGTGCCGTGCGCGCCTAAGTCGAGGGCTGCCCACAGCGTCGCCGTTCCTTCACCGGGAGCTCCAGCTTCGGGAGCATCTCCGGTATCGAGGACGAGGTGCGGACGAGTGTCGGTACCGAGCACCGCGTGCACGACTTCTTCGATCGTCATCAAGGGAGGGTCGATGCGTCGTAGAACGGCTGTGACCTCGGTAAGAAGCCGTGCAGCGTCATCGTCGATCGAGGGTCCGTCGGTCACGACGAGAAGGCTCGCCGTGGCGAATGCTCGATCGGCGTACGGAAATCCTCCGAAAACGGTCGCCGCGAGGACTCCTGGTTTGCGCTCGAAGGCACGCAAGAGGCTCGGCACGAGGTCGAGTGGTGCCTGGTCGGTCCGTTGCACTGCGATCGGCAAGAGCACCGGCAAACGGATCACGCGCGCTACCGGGTCGACGGTCCCGAGGAGCCACCGGTGCAGGAGACGCAGCAGTCGCTCGAGGCGCTCGCCTCTGTCGATCCCTGGCCACTCGTGAGGCCCGACGACGAGCGGTGTCGCGGTGAGTATCTCATCGGGAAAGGACGCGACGTGGTCGAAGTAGACTGCGAGGTGACGGAGCGCGTAGCGTTGACGCAGAAACTCGAGGAGGACGAGGTCTGCCGACTGCTCCTCGAGCAGCATGACGCCCGAGCTGATCACGAGTACGGCGTCCAAGGGCATCTGCTCGGTGAGGGTGCGATCGAGAGCAGCCAAGAGTGCGTCGAGTGTCGCGGCCGGGAGGTGACCGCCAGCCGCTGGCAGCGCGACGAAGAGCGGAACGAGTTCTACATCGGCCGGTACGTCGGCGATGTCGAGCAGGCGAAGGAGTTCATCGGTACGTACGGAACGAGGTATCAGGTCAGCGGAAGCTTTGGCGAACTTGTTCGTCCGGTAGTCGAGGACGAGGACTCCGACACGCACGAGGCACCTCACACGTCGATCCATAGTCGCATCGCTGCGCGTTACCTGATCGGCTATGATAGGTCACGTTAAAGCGTAATGCCGAAGTCGGGCCGGGTAGCACCGAAAGGTGGCGGAATATGACAGAAGTGTTGCGGAAGGACGATGAGCGACTCGAGGCGGAGCCGCGTTGTCCGCGTTGTGAGGCGCGGCTTACGAACGACGAGAGTTATCTGCGCTACCGGGTGTGTGGGAGCTGCGGTCATCACTTCACGATTTCCGCGGACGAGCGGATCCGTCTCCTCGTGGATCCAGGAACATTCGAGGAATTCAACCGCCACCTCGTCTCGGTCGACCCGCTGGTGTTCTCCGACCGATTGCCGTACCGCAAGCGCATCTTGCAAGCCCGTGAAGAGACAGGACTGCGCGAAGCCGTCGTGACCGGGATCGGACGGATCCGGGGGCACGAAGTGGTGCTCGCCGTGCTCGACTTCCGTTTCTTGGGCGGAAGCATGGGGTCGGTCGTGGGAGAAAAGGTGACGCTGGCCTTCGAACGGGCAGTGGAGCGTCGCCTCCCGATCGTCACCGTCTCTGCCTCCGGTGGCGCGCGTATGCAGGAAGGGGTATTGAGCCTCGTTCAGATGGCGAAGACGACCGCCGCGGCGAAGCGCGCGCACGATTCGAGCGTCCCCTTCATTTCGGTGCTGACGCACCCGACGACCGGAGGCATTTACGCCTCATTCGCCAATCAGGGAGACATCATCCTCGCCGAGCCGGGCGCGTTGATCGGCTTCGCCGGCCCGCGGGTCGTCAAGGAGACGGCTGGACACGAACCGACCCGGTCGCATTCAGCGGAGTTCCTCTTCGAGCATGGGTTCGTCGATCAAGTCGTCGATCGGCGACGCTTGCGCGACACGATCGGGATGATCTTGCGTCTCGTCAAAGCACAGGGAGAGCTTTCAGCGCGCAGCGTGATTCGCCGCGAAGTGCCGGAGGTACCTACGCACCTGCGTGCGTGGGACATCGTGCAACTCGCTCGTCATCGTGAACGGCCGACGACGCTCGACTTGATCCGGCGGATCAGTCCGCAGTTCGTGGAACTGCACGGTGATCGGTTGTACGGCGATGATCCGGCGATCATCGCCGGTATCGGGGAGATCGCCGGGCAAGGTGTGGTGATCATCGGTCACGAACGGGGACATGGTGACCCCGCGCGTCGCAACGGGCAAGCATTGCCCGAGGGCTACCGCAAGGCGATGCGTGTCATGGAACTGGCGGCACGCTTGCGGCTACCAGTGGTGACGCTGATCGATACGCCGGGGGTATATCTCGGCGAAGGAGCCGAGGAGCGCGGAATCGCGTCGGCGTTGAGTCAATGCCTGGCCATGATGAGCGTGCTGCCGGTTCCGACGGTGGCAGTCATTATCGGAGAAGGTGGAAGCGGGGGAGCGATCGCGTTGGCAGTCGCCGATCGCGTGTTGATGTTGGAAAACGCGATCTACAGCGTGATTTCCCCGGAGGGAGCAGCGGCGATTCTTTACCGCGATGCTG
>JBEPZP010000038.1:0-13559 GCA_041640735.1 Thermomicrobium sp.
ATCGGGTATACTTCAGTGAGGCTCTCGCCGAGCCTTCACTTGCCGGCGTGGCGGAACGGCAGACGCGGCGGTCTCAAAAACCGCTGGGGGCAACCCCGTGTGGGTTCGAGTCCCTCCGCCGGCACCGCGTACGGACGCAGAAAATCAGTGGTCAGCGTGTCCGCTCTGAACCGCTCGCAGGGGTGCTGCTAGCAGTTCTGCTAGCAACCAGCGCACCCAGCGTCTCGGCCGCCTGTCGGGCCAGTCCCGGTGTCACGTGGCTATAGGTGTCGAGCGTGATCTGCACGTGCTGTGGCCGAGCAGGCTGGCCACCACCTTCGGGTGTACCCCTCGCCCAGGAGCAGGCTCGCCGTGGTGTGCCGCAGGTCGTGGAAACGTACCCGCGGTAGCCCAGCCCACTCCAACAACCGCTGGAAGCGCCGAGTGACCTCGCTTGGGTCGTACGGTCGTCCGAAGGCCGTGGTGAATACCCAGTTCCCCTCGGCCCAGGCCGGCCCAGCCTTGAGCCGGGCTTCCAGCTGCCGCTTCCGCTGCTCACGAAGCGCTGCGACCGCCTGGGGCGGGAGCGGTACCAGCCGACGCGATGAAGCGGTCTTCGGCGGCATCACCACCAGCCCGTGTCCCCGCACCCGCTGCACCGCACGCACCACCTTGAGCTCCCCACGCTCAAGGTCGACATCGTCCCAGGTGAGGCCTAGAAGCTCCCCCTGCCTGAGCCCGGTCAGCACCGCCACGGTGATCAGTGGCCCCAGGTCGTCGCCAGCACAGGCCTCAAGCAACCGCGTCACCTCCTCAGCGCTGAGTGCCCGCACCACCGGTTTGCTCACCCGGGGCGGGTCGACCAGGTCACAGGGGTTACGCACGAGCATTCCCCAGCGCACGGCATCGTCCAGTGCGCGGTGCAGCAGCCGGTGCGCATTGAGCACCGACTTCGCACTCAGACCACGGCTAAGGAGCCGGTCGTAGGCAGCGGCCAGATGCGCCGGGGTGAGTCCATCAAGCCGGAGCCGACCCAGCTCTGGCACCAGCCGAGTCCGGATCACCGACTCGTACCCTTCCCAGGTGCGGGGTCGGACGGCGTGCCGGCGCCCCTCCAGCCACTGGGAGAGAAACTGAGCGACGGTCGGTGGGCGCCCGTGAGTCAGGAGCCCCTCGTCGACCAGCCGACGAAGCTGCGTGAGCAGGCGGAGCGCCTCGGCCTGCGTTGTGGCCGAGCGGGCTACCCGCCTGGGCTTACCGCTTGGGTCAACGGTCGAGACCTCGGCGATCCAACGGCGGCGTCGTTTGTCCCAGAAGACGGAGCCTTCACCGTTGGCTCGCCGCTTGCGCTTGGCTGCTGCTGGCGATCGCTCAGCGACCTTGCTCATCACATCCTCCTTCGGCCTCGTCCCGCTTCAGCCGTGCGGCTGGGGGTGAGCCCGTTGTCGGTGACGCTTCCTGCTCCAGTCCCATCAGCTGCCGATACTCAGCAATCTGCAGTGGCTCGATACCCAGCGCCTGGGCAAGCTTGCGATACACGCGCGCCTGGCTCAGCGTCTCCCCTCGCTCGATCCGCAAGATTGTCGAGTGGCTGACACCGGCACGTGCTGCCAATTCCTTGAGGCCGAGTGCCCGCTCGGCTCGCCAGTGTCGAAGCGACTTCACCTCATCACCCACGATAACCTCCAATCCTGGCCGCCATTATACCAGCTCATACCGTCTTGACACGAGTGGTACTATGTGGTACAGTATAGGTAGAGATGGGATGAGATAGGACAGGAGGCGAGCAATGGTAACCGCACAGCAAGCAAAGGCGATCGCCGAGCGGTATCAGCGAGCGGTTGAGCTGGTGGAGCAGGGGCGAGTCTACCGCCTCCACGGTGGGCAGGATGGCGACTACATTGTCGTGAATGGAAACGATCGGGCCTACCTCGTGAACGTCCACACCGGCTCCTGCACCTGCCCGGACGCCCACTACCGCGCCGCCAAGTTGGGTGTCCCTTGTAAGCATCTCCTAGCCGCAGCCATCGTCCATGAGCGGCAACCGGCTGGTGGGAACCACCCCCACCAGTCGGGGGCGGCTGACCGCGAGACTGAGGACGTACGCGCACTCCTGGATGACGTCTTCTTCTGGGCCAGTGGGCAGACCGGTTGATACGGAGATGAAGCGAGAGGAGGAACGCCATGGCAGAGACACGTGTCGTGACGGTCACGGACGTTGAGGAGCGCATGAGCCAGCAGGGGAAGCGCTACTGGCGCATCAAGGTCGCTGGTGAGCGTCAGTCCCTGTTCTGCTGGGACCACGACCTGGTGCAGGCGCTCATCCCTGGTGCAACCTACCAGGTCACGGTGAATGGGTCGGCGGAGTACCCACGCATCACCGACGTTACGCTGATCGACACGGGTGCATCAGCTGACCACGTAGCTCCTGCACCAGTGGCATTCACGAATGAGCGGGAACGGCGGATGTTGCGGATGAGTGCACTCCGCGCAGCAGCCGACGTGCTCCACGGGTCAGCCGTCCCGGCGAGTGAGCTTGTGGCCTACGCGGACCAGCTTCTGACCTGGCTCGAGCACGGCTGAGCACAGGAGAAGGGGGCGGAAAGGTTCCTGCACCCGCCCCCGCCCCCTTCAGGGTGGTGGACAGCCATAGCGTGACGGGTTGGCTGGAATCAAATTGTAGGTTGCCGGCGCATCCCTCGGCACGTGTGGGCCAGGTGTGTGTCGCTTTGGTAGAAGTTCACGTGTGTGGGTTGTTCGGGGATGCACCGGCATATTTGGCCACACGACGCGGTTTTGATGCATATATACCGTGCACCAAGTGGTATGTGATGGTATATGCCGTTCCGGGCACGAACTGTCACAGCGGTGGTACACACCACCCGTCACTCGACCGGCGTCCCACTCCGGTCGCGGCACACCATTGCCTCCACCTCGACCGGCACCTGCCGCAGAAACGCGTTCATCCCACGCGTCACACACTCCACCACCCACTCCCGAACCGCCTCGGCGCCGTCCTCATCACACGCAACTGTTCCCTCGTCCTACGACACCCCATTACACGTCGAAGCCGTGCAGTGTCCCCGTCTTGGGTTTCCGTCTCACCGGCACCAACTCCGATCACGCGCTGAGCGGCGCCGTCACGGCGTCGCTATCACGACGAGCCAAACCGGCCTCGAGCAGCCGCGCAGCCACAGCGAGCGTCTCCTCATCAGTGAGGCCGATAGCGTCCCGGAGCGCGTAGAGCCCGCCTGTGGTGCCTGAGCGCGGCCAGCAACCGCTACCCGCCATCGAAAGGAGAACGAGCGTCCATTCGACCGTCTCCAGCATCTCCCGCTGCCGGACAATCGTTGTCTTCGCCCTCAGTGCAACAGTCCCCCGGTTTCAGCGTCTGGATTACGAAAACCCGTTGACTTGGGGGTGTGCAACGGTCGTGCAACGGTGCAACCTTCGCCGTTGTGGTGTTGCACAAGTATTGCACTGGCTGTCTGCAATGGTTTTTCCGCGTCGGGATCGGCATTGTCGGCGGGTGTTGCACGGTTGCCCTCTACACGAGGGCGGTCATTTTCGAGCTCCGCCGGGTCGGGCAGTGTCACCACCGAGCTGCAACCCAACGCCGTTCCTGCTCTCCGTTTGTGGCACTACGGTGACATCCCTTCGCCGTGCCCTAAACGTTCGTTCGCGCAAGACGCGCGCAAGCGTTGATGAGAACAGCCCCTTCTGCTCGTCTCTTCGTGGCAAACGTCTTATCTCTCCCCAGTGTCTAGGGCGAGCTCAGCCAGAAAGGCCGTCCTCGCGGGCACGGCTCGCTCGTTGGACTGCCCGGCTCCCGTTGAGGTTGAGGTCGGGGGCAGCTCCAGGACAACCAGCACCGCGGCGCAAGATGGCGGGCTGCAGGAGCACCCGAGCGAGCGCGCTGCCCAGTGACTGTGCCGAACCGTCGGGGGCATCGTCGCGCCGCTCAGCGCCGCCTGTGAAGAGAGACGCTGTCTTCCTTCGCGTTGTTTCCAAGACCCCCATTGACATGTGTCACACAATCTACTATTTGTCCCACAACAGACGCCGGGATTCGGTGATCCAAGGGTTACTGAAAAGTTGTTGTTTGACGGCCCATGCGTCGCTGTGCTACCTTTCTGATAAACTAGTAGAACAATCCCACGCGGGCGTATTTGGTCTTCTTGTGTTGCCGGGGGTTGCGGTGGGACAGCGGTGGCGCATTCTTCAGGTAATGCTGTTTGTCTCGCTCGCCCTTGCTGTTGCAGCAACTCCACTACCGCTCACTTGGACGAGCGGCACAACTGAAGCTGCTCCTGACGAGTGCAGATACTTTCCCGAGACAGACAAGTGGCTCTGCCACGGATTTCGTGCCTACTGGGAACGATTCGGTGGGCTTGAAGTCTTCGGTTTCCCAATTACCAACGAATTCTATGATCCACAGACAGGACTCGTTGTCCAATGGTTTGAGCGCGCTCGTTTCGAGTGGCACCCTGGCATCTGGCCTGAACGCTACGACGTGTTGCTCGGACTTTTGGGACGTGAACAGACACAGGGGCGCACCGACAAGGCATTTGAACCGGCCGAACCGATTGCAGGCTGCCAGTACTTTGGCGAGACAGGGCACAACTTGTGCGGGCGTTTCCGAGAGATTTGGGAGCGCTACGGCGGGCTGCCGATCTTTGGATACCCAATCAGCGAAGAGTTTGTAGAGCTGACGCCGGAGAGCGGACGGCCGGTGGTTGTGCAGTACTTTGAGCGGCAACGCTTTGAGTACCAGCCCGGTGCCTGGCCGCAGCAGCTGGACGTGCTGCTGGGCCGATTAGGAGCGGAAGCTCAGGGCTTGGTACCACCACTGCCACAACCGGCACCGGCGCCACAGCCGACTCCCACACCGACGCCGACGCTCACACCAACACCGACACCGACTCCGCGGCCACTTCCCACGCCAGCTCCCACACCAATGCCGACACTCACACCAACACCGACACCGACTCCGCGGCCACTTCCCACGGCGTCTCCAACTCCGCGGCCAACGCGGACACCGACACCAACTCCAGCGCCAACCCCAATTCTCTTGGTGGGGGCGTCGCAGCTTGCGCTAGCAAGTGACCAGTGCACTTCCGTTCAGGTCTTCCTCCGGCTGGTACCAGGTCTGCCACAGACTGGGGTGCGGGGAATCGCCATTTTCTATCGTGTTGCGCAAGGTCCGAATGCGAATAACCAGTGGCGTTCGGCTGGTCAGACAGACTCAGTGGGAGGAGTCAGCTTCCAGCACTGTGCGGGTGGTCAAGTAGGAGTGGATACGATCGAAGTCTGTGCTGACTTGAACAGGAACGACCGCTGCGATAGCGGCGAACCACGTGCAACTGAGCGGGTGTGGCTGGGCTACCAGTTTCGCGTTGATCAGAGCACGGAGGCACAAGTCGTCGGAGAGCCTGTTCTTGTCATGTATTGTGCCCAGCTAGGTAATGAACCGCTCTCAAACATTCAAGTGCTTTTCACTGTTTGGCCTGCAGGCGGGACGGCTTTTCTGGGCACGAGTGCGCGTACCGACCAGCAAGGCTGCGCCACGTTCGACTATCGTCGAGATACGCTACCTTCAGGTTGGTCTCGGCAGGATGAGATAGAGACTTGCACGGATCTGAACGAAAATGGGCGCTGCGACGGAGGATTTGGAAATTTGGCAGAGCCGCGCCACCTGGTACGCATAGGCTGGGGAACTGTTGACGAACTTCGTCTCTTCCCAGTGATTAACACCCAATTTGCCTACCACCTAGTCAATGAGACACGTCGTTTTGCAGTCAGAGTCGAGCTTGTTACGCAAGGAGGCCTGGTTTGGGGTGGTGTCGCTAATCAACGGGTCATCGCGTCGGTCAATGGTGCGAATGCCTGGGGTGATGTGGCTTCGACAGGGCCGGATGGCCATACGTCGTTTGAGTATGTGGGAGAGAATGCTGGGCGGGACGACATCACCATATGCCTTGATCTTAACCGTAATGCGCGGTGCGAGCTCAATGAACCGCAGCTCATCGGCGCATTTGGCTCGACCTGGATTCAGGGAGTCCAGGTGACCGTGTCTGGCGCGGCTGTTGATGGAGACCCCGGCACCGTGTGGGCTCCTGGTGACGCCACTCCCGATCTCCAGTTGCAAATTTCGGCGGATGAGTCGGTGCCAGTGATTGTTGAAGTCGTCAGTGGCACCGCGCAAGTCACATTTGATGCTAACGGGATGTTGGTTACGCGTAGCCGATGGACTGGTTCGAACGAGTTCCCCGCCACTAGTGATCTGTATATAGTATCTGGCTCCACTGGGGGCGAGTTCACTCTACGCGTGTACCTAGATAGAAACTGGAATAATCAAGTAGATGACGAGGAACGCTCACCAATTGTTGAGCGGTCCATACCCTTAACCGGATAAAGGCGCAACGCGAGTTGCTCGTTGCATGGCGAGGATCCCCACACGAGACCATGAAGCCACGCTTGAGTGGGCCCGTAGTTATGACGTTTCCACGAGTGTGGCTGGAGCTGGCAACTTGCAGTACCAGCGGCTCCGCAGACGCTGGTGTCGTGAGCAAGGTAGTGTGCAACTCGTGCTGCTTGGCTACACTACCTTCAAGCTCAGAATCGCTTACCAGTCCCCCAAGCGCGCGGACCAGCTTGCAGGCCGCTCAGACGATGCTCCAAAACGTGACGTACTTGTCCCAGCAGTCGGAGCGGCAGTGGACACAGAACAGGATGAGCCGCTCCAGGTCGTCGAGCAGCGCCTGCGAGCAGTGCTCGCAGAACGGCCCCTGGGTGGCCGGGCGAGCCTGCAGGAGCGGCAACGGGTATCAGTCATCGCAGCTGTCTTCCCCATCCTGCAGTGTCGCCGAGGGCAAGCATGTCTCGGCGCCGAGACGTGTCGCCCAGGCCTACGCTCGGCATCGCGAGGTTCAGGGGTGGCGAGGCTTGGCACGGCTGGCTGCTCACGACGGAGCCACCGGACCAGTAGCCGCTCGTTTGCGCCGCACCGACTGGTGCCGCCGGTATGGTAGACTGTCCGCACGACGCTCGCTACCCGGTCTGTGCGCCACGCATCTGCAGCTGCAGTGCTGGATCGTTCTCTCTGATGTAGTTACTGCACCGCACGCACTTGAGCCAGCCGGCATGCTCGCTTGACCGCAGTCGTCCGCCGCAGCGGCAGCGTGGCGGTGACAGGTTCCTCTCTCCACTGTCACGGGTCACAACAGTCACAGTAGTCACGTCACTTGACAGTATGTGTGACTGATGTGACTGTGACAACGCAGTGTAGCGGCCAGTCCCAACGCGGATGAGCTGTCCCGCCTTTGCGGCTCGCGCCAGGTGTGCGCGCGCGTTCTCGGGGGTCATCCCGAGTGCCTGCGCGACTTCATCTGCGGTGACTGGCTCGCCACGGTCAGCGACATAGCCGATCACCGCCGCGCGCTCTGGCGACATTTCGCGGCCGACTGCGGTCAGGTCTTTGGCACTCAGGTCGATCTCGCCGCGCCACTCGACCACAGGCACGCCTCCTACCAGCCCGATCCCGAATCTCAGCGACGGCGGACGCGCGGTCAAGTTGGACTTCACGGACGCGAGAACACGCACGGTCTCGTCTTGTGGGTGCTCCGCAACCAGCAAGATTGAGCGGCTGGCGGCCGTAATCGCGATGGAGCCGCCACCCCGGTGGAGCGGATTTGTAGCGGAAGTCTTGGTCCAGTGTCGAATCAGCACGACGGCGATCCCGAGATCAGCGGCCAACGTTGCCAACGGCGTCAGCGCGCGCCTGACCTCAGCGTCTTTCCAGGCGTCGATCGACGCTGATAAGAACGCCGTGAAGGGATCGACCACGACCAGCTTGGCGGCCGTCCGGCGCACGACACCAGCAAGCAGGCCGAGATCGTCCGGGACCGACGGCAGCCGCTCAGTGCCATCGTCTTCTAGTACGGTCTCCCAGACAGTCACGCGGTTCAGGTCGGCTCCGGCTGCTTCCAGGCGCGGCCTGAGGGTGTCGCTCACGTCGTCTTCGGCGGTCAGCACGACCACGCTGGCCGGTCCTGGCAGGTCGCTCGCGCTGCCGTCGGGCATGCGAGTGCCAGTCGTGATGCGCGCGGCGACGTCAGCAACCACGAGCGACTTGCCCAGGCCCGGATCGCCTTCGAGGACGGTCACTTTGCCGAGCGGCACGTACCGTGGCCAGAGCCAGGATACCGGGCGGAACTCGACGTCTGCGAGTGTGCGCGTGAGGGGGATCATAACCCACCCCCTCGTCGCCATGGCAGGCTGACGCTCAATCTTCGTGTCGCCGGCCGTGGGCGCTGTACTGCCGGCCAGCGATCCCGGTGACTCGGCGTCAAATGACGATCGTGCTGGTCGGCCTGCCGCCGGTGCCGGAGTTCGGCGAGTAGCCGCTCGCGGCGCTCCACCCACCAGGGCAGCTCCCACGACCGACGGGCCTGGGGCGTGTCTACATACGCGCTCACGACGCGCAGCTCGCGCCGAAGCTGCCATTCAGGGAGGTACGGGATATCGGCGTGCGACCGGCGCAACCACTGCTCCTCGTTCAGGACGCCGGGCCGGAGCTGACGCGCGGACACGGCGACCACACCATCGGCGGGCGTGATATCATCGTTCCGATACCTCTCGCTCATTGCCGGCCTCCCGCAGCCGCTCGATTACCTCTGCCTCCTCCAGCCCGAGTGCCGCCGCAAGCGGCCGAATCGGCACTCGATATCGCCGCTCGCCCACACGAATGATTGGCACCCCCGGCGCCAGCTCGCCGCGCCAACGAGCGACCTCGTACGCCAGTGATCGGCCAACCCCGAGCAGGCGGGCGGCCTCAGCGACGCTCACGGTTGCGGGGCGTTGAACTGTGGTATAGGTTATGTTCATCGCTTCCTCCTTCCGCTGTTTTTCTCCGTTCCCGATATGAGCGTACGGACGCGTATATATCTCCAGCAATGTCACAAAGATGTCCCATGGATATCGCAGCCGGGGCACGATATCGCAATTTCTGTATATGGGGGTGGCTGTGCGTTACCCCCTAGGGGTTCCGGGCACGTCGGATCGCTCTCGCTCGCTCGGGGTCCTTGAACGGAAAGAGGGTGTTGACGAGGTCAGGGTCTAGGTTGCGTTCACGACTAAGCCACCGACGCAAGTAATCCCCATCGAAGCTGAAGTCGGGGTGACGGTTTCGGAGTTGTTCAGCAACCCAGTCCATGGTCTGCCCGCGGAGGTATTCGCGATAGAGGTAATGAAACGTCGTGACCCACTGTGGCCAGTGGGATGGGAACTCGACTACGACCTTCTGGGCAGAAGACTTTAGGAGCTTTCGGCCAGGCCACCCGACAATTGGGATGTCACGCCACACGCGTTCGGCCCGGAGCTCCTCGGTCACCACAGCTTCAAGCTGCGCCGCCAAGACAGGACCGGTCAGAATCCCGCCAAAGAGCCGGACCAGCGTCTCCCCACCGAGCGGGAGCACCAAGAGATGCGCGGGTTCATCCTCCCACTGCAGTGTTGCATGCTCCCAGTCAGTGTCCACTCGTGGATAGACGACAACGTTCATCGGCACGATGTACCCAGGACTGGGCCAACCAGGCACCGCGCCCCAGTCACCTGCGGCGGGTGTGAGATCGGCGTGGAGGGTGAGTGGAGAACCGTCGAACGCCTCAGCCTCCACCACACCGAACAGCGCCAGCCGATCAAAGCAGAAAGGCAGGTGTGCGCGCACGTCCTGCTCGGGATATGGGATACGCCAGATGGCGGCGAGCTGACCTGGTCGCTGGGCCTTGCGACACGGGACCAGCGGCAACACATCAAGGTCGGGAACGGCGGTGTGAATGAGGTCGTCGAGCCCGAAGGGGAAAAGTGTACGGATTGGCAACGCTATGGTGTGCTCGGTCTCGGGGGACACCGGGTGCACGATTATGTCGCGCCCGTCCCGAGGAACCAGGCCGACGGTCACCTTGAGGGGGTCACCCGAGCGGTCCTCCAGCACCCAGACAATGATCTGGATGTCATTGGACACCCCACCGTGTTCAGTCAGGACAAGCTGGTACTCCGCGACGACAACGCCCTGACCGAGTAACCACGCAACCGCAAGAGCGGACGGCACAGTACTCTCAGCCGGGTACACCACGACCGTCACGTCGTGGAAGTACGCCCTGAGCATTAGATCGAGTGCGTGCACCACCGTGGGCCAGGCCTCGCGCTGTGTTACAACGTGATAGATTGACTCAGCCAAGAGCCCCGACATCGCTCCACTCTCCCACTCGCCTGCTAGCAACGCTGTTAGCAGTTACAGCATCACTCACCGGACATTGTAGCACACTCGAACATCTGTCCACCGCATACGGACGCACCTACTGGATAGACGAGCATGCGGTGACACGTCCGGGGTCAGGCTCAAAAACCGCTGGGGGCAACCCGTGTGGGTTCGAGTCCCTCCGCCGGCACTGCATCGTGACGCCGAACACCACTCAGCGCTCGCTCTCGCCGGTGGTCCGGCTGGGAGCGGCTCCGGGAGCACCCGGGCCGAGGATCCGGGTCGTGTCATGTTCCGCACGCGAGTCCGGTAGGGGCATCCGCGACCGAGCGACCTGGTGTGCGGAGAGGGAGCGGCGGTGCGTCTTCGGAAAGTCACCGGCGACAGCAGGGCTGGACGAGCGCTTCCCTGCTGGTTCCTGCCTTTCCACGTTCCTCGGTGACCAAGCTGGCAGCGTCTTTCTCGTGCAGCGCGTCTGCTTCGGCGGTGCGAACGATCGCCTGCATAGCTGCTGTACGGTAACCCGACCGGGGCGCGGCCACGTCGCCAGCCGCGTCCTCCCGCAGTCCCGTCGGTCTCGGGATGGGGACCGAGACGAGGAGGGACGAACGCTCGTGCCTGGTTGTGTCCGCGAGTACCCCCTGCGCGTTCTGCGTGCGAGCGACCGGCGCGATCAGCTGCTCACCGGACGCGTACCGATATCCCGGTAGATCGCCCGGAGCGCGACGAGCAGGAAGGCCAACGCGTAGAGCGCGAGCACTGCTGTCGCTCGCCAGGGGTGGGGTTCGCTCGTCGCGGCTGTCGCGCTCAGGTCGGCCGGGAGGAACCCTCGTGTGGTGAGCGCCTGGAGTTCGGAAGCGTTCTGGCCGAGTAGGGCCCAGTCCAGGACGGTGAAGATCCACGCCAGCCCGGTGTCCTCGATGGCTGGTCGTACGAGGGTGAGGATGCCGAAGCCGAGCTGCTCGACGACGACATAGGCCAACATGACTCCCATCGCCAGCGCCGAGGAACGGAAGAGGATCGCGAGGGCGACGGCACCGAGGAGGTAGGGGAGGACGGCGAGGCAGGAGCGGAGTGCGGCGAGCAGGAGGTCGTCCCAGCGTTGGCTGAGCCACCCCAGCGAGGCCGCTCCCAAGTGGAGCTGCGAGGCGAGCGCCCCGAGCGAGAACCCGACGACGACCGTGACGATGAGATAGAAGAGGGTGACCAGAAGGAGCGCCAGCGTCTTGGCGAGGAGGAGCTGCGTCCGCGAGGCACCCCGTGCCAGTAGAGGGACGATGGTGCCCCACGCGAACTCGGTACCGGCGTTGCTCGCCGCGACGACGAGGAGGGCGAAGATGCCGGTACTCGGAAGGAAGTTGAAGGTGTCGGCCAGGGCACCGGGCAGCGTCACCAACTGCGTCAACAGTTCGCTCGGCATGGCCTGGGGCTGGGTACCGGTCGGTAGGGTGACGAAGGACAGCACGATCAAGAGACCACGTAAGGTCACCATGATCGCGACGATGATGGCCAAGGCGATCCAGGTCATCGGCCGGCGGACGATCTTGTAGAGCTCGGCAGTCAGGAGCTGTGCCATCCGCTACTCCTTTGCAGACGACTGCTGCCCGGTCAGCGCGACGAAGGTGGCGAGGAGGTCCCCTTCGAGCGGCCGAAGCTCGCGCAGCGGGAGGTCGTGCTGCACGAGGAAGACGCTCAGCTCGGGTACCCGTTCGGGAGGGAGCTGGACGACGAGGTGGTCGTCGTGCCGGTCGACTGCTGAAAGCCAGGGAGGGCGGGCTGGCCCGCTCAAGAGGACGAGCGCTCGGTCGTCGGCGACGGTGCGGACCAGGACACGCAGTTCGCCCGGACGGAGTAGGTGGTCGATCGGACTGTCGGCGAGGAGCTTTCCCTGGTGGAGGATGAGGACGCGCTGGCATAACTCCTGGACATCGCGCAAGAGATGGCTCGAGAGGACGACCGTCTTCCCACGGGCGACCAGTTCACGCAGGAGCTCGTGGACGCGGCGCTGACCGAACGGGTCCAGACCGTTGGTGGGTTCGTCGAGGAGCAGGAGGTCGGGGTCGCCGAGGAGCGCGTTGGCCAGCGAGAGCATCTGTCGCATCCCTTGGGAGTAGGTGCGGAAGGGCCGGTCGGCGTGCTCAGCGAGCCCGACCTGCTCGAGCAGGGCGTCGATAGTGCGGGGATCCGCCCCGTAGACGCGCGCCATGATACGGAGGTTCTGTCGTGCGTCGAGGTAGGGATAGAAGCTCGCTACCTCCGGCATGAAGCCGACGCGCCGCAGCGTCCGGCGGTCCTCGCTGAGCGACCGCCCGAACACGACGATCCGGCCCGCGGTGGGCCGGATCAGTCCAGTGATCATGGCCAGTGTGGTCGTCTTGCCCGCACCGTTCGGCCCGAGGAGGCCGACCAACTCGCCAGGGCGAAGCGCGAAGGAGACGTCGTCTACCGCTGTCCGCGTGCCGAACCGTTTGGTCAGTCCCTGGACTGCGAGGACGACGTCATGCGTCACAGTCGTTCCTCTCGCGCCTGGTTCGACGCGCTAGTTGTCGGAGAGCGAGGGGACAGTGGACTCGACGATCTCGTCCTCCCCGCTGCTGCCGTCGTAGTGGATGCGCCCGCGTAGCTCCGGCGCTGCTTGGCGGATGCGCTGCTCGATCTCGCGCATCAGGTCGGGGTTGGCCTTGAGGAACGCCTTCGCGTTCTCCCGCCCCTGCCCGAGACGCTCCTCGCCCAGATAGTACCAAGCGCCGCTCTTGCGGATGATGCCGAGGTCGGTGGCTACGTCGAGGAGATTGCCGGCGACCGAAATCCCCTCGTTGTACATGATGTCGAACTCGGCCTGCCGGAATGGCGGGGCGACCTTGTTCTTGACGACCTTGACGCGGACGCGCGTACCGACCGTCTCGTTCCCCTCCTTGATCGCGTCCACCTTGCGGATATCGAGACGCACCGAGGCGTAGAACTTGAGCGCGTTGCCACCGGTCGTCGTCTCGGGGTTCCCGTACATGACCCCGATCTTCATCCGGAGCTGGTTGATGAAGATGACGGCCGTCTTGGAGCGGCTGATGGCGCCGGTCAGCTTGCGCAGCGCTTGGCTCATCAGGCGCGCTTGCAGTCCCACGTGCGCATCGCCCATTTCGCCTTCTATCTCAGCTCGGGGTACCAATGCGGCGACCGAGTCGATCACGACGACGTCGACGGCGCCGGAACGGACCAGCGTCTCGGTAATCTCCAGTGCCTGCTCACCAGTATCCGGCTGGGAAATCAAGAGGTTGTCGAGATCGACGCCGAGGCGCTCGGCGTACACCGGGTCGAAGGC
>JBEPZP010000039.1:0-13325 GCA_041640735.1 Thermomicrobium sp.
CGAGTTGCGGCGACTCTGGCGCTTCGCCGACGAACACGGGTTCGACTGGTTCTCGGTGTGGGACCACTTCTATGCCCGCACCTCCGACCGCATCCCACACTTCGAAGCAGTCTCCCTTCTCTCGGCGATCGCCTGCGAGACCAAGCGGATCCGCTTCGGGTGCATGGTCTTCGCGGTCCAGTTCCGCAACATCGGCCTCCTCGCCAAGTCGATCGTCACGATCGATCACTTGAGCGGCGGCCGCCTGGAAGTCGGCCTCGGGGCCGGCTGGCACGAGCCGGAATACCGTGCCTTCGGCTACCCCTTCCTACCCGACCGCGAGCGGCTCGACCAGCTGGAAGAAGGGATCCAGGCATTGCGACGTCTCCTGGAAGAGGACGCGGTCACTTTCGAGGGGCGCTGGATCCACCTGCAGGAGGCTCGGGTTCTGCCCAAGCCGATACAGCAACGGCTGCCGCTCTGGATCGGTGGCGCGGGAGAGCGACGAACTGCCCGCATCGCCGCTCGCTACGCCGATGGATGGAACATCCCGTACGTGGACCCCGCTGGCTTCCGGCAGAAGAAGGCGGCGCTCGAGCATTGGTGTGCGGTCGAAGGACGCGACCCGAGGACGGTGGCGATCGCTGTGCAGGTCGGTCTCTACATGGCCACTGAGGACGACGAGCGAGCTGTCGAGCGACTTCGCCAGGCACTGGCCGAGCAGGTCGGGCCGCAAGCGCTGCAACAACCCGGTTGGCTCCTCGGCGGCCCCAGGAGCATCGCCGAGCAACTCGCCGCCTACCGCGAGGCTGGAGCAGACTGGATCAACGTCACCGTGCGCCCGCCAGTCGATTTCGAAGCGCTCCAGGCTTTCGTGGAGCAGGTGATGCCCGCGCTGCGCTGAACGCGGCCGGCTTCGCCACACGTACTCGCTCAGCGACCTTCCTCGCTGTGCTCAGAGGTCGCCCACGATACACCGCTCCCTGCGGTCCCTCGCCCGCGCGGCTCACCGAGCCTGCCGTGCTCCCCTTGGGATCGGTCTGAACTAACCTGTACCATTGTCCGTGGGGGAGCGTCGTTCAGGGTGGCGGGATGCGTCGCACCGATGTCGCAGCGACAGCACTGAGTCTCACGCTCCTGGCAGGCGCCTTGCTTTCCGCGGTCCTCGTACCGACCCAGTGCGCTTGCGGAGCGGCCGTGCCGCATCCTCATGCACTTTTCGAACTCCCCGGCCACCACCACGACCACGAGCCGTTCACTCACCCGCTCGACGGCGAGACACCGGCCGGACCCACGGTGACCGTGCCGCCCTCACCCCTCGTGTTCGGCAGTTTCCTGCCCATCGCGCTGTTCGCCGTCGCGTTCCTCCTCGGGCCGACCGGACAGCGCTCATGCGTCTGGGCATCTGCACGCCGTCCGACGGGTGTAGCATTGAGACCTCCCGACCCGCCACCGCGTCTTTCCGCGGCGTGCGGTGGTCCGCTCGGCTAGCTCCGGACCGCTCACCGCGGCGGTCGATAGCGAGGTCGTACCGATGGCTCGTCATGTCGCACTCGTGCTCGTCCTACTGGCTGCAGCGCTCTCCGTCGTCTGGAGCGCCGTCGCAGCGCCGCGCGTGTTGCCGCGCGCGCGGATCGCACCGGGATTCGCCCTCGTCGACGCCTCTGGTACCCGCGTCTCCAGCGATTCGCTGCGCGGACAGATCGTGCTCGTCACCTTCGGTCCAGCCGAGTGCGACGAGAATTGCCGAGACTGGAGCGCCTCCATCGCCGAGCAGCTGTCCGACGTGGCCATCGACCAGCCGGTAACCTCGCTCTGGATCGTCGGCGAACCGGTCAGCCCGCCCGCGCTCGAGGCAGTGGCTGGCGCGCTCGCTGAGTCACCGATCCCTTGGCGCGTCGTCGGGACACAAGACGCCCGCGACCTAGAGCTCGTCCTCGCTGGTTTCCGTGTCCCACGCGCGGGCATAGCGTCCGGCGGTCCGATCGAGCCCGTCGTAGTCGTCATCGATCCGACCGGTATCGTCCGAGCCGAGTATCGGACGACTGCGGCCATACGGGCGCTCCCGGGCGACCTCGCGGCCCTCGATCGCGAGATACGCGAAAGTCGCGGGTTCCGGCGTTACCTGTACGAAGCTGCCCATCTCTTCACCTGTACCGTCGAAGGAGCTTGAACGATGCCGACTCGACCTTGGGTCCGACGCCTCGTCATCGCCGAGGTGATCGCGATTGTGCTCGTCTTGGCTGTCACGGGATGGATCTACTGGCGGTCGCGGGCGACCACGCTCAACGGCATACTGCTCGATCCGCCGCAGGAAGTCCCAAGCGTCGCCCTGCGCGGTAGCGACGGACAGACGCATACCCTCGCCGACTTCCGCGGGAAAGTGACCGTCGTCTTCTTCGGATACACGCACTGTCCCGACGTCTGCCCGATGACTGCCTCGACGATCGCCCGCGCCCGCTCCATACTCGGCGACCAGGGCGACCGGGTCCAATTCGTCCTGATCTCCGTCGATCCCGAACGGGACACACCCGAGCGATTAGCCAGCTACCTGGAGAAGTACGACCCGTCGTTCCTCGGCCTGACCGGTGACGAGGCAGCGATCCGCGAACTTGCGACGGCCTTCGGCGTCTACTACGCGAAAGCGGAGTCGAGTTCGGCGCTCGGTTACCTCGTGGACCACACCGCGTCGAGCTTCGTGCTAGACCGCGACGGTCGTTTACGGGCGGTCCTGCCCTTTGGGCTGACGCCGGAGCAAGTAGCGAGCGACCTCCGCACGCTGCTGCGGTCATAGCCGTTCAGCTCGACACTGCAGTGTGCAGTACCGATCCGAGAAAGGGGAAACCATGCGCCGAACGGTTCGACGCCTTCTGGCGATGATCGCCTTGGTCAGTGTCGCCGCTCTCGGAGTTGCCTGCGGTGGCTCAGCGACGCCGATACCGACGCCCCAACCAGCGGCCGCACCCTCGCCGACGCCCACTCAAGAGCCGACTCCGACCCCCGCTCCGACTCCGACACCAGTGGCGGAACCGAGCCCCACACCCATGCCGATGCACGCCACGCCGACACCTGCTCACGGCGGGATGGGCCACGGCATGGGTGCAGTCACGCCCTCGGTCGAGAACGAGTTCCGGTCCGGTCCCTTCGTGATCCGCAACGTGTGGGCGCGACCGGCGACACAGAGCGACGGTCTCAGCGCCGTTTACATGGTCATCGAGAACACCGGTGACCAGCCGGACCGGCTCCTTCACGCCCATTGCGAGGCGGCTGAGACGGTCGAACTCCACCAATCTAGGATGGAAAACGGTGTTATGAAGATGCAGCCAGTGGAGTTCGTCGAGGTGCCGCCGCGGGGGACGGTGGAACTCAAGCCGGGTGGTCTCCACGTCATGCTCATCGGCCTGACGCGCGACCTGAACCCCGGTGACACTTTCGAGTTGGAGCTGCATTTCGAGAAGCTCGGTCACGTCGAGGTACAGGCGGTCGTGCAACAACCTTGAGGGCCACCGCGACGACACCGCTGCGGCGCGTGGGGTAAGGGGATAGACCTCTTACCCCACGTCGTTTTCCTCTCCACACCGACGCAGGTCGAACGTCGGTCACGACGAAGAGGCGACGGTCACACAATGATCGCAGCGAGTGGACGACGCTCCTGCGCTCCCACCGCTGCGTAGAGCCGAATCGTCGAGCAGTCGCTCAGTGTCGGTCATCCGGCCTCGTGGCACCGAATCGGGCGTCGCTCCGCCCGGACTGCTCGTGCGAGCGACGCAATGCACCAACCTGGCTACCGACACGGCGCGGGCTCCACCGATCGCGTCCGGTGTCTCCTCGCTTTCCTCGAGCGCCCGGCAATCCCAGTCCTACAACGGGGTCGTCGGACGGCAGGGCACGCCCCGTTCGAGCAGCGAGGTCACTCGAGAGGCTCGACCCGACAGTCCCACAGCGATGCCGAGCATGCCCCTCGTAGCACACCTGGTCGCGAGCCAATTCCGCCTGCCGAGAGGAGCCAGCGCTCCCCGTCACTGCGCGGCTGCCGCCACGGAGCGCGGCAGCGTGTGGCTCGTCTCCCAGCTCGGATACGGCCAGCGCCGGCGCAACCACTTGTGCAGCTCGACCACGACGATCACGCTGAACGCCGTCGCAACGATGCGAGGCCACCATTCCAGCGGGATCGGTTCTACCCGCAACACGAGCTGCGTCACCGGGACGTACAGCGCAGCGACGTGCACGATGAACGCGGCGAGCGTGGCGATGAAAAGGAAGCGGTTGGAGAACGGGCTCATGCGGAACAGACTCTGCGTCGAACTCCGTGCGTTGCCCACCTGGAACATCTGGAACACGACCATCGTCGTCAGCGCGATCGTGCGGGCGAGCTCCACGGATCCTGTCGACTCGAGCACGTGGTCGAAGATCCAGAGCGTGCCTGCCGCCATCACGATGCCGCTCACCAGTAACCGCTCCCACAACAAGCGGGAGAGGACACCCTCCGTGCGAGGACGCGGCCGGCGCTGCATGATCCCGGGTTCTTTGGGCTCGAAGGCGAGCGCGACGTCTTGGAGGCCGTTGGTCACGACGTTCAGCCAGATCAACTGAGCGGGGTAAAAGATGACCGGGAAGCCTAGGACCAAGGCCGCCGGCAACAGCATGAGCATCGCTGCACCGGTGGAAATCAGGAAGAAGGTCGCCTTGCGCAAGTTGTCGAACGCGCCTCTCCCCTCTTCGACAGCGGCGGCGATGGTGACGAAGTTGTCGTCGGCCAAGACGATATCGGCTGCCTCTCGAGCGACGTCCGTCCCGCTCTTCCCCATCGCCACGCCCACGTCGGCCGCCCGCAACGCGGGAGCATCGTTGACTCCATCGCCCGTCACAGCGACGATCTCTCCGTGCGCCTGGAGCGCACGGACGATCCGCAGCTTGTGCTCCGGCTCGACGCGCGCGAACACGTTCACGTTGCGGACAAGTTCCTTCAGCTCTTCGTCACTCGTCTCCCGCAACTCTCGCCCGGTGACGACCCGTGAACCAGCCGGCGCGATTCCGAGCAACGCCCCGATCGCTTGCGCCGTATCGGCGTGGTCACCAGTGATCATGACGACCCGGATACCCGCTCGCTGGCACTCGGCGATAGCTTCCTTCACCCCAGGACGCGGTGGATCCCAGAGACCTACCAGACCGAGGAAGGTGAGGCCGCGTGGCTCGAGCAACTCTTCCAGTTCTTGGTGGTGATCGAACGATGCTGAGACGGCATCCAGTTCACCGTAGGCCATCCCGAGGGTACGCAGCCCGCGCGTGGCCAAGCGCGAGGCAGCGGCCTCGATCTGTGCCCGATCCAACGGCCGCGGCCCATCCGGTCCGTACCACGTCGTGCACATGTCGAGGACACGTTCCGGCGCGCCCTTCACGAAGAAGTAGAAGCGACCATCGACTGCGATGACGCCCCCCGCGAAGCGTCGCTCCGGCTCGAACGGCACCACCGCGACTGTGGGCCAACGCTCGTGCACCAGTTCCTGCACGATACCCGCGTTGGCTGCTGCGACGAGTAACGCTACGTCGGTCGGATCACCGACCCCCGACCACTCTTCGTTCTCGTCCCGCGTCAGATGCGCTTCGTTGGCCACGACTGCGGCCAGCAAGGCGAGCTGCCACGGGTCCATCGCCGTCCACTCAAGTGGGGGCGCCTCCTCGACCATGCCGCTACCGGCGAGTTCCCGTTCCTCGCCAGCCGCCCACAGCACTTGCGCCGTCATACGGTTTTCCGTCAACGTCCCCGTCTTGTCCGAGCCGATGACCGTCGTGCTCCCCAACGTCTCGATCGCGGGGAGCTGCCGAACGATCGCGTTCCGGCGCGCCATCCGCTGGACGGCCACAGCCAAGACGAGTGTGAAGACGATCGGTAGCCCCTCGGGGATGATGGCGACGGCAGCACCTACCGCGAACTTGAAGATCAGGATCGGGTCGACCCCAAAACCTACTCCCAACGCACCGACCACAGCGAGGGCCAGGAGAACGACGAGAGCGACCGTCCGAGCGAACCGGTTCATCATTCGCTGCAGTGGTGTTTCGGGCTGTACCTCCTCGCGAGCGAGGAGAGCGATCTTACCTAACTCTGTGTGCATGCCGGTCGCGACCACCACACCGCGCCCGCGTCCGCTCGTGACGACGGTTCCGCTGAACGCCATGTTCCGCCGGTCGGCCGGGGGCGTGTCAGGCGCCACCTCGCCGGGACTCTTGAGCACCGGAATCGACTCCCCGGTGAGGATCGACTCGTCGATCATCAGGGCAATGCACTCGATCAGCCGGAGGTCAGCCGGAACGCGCACCCCCGACTCGAGCAGGACGATGTCGCCGGGGACGAGTTCGCGGCTCGGGATCAGTGCCTCATGCCCATCGCGCACGACGCGTGCCTTGGGGGCCAGGTACCGCGAGAGCGCGCGGATCGCCTGCTCGGCGCGCCGCTCGTGATAGAAACCCAACGATGCGTTCAAGAGAAGGACGAACACGATGACGGCGAAGTCGATCCACTCGCGGAGGAACGCTAGGACGAGTGCGCCGACCGCGAGCAGGATGACCAGGGGGCTGACGAACTCGTGCAAGAGAAGCTTCCACCACGGCGTCGGTGGAACTTCAGCCACCTCGTTCAGCCCGTAGCGTGCGAGCCGTGCTTGCGCTTCCTGCGCCGTCAAGCCGTGCGGGGTCGTCGCGAGCTCGCGCAGCACCACCTCGACCGGCAGCGAGTGCCAGGGCCGCTCGGACACTTGTGCCAACGTTGCTGCCGGATCCTCTCGCTGCTGCACCATCCGCGCCTCCCCTCGCGCCGTCCCTCGCCGCTCAACGCCGCGCCGCTCTGCGACGACCGCTCGACTCGCGCCGGATCCGTCGCCCCCGCCGGGACACTGTGTCGAGGACAACGGGCCCCAGCGGTGTCGCTACTGAAAGCTAACCTCTACGGATCTGCGAAGCTCGCGCTCACCTGTACCACCAGTGCTCTGCGAACGTCACGCACGCCCTCGCCGTGGCCCCTCGTCACGAGCTTATCGTGCCCCGACACCGAGCTCCTTCTTCATACAGCAGTGCTTGTACTTGCGGCCCGATCCGCACGGGCAGGGGTCGTTGCGCCCGACCTTCTGCACCCGTCGCGCGGGCGCGGCACCGTCCCCCGTGCGGTTCGGCGTTCCGATCTGCATCACGGGGCGCGTCAGCGCAGGCGCCAGCTGCACGCGGTAGATCAAGCGCGCGACGTCGTACTCGATGTTCTCGAGCAACTGCTGGAACATGCGGTAGCCTTCGCGCTTGTAGACGACGAGCGGATCGAGCTGACCGTAGGCCTGCAACCCCACCTCGTGCCGCATGTGTTCCATCTCGGTCAGGTGCTCGATCCAGAGCCGGTCCATGACCTGGAGCAGCACCAGCCGCTCGATCGTCCGCATCGTCTCCGTGCCGAACTCCTGCTCGCGCCGCTCGTAGCGGGCGAGCGCCCGCTGCCACAGCAGCTCGACGAGCTCCGCCTCGTCGCGCTCCTCGAGGTCGCGCGGTGTGAGCCCATCAGCATCCCCGACGATCCCCACGAAGGCACGGAGGATGTCCTCGGGGTCCGGCTCATCGGCCGACTCGAACGCCTGCTTGACCGCCTTCTCCAGCTGGCGACGCACCATGGCGAGCACGTGCTCGCGCATGTCTTCGCCCATGACGATCTTCCGCCGGTCGGCGTAGATCACCTCGCGGTGCTTGTTGATGACGCTGTCGTACTCTACGAGGTGCTTGCGGAGGTCGAAGTTGTACCCCTCGATCTTCTTCTGCGCCTCCTCGATCATCCGGCTGACCAACGGGTGCTCGATCGGGTGCTCGTCGTCCATCCCCAGCTTCTCGAGCAACCCCTGGATCCGGTCGGTCCCCACCCTCTTGAGCAGCTCGTCCTCGAGCGAGACGTAGAAGCGACTCGACCCGGGATCTCCCTGGCGTCCAGCACGGCCACGCAGCTGGTTGTCGATCCGCCGCGCCTCGTGTCGCTCCGTGCCGATGACGTGCAACCCGCCGAGTTCGGCGACACCTGGTCCGAGGACGATGTCGGTGCCGCGACCGGCCATGTTGGTCGCGATGGTCACTGCACCGCGCTGCCCCGCCTTAGCGACGATGAGCGCCTCCCGCTCGTGGTGCTTGGCATTCAGCACCTCGTGTGGGATCCCTTCCCGCTTGAGGAGCTGGCTCAGATACTCGCTCTTTTCGATCGAAGTCGTCCCGACCAAGACCGGTCGGCCTTGTGCATGCATCTCCTTGATTTCTCGGACAACGGCGCGGAATTTCCCTTCTTCGGTGCGATACACCACGTCCGGGTAGTCGATCCGGATCATCGGTTTGTGCGTCGGGATGACCACGACCTCGAGGTTGTAGATAGTCTGGAACTCTTCCGCCTCGGTGGCTGCCGTACCGGTCATACCGGCCAGCTTTTCGTACATGCGGAAGTAGTTCTGATACGTAATGGTCGCCTGCGTCACCGTCTCCTGGCGGACGCGCAGCCCTTCCTTGGCTTCGATCGCCTGGTGCAACCCTTCGCTGTAGCGCCGGCCGGGCATCATGCGCCCCGTGAACTCGTCGACGATGATCACCTCGCCGTCGCGCACGATGTAGTCGCGGTCGCGGAGATACAGCTCTTTGGCCTTGAGCGCTTGCTCCAGGTAGTGCACCGCATCGGAGTACCGGTCGTCGTACAGGCTGTGGCCCTCGGGGATCCCAAGGAGCCGCTCGACCCGGTCGATCCCCGCTTCCGTCAACGCGACCGTGCGGTGCTTCAAGTCGACCGTGTAGTGCACGTCCCGGCGGAGCTGCCGGGCGATCTGCGCGAACTGGTAATACCGATCGACCGTGTCGCGCGCCGGGCCAGAGATGATCAGCGGGGTCCGCGCTTCGTCGATCAGGATATTGTCCACTTCGTCGACGATCGCGTAGTACAGTTCGCGCTGGACGATATCTTCCGGACGGTACACGAGGTTGTCGCGGAGATAGTCGAAACCGAACTCATGGTTGGTCCCGTACGTGATGTCGGCCAAGTAGGCTTCGCGACGGCTGACCGGTCGCCAGTGGTTCAGCCGATCGTCCGGGCTGGGATCGGGCGCCGTGTAGGTCGGATCGTAAATACCGGCGAACTCGTGCGTGATGACACCGACCGACAGACCCAGGAAGTGGTAGACCGGGCCCATCCAGCCGCCACCCACGCGCGAGAGGTAGTCGTTCGGGGTCACCAAGTGACAGCCGCGACCGAGCAGGGCGTTGAGGTACAGCGGCAGGGTAGCGACCAGCGTCTTCCCTTCACCGGTCTTCATCTCGGCGATCTTGCCCTCGTGGAGCACGATGCCGGCCATCAGCTGCACATCGAAGTGACGCATGTTGAGCGTGCGCCGCGCCGCCTCGCGGACGGTCGCGAACGCCTCCACGAGCAGGTCGTCGAGCGTTTCGCCGTACTCGAGCCGCGCTTTGAACTCGTCCGTCTTGGCGCGCAGCTCTTCGTCGCTGAGGCGCTGGAACTCCGGCTCGAGCGCGTTGATTTCGTCGACGATCCGCCGCAACCGCTTGAGTTCGCGCTCGTTCGGATCACCGAAGATCTTCTTGAGGACATTCCGCATGGACACGTCTCCCGCTTGCCGAATTGGGCGGATGCCTTGCCTGCACCCGTACCCGTCAAGTCTACCGCTCGACCGAGCGCCGTGACGACGCGACCGGACACCGCTGCGACAACGGGAGTGACAAGATGAGCCGGAGCACCACGTTCCTCGACCGCTTCCTGCCTGCTGGGCACCATACCGAACTCGTCGTGCTGGGGCTCGGGACGCACGTCGCGTGCAACATCGTCGCCGCACTCGCCTTCCGCTACGCCGCGCTCAGTGCCTCAGCCCTCTCCTTCCTCGCCTGGCAGATCGTCGGTAACCTCGCAGGTCTGGCGACCGTCCTCGCGGTCACCGTGCTCCTCCGCTTCCTCCCGCTCTCCCTCGCCTACCCGGTCACCACTGGTCTTTCCGTCATCGGCGTCCAAGTCGTCGCGGCACGATTCCTCCTGCACGAGTCCTTGCCGCCGCACGTCTGGCTGGGTACCGCACTGATCGTCATCGGTATCCTGTTGGTGGGAGGCCGGGTCTAGGGCATGGACGACGAACCCGAGCCGGTCAACGAGGGAAGCGGTCGTCGTTCACCGTTCGCGGAGCGGGTCTACGCGCTGGTGCGGCGCATCCCGCCAGGACGGGTGACGACCTACGGGCGTCTCGCCCGGGCAGCCGGCAGCGCACGGTCAGCGCGCCTGGTCGGCTGGCTCCTCCACGACGCACCGCCCGACATCGCCGCAGTGGCGCACCGCGTCGTCAACCGCAACGGAGAGCTCACCGGCGGCTGGGCTTGGGGCCACCCTATGGTGATGCGCTCACTCCTGGAAGAAGAAGGCGTTACCTTCGTCGACGACTTCCGCGTCGACCTGGAGCGCCACCTCTGGGAGCCGGACCTCGCCGAGGAGGAGGCAGCGACGGACGGCGATTGATTCGCTGGTGCGCCGGCCGTGCCGCCTCGGCCTCATCCTCCGCCGACGAAGTGCACCACCTCCAGGACGTCGCCGTCGCGGAGTTCGCGCTGCTCGTACTGGTCGCGGGGGACGATCTCGCCGTTGTGTTCGACCGCGACCAGACGCGGATCGAGCCCGCGCCAGCGGAGCAGGTCTGCGATCGTCCGCACGTCCTCGAGTTCGACCTGCTTGCCGTTCAGAGTTACCCGGACGGTCATACCCCTCCCGTCCCCTCGAGAGCCTGTCGGTAGGCCCGTGCGGTCGCAGCAGGATCGCTCGCCCCGAGGATGCCGCGGATCACTGCCACTCCGTATGCCCCCGCTGCGCACACTGCCGGTACGCGTTCTGGCGTGACGCCGCCGATCGCGATGACCGGACGCGAGACCGCTCGGGCGACGGCTTGCAACGTCTCCACTCCACGCGACTGCAGGCCGGGTTTACTCGCCGTCTCGAAGACATGGCCGAACACGAGATAGTCCGTGCCCGCGGCTGCTGCCTGCCGCGCCGCCGCGACGCTGTGCACGGAACGCCCGAGCAACCGGCCACCACCCAGGAGACGCCTCGCTTCCTCCACCGGCAGCCCCTCTTCTGGCAGCTGCACCCCGTCCGCTTCGCACAGCAGCGCCACGTCGAGACGGTCGTTGACGATGAGGACGGCGGGGGGAGTGATCACGCGCCGCAACGCGCGCACCACCGCGAGGAGTTGGCCGGAGGGAAGCTCGCGGGCACGCACCTGCACCGCCTCGACGCCCGCAGCGAGGAGGTCCGGTAGGAGCGCGAGGAAGCGATCGAACGGGCAGACCTGGAAGTCGGTCACGAGGTGCAACCGCGGCACCTGCATCGTCAGGCACCCCGCTCGGCGAGCGCAGCGTCGACGACGCGCCGCAACCGGGCTGCCGCCTCGCGCACGTCTTCCGCGCCCACGACCGCCGAGATCACGGCCACGCCGACTGCCCCAGCCTGGATGACCGCGGCTGCGTTCTCGGCCGTGATCCCCCCGATCCCGACGACGGGAATGCGAACCGCGCGTGCGATCCGCTCCAGATGCTCGAGTCCCACCGCTGGGCCTGCATCAGGCTTGGTCCCGGTGGGATAGACGGGGCCGACGCCCAAGTAGTCTGCGCCGGCCGCCTGCGCTGCGAGCGCCTGCTCGAGCGTCTCCGGGGAAAAGCCCACGACCATCGCGTCGCCGACGAGCCGCCGCGTTTCCGCGGCTGGAAGGTCGCTCACGCCGACGTGGACGCCGTCGGCCTCGAGCACCAAGGCGAGATCGACACGGTCGTTGACGATGAAGAGGACTCCCGCCTCGCGGCACAACGCACGCAATGCTCGGCCCAGCTGCACGGCCTCGCTCAGCGGTCCCGTCTTCCACCGCAACTGGACCGCCGTAGCGCCGCCCTGGATCGCCGCGCGCACGATCTCGACCTCCGAACGCCCGCGAGCGAGACCACGGTCGGTGATCACGTACAGGCGCAAGGCCTCGCGCAGGCGGGATCCACGCCACTGGCTCACCACGCACCCCTCGTCAGCGCACCACACCCTCGACCGGCGAACTCGCCGATGCGTACGGCTTCTTCGGGATCCGGCCAGCGAGGTAACAGAGTCGCCCGGCCTCGATTGCCAGCCGCATCGCCCGTGCCATCTTCACCGGGTCGCCGGCCTGGGCGATCGCGGTATTGATGAGACAGGCATCGGCTCCGAGTTCCATCGCCAGCGCTGCGTCCGAGGGCGCACCGATCCCGGCATCGACAATCACCGGAACGCTCGCCTGCTCGACGATGATCTGGAGCCACCGAAAGTCGGGCAGCCCTTGCCCAGAGCCGATCGGCGAGGCAAGTGGCATCACCGTCGCGCAGCCGATCTCCTCAAGTTGCTTCGCCAGCACTGGATCCTGGTTGATGTACGGGAGGACGACGAATCCTTCTTTGACCAGCACCTTCGCTGCCTCGAGCGTCCCGATCGGATCCGGCAACAGATACTTCGGGTCTGGAATCACCTCCAGCTTGACCCAGTTGGAAAGACCCATCGCCCGCGCGAGCCGCGCCACCCGGATCGCTTCCTCCGCTGTTCGGCAACCGGCCGTGTTGGGGAGAATTTGATACTTGGTCCAGTCGATCACCTCGAGGATACTCCGGCTCTTCGGGTCGTCGAAATCGATGCGGCGCAGTGCGACCGTGACCATCTCGCAGCCCGAAGCCTCGAGTGCCGCTAGCATCTCTTCGTTCGAGCGCCACTTCCCTGTGCCGAGGATCAGACGCGAGCGGAATTCGCGATCGGCGATTTTGAGCGGTTTGTCCTCCAGGATCGTGCTCACGCGTTCCGCGGTCTCAGCCATCGTGCACCTCCTGCGTCTCCTCTACTGGTGTCCACCAGGCAGCGAAGTGATGAACCGGCGACCGACCGCGACCGATCGCAAAGGCAGCTTCCAGCGCACGGTGCAGATACTGCTTGGCCTCCCAGACCGCTGTCGGAACGTCGAAACCGCGCGCCAGGAACGCAGCGATCGCCGCGGAGAACGTACAGCCGGTCCCGTGGGTATGTGGCGTCGCGACCCGCGGAAGTACGAAGCGCTCAAAGTGCGTCCCGTCAAAGAGGAGATCGACCACCTGATCTCCCCCGACGTGCCCACCTTTCACGACGACGTAGCGTGGGCCGAACCCGTGGATGATCCGCGCCGCCTCGCGCATCTCTTCCTCGTTCCGGACCGGCCGACCACAGAGTACCTCGGCCTCCGGCGCGTTCGGCGTCACGATAAACGCGAGCGGCAGGAGCGTCTCGCGCAGTGCGGAAATCGCGTCCTCCCGGAGCA
>JBEPZP010000040.1:0-13150 GCA_041640735.1 Thermomicrobium sp.
GCGGGCGGATTCGTCTTCGGGTTTCTGGCTGGACGAGGGTTGACGAGGCCGCTACTCGGAATCTTCGTCGGAGTGACGTTCGCCATCGTCGGTTGGCTGGCGCCCCACTACTACGTCCTCTGGCGGGTGCGACGCCGCCTGCGACGATTCGTCGATCAGTTGGGAGATTCTATCGGTTTGATGGCGAACTCGCTGCGTGCGGGCTACAGCCTGTTGCAGACGATGGATCTGGTCGCACGCGAGACCGCCCCGCCGCTCGCGGACGAGTTCCGGCGCGTCGTCCGCGAAGTCGGGCTGGGCGTACCCTTGCAGGAAGCGCTCGAGCATATGCTGCGACGAGTGCCCAGTGACGACTTGGATCTGTTGGTCACAGCGATCGCGATCAACCACGAGGTCGGTGGGAACCTCGCGCAGATCCTGGACGTCATCGGGGAAACGATTCGCGAGCGGGTACGGATCAAAGGCGAGATCCGGGTTTTGACTGCGCAGCAAAGCCTGTCGGGCTACGTTATCTCGCTGCTGCCAGTCGGCTTGGCAGTCGTGATCTTTCTCCTGAACCCTGACTATCTTTCCAGCTTGTTTGTTTGGCCTTGGGTGTGTATGCCGATCGGTGCAGTGATTTGCATGGTGCTGGGATTCATCGTGATGCGGCGGATCGTGGCCATCGAGGTGTAGGGACGGTGCGCGGTGCTGGTCATGGCCAGTCTTCTCTGCGCGATCGCTGGTGCACTGTGCCTCCTCATGGGGTTGCGGGCGGCGCGCCGCGAGACACTCGTCGAGCAGCGCTTGGCTCGCTTCGGGTATCGACCGCCCTCGCTCGAGGAACTGGAGCTCCAACTCCCGTTTCGCCATCGTGTTCTCTACCCGGTTCTCGATCGCGTTGCGCGTCTCGTCGTGCGGTGGACGCCGGGGACCACGCTCGAGCGCATCGATCAGAAGCTTACCGAAGCAGGTTTGGCAGGATCGCTCCGGCCCGGGACGTTTCTGGGACTGCGGCTTGCGCTCGCTGGCGGTCTTGGCGTTCTGTTCGTTCTGCCACAAGCCCTCGCTGAGGGGCCCATGCTGTATCGCTTCGGCCTTCCGCTCGTCGTCGCGCTCCTCGGCTGGCAGCTGCCAGCACTGTGGTTGAGCCGGCGGATTGCGGCGCGCAAGCGAGCGATCGAGCGGGCGCTGCCGGATGCGATCGACCTCCTCGTGATCAGCGTGGAAGCCGGTCTCGGGTTCGATCAGGCACTCCTGCGTGTCGTGGAAAAGTGGGACAACGAACTGACCAGGGAGTTCGCTCAGACACTGTCCGAGATGCGGATGGGTGTTCCACGTCGACAGGCTCTGCGTGACCTCGCGCGCCGCGTGAACGTCGACGACTTGAACGTGTTCATCGCGTCGCTCGTGCAGGCAGATCAACTCGGTGTCAGTATCAGTCAAGTGTTGCGAGCACAAGCGAATCAGATGCGGCTGCGGCGACGTCAACGCGCGCAAGAACTCGCGCACAAGGCACCGATCAAGATGATTTTCCCCATGGTCTTCCTGATCTTCCCCGCACTCTACGTCGTGATTCTCGGCCCAGCGATCCCCCGCATCATCGAGGCGTTCCGTTAGGGCTCGGCCGTCGCTCGTGCTGCTGCAGGCGGCTCTACCCGGATGCTCGAGTCGTCGAACCGCGCGAACGATCCCGTCATGTAGTGGCCTGGGGCCATCATTTCGTACCGTCGGATGCGGAAGTCCGTCGTACCTACCCACAGGCGGAAGTGCGTGTTGCTCCCTGCATCGAAGAAGGCGATCGTGTAGCAGAGGTCGCGGTCGATCGTTTCCAGACCGAGAATGCGGACGTTTTCCGCCGTTTCTGCATAGCGATAGGTAGGCCAGCGGTACGGGCGAGCGCCGGGCCAAGGGCTCTCGATCCACGTCCCTGCTTCGCTGCGGTCGTAACGGCGTGTGTCGACGATCACCGTCTCTCTGGGGGGCTGGTCGGGCGAGCGCACGGTATACGCGACCCGATCCGGTGCCTGGTAGCGTGCGATGGTCTCGACTGTCGGCCCACCGCTGGTCAGAAGGGTGCGTTCCTCGACCGAGGTAAGGCGGTTCATCGCCTGGTCGACCAGTTGGAGGAGAGCCAGCCCGTCGGGCACGGGTATCGGTACGTCGAACCGTGCGGCATGGACTTCCTCATCGCCCGGCACCTGGACGTATACGACGAGGTCCCAGCGGCGGGCATCGAGCAGGAGTGTCCCGACATGCTGCGGTGAGCGCGACGTCAACTGCACGAGACGCGGCTCAGGGCCGCCTTCCAGAGCCACGGTGACCCGCGCCTCGTCGACTGGCTCGCCGTTGGGTGCGGTCACGGTGGCAGTCACCTGGTTCGGACCTGGTAGCGCTGGTTGTAGCTCGAGTGTGACCAGATACGGTCCGGCGTTCCGGGCGAGCGTCAGGACTGCAGCCTTGGTCGTTTCGCCGGATGACGTCACTCTCGCTGGAGTGAGCAATGAGAGTGCACCACCCGCCAGCAGCACGAGAAGCGCCGTGATTCCAGCGAGACGAATCGTGAATGGGTGTAGGGGTTGCGTGTGGATCTGCCGTCGAAAGGCGAGCCAGAGGGGGAATCCGAAGACAGCGATGAGGACGAACTTGGCGAGCAGCACCCGACCGTACCACGTGTCGACGAGCGCGAGCGGTGAAGAGACGTTGATCCAGAGCGCGTACGCTCCCGTGATGACGAGGATTTCGGTGGCGATGACGATCATGACTACCCAACGCCGTATCAGGCGACGGGGGAACAGCGGTTTCGATCCGTCGAGCCCGTCAGCGAGCCGAGCCAGGAGCGGAAGGACCAGGACGGTACCGAGAACTGTCGCTGCGCTCGCTGTGTGTAGCGCGGCGAAGGCGACGCTGGTGGCAGGGAGCGGAGCTGTCACTGCGTGACCGGTCAGTGCACGCGCGACCACCAGAACGAGAGCGGTGGTGCTCATGACCAGGAGCTTGGCCTTCTGCCGGACCGGCGCCAGCTGTACGGCGGCGATCGCCGCCGCCATGAACGCTACGACGAGCCACAAGAGACCCGTGCGCGTCGTCACCAGCGCTCGCACGCTCGCCAGGCTCGAGGGACTCCATGAGAGCGAGAACAATGCGCCGAAAGCGGTGACAGCAGCGCTAGCGGTCAAACCGGCAGCTAGCAGTGCGAGTCGATCGGGAAGAGCTCGCATACGTGTGTTCCTGACGGTCTCTGGAACGGTGAGCGCGAGCACCAGGCTGGCTAGTAGGAGTGAGAGGCCGAGCACGTAGAGGAGCCGTGCCGAGGCGTGCAGAATCGGAGCGAGATCAGCCTGTTCAGCGATTCGTCCGGTGGACGACGGCGTTCCGACCGAGAAGGTGAAACGTCCTGACACCAGGTGCCCGTCGGTGCCAATTACGGCGTAACGTACCGTGTAGGTCCCTTGCGCACCGACTGACTCCAGCGGAATTTGGACCACCGTGCGCGTGGCATCGACGCGTGCGTTGCGGCCGGTCTGTACCGTTCTCCCCAGCGGATCGAGGACCACGATGCTGTCTGCCAGGATGTCCACGGGTTCAGAGAAAGCGAGCGTGATGACCGCGGGGGGATGGTCGAGGAGTGCCCCGCGGGGAGGATCGGTGCTGACGACTTCAGGGTGTGCCGATACTCTATGCGGAAGGGCGAATATGCTGATCGAGAGCAGGACGAGGGCCGCAGACAGAGTAGGGAGACGATGGAGCATCCAGCTTCGTCGTCGCATCGAGCATCCCATCATCCGCACTATGGTACCAAGAAACAGGGGGTGACTCAGCATGACGGTTCGCCAGGTGCGGCTAATTGACGCGACCTCGGGGCAGGTCATCAGCGATCGGGCATGCCTCGCGGACCGTTGGTGGGCACGCCTGCGAGGACTACTGGGACGTCGCGGGCTGACACAGGGGGAGGCTCTCATCATCTCACCGTGTTCCGGCATCCACACGTTGGGTATGCGCTTTCCGATCGATGTCGTCTTCGTGGATCGGGACTGGGTCGTCCTCGAGCTGGCAGAAGCGGTTCCACCGTGGCGGATCGGGCCGATCTGCCTGCGGGCCAGGCACGCGATCGAACTCCCGAGCGGCACGATCGCCCGGTACAGGATGCACCCCGGGCAACGCCTGCACGTGATCGTCATCGAGGCGGGTAACCAGCAGTGGTGACGAATGCTCGCTGGCGTTCCTGGATCGGACAAGTCGCAGCGTTCGTCGAACGGCGAGTCTTCGCTCCAACCTGTGGTGGCTGCGGTTGGCCAGGGAGCTGGTGGTGTAGCGCGTGTGCTCGCTCGGTGCAGGCGTTGCGCCTTCAGGGGCCACGCTGCCTTCGCTGTGACCTGCCGCTGGGCGCGGAGATGGCTCGCTGCCGCGACTGTGCTGAGTGGCCGGCGGAACTTCGAGCGGTACGGTCGCTCTACGTCTACGAAGGACCGATCAAGACGGCGCTTCACCGGGTCAAGTACCGTGGGGAGCGCAAGCGGGGTGAATGGCTCGCGCGGGACCTCGCGGATCGAGCCTCAGCCCTCCTCGGTAGCTGGGCCGGTGAGCTCGAGTGCGTCGTGCCGGTGCCGTTGCACAGCGATCGACTGCGTGCTCGCGGGTTCAACCAAAGCGCCATTCTGGCGGCGAGCGTGGCACGAGCGCTCGATCTTCCGCTCGGAGACTATCTCGAGCGACACCGGCCGACCGGCGCGCAAGTGGGCCGGTCGCGGGAAGAGCGCTGGCGGAACGTCGCTGGTGCTTTTCGTTGGCGTGGTCATCTCCTCACAGGTACCGTGTTGCTCGTCGACGACGTCGTTACGACCGGCGCGACGATCGTGTCAGCGACGACCGCGTTGGTGCGCGGCGGTGCGGCGAGCGTGGTGGTGCTCGCCTTGGCCAGAGCGCGCTTCGACTAGCGGGCGCTGGCGAGGCGAGCGATCGTTGCCTGAACGAACGCTCGTGCCCACGCATCGGCTTCCAGGATGGCCTCGAGTGTGAGCGGTCCGCTCGCTGGACGGTGCGCAGCGAGAGCGTCCTGTACCAGTGGCACGATGTCGGTGAAGCGGATCGTTCCCGCGAGGAAGGCGTTGACGGCGACTTCGTCGCTCGCACTGAGAACGGTCGGGTAGGTACTGCCGGCCAAGCCGGCCTGCCGAGCGAGCTCGAGGGCAGGAAACCGCTGTGGATCAGGCTCAGCGAACTCCAGGCAACCGATACGTGGCAGATCGATCGGCGGTGCCGGGGTCGGTAGCCGCTCAGGATAGAGGAGCGCGTACTGGATCGGTACACGCATGTCGGGATAGGCGGCATGCGCGATCGTGGAGCCGTCACGAAAGCTCACGAGTGCATGGACGATACTCTGGGGGTGTATGACGACATCGATTCGATCGAACGGAAGGTCGAACAACCACCGCGCCTCGATGACTTCGAGCCCTTTGTTCATCAGTGTTGCCGAATCGACGGTGACCTTGGGTCCCATTCGCCAGGTCGGGTGGGCGAGCGCATCGTGCGGTGTGACCGTCGCGAGGCGATCGGTCGGCAGGGTGCGAAACGGTCCCCCGGACGCTGTGAGGGTCACGCGAACCAGTTCGTCGCGCCGGTGCGGGAGTTGGAGCAATTGCCAGAGTGCACTGTGCTCGCTATCGACGGGTCGAATCTGGGCGTGCGCCTGGGCTGCGGTGCGAATGAGCAACTCGCCGGCACAGACGACGCTCTCCTTGTTCGCCAGGGCGATCGTTTTGCCAGCGGCAGCAGCGGCCAGTGTGGGCTCGATACCAGCGTGCCCGGACAGTGCCACGACGACGATGTCGGCCTCCGGGAGCGTTGCCAGGGTGCACAGGCCTTCTCTCCCGGTGAGGATGGTCGCCTCGGAGGTGCTGAGCGCGCGGTGATGCGGCTCAGCGACCGAGACATAGCGTGGACGATAACGAGCGATTTGTTGCCGCAGTACATCGAGGTTACTTCCTGCCGCGAGCGCAACGACCTCCAGGTGCTCCGGATACGCGTCGACCACCTCGAGCGTTTGTCGACCGATGGATCCGGTAGAGCCCAAAATGCTGAGCCGCAGGCGCATCCCGATCAGCCTCCAGTGAGGAGTGTAGCAAGCACCAAGGACGCGGGCATGGTGAGGAGGAGTGCATCGATACGATCGATTACTCCGCCGTGGCCGGGGAGCAGCGTTCCGAAGTCTTTCAGACCGAGAGCACGCTTAACGTACGATTCCGCGAGGTCTCCGAGCTCTGCCAGGATGGCGAGGACTCCACCCAGCGCAGCACCGAGCGGCCAGCCGATCGGGAGGGCGAGGAGGAGCGTCGATCCGAGACCGACGCCGACGCCGGCGAGGCAGCCAGCGATGGCTCCTTCGCGTGTCTTTCCCGGACTGATACGTGGTGCCAGCTTGTGTTTCCCCCAGCGCGAACCGACGACATAAGCCGCGATGTCAGTGAACCAGGTAACCGAGAGTGTCCAGAGGAGCCAGGCTAACCCGAAGGCGGTCTGCGGCTGCCCGGTGACACCTGCGAGCGCTACGACCCACTCGGCTGGGGATTGTCCTTCCAGCGCGCGAAGAGCGAGACTGGCCGCGAGCGGTACCCCGAGGTAGAAGGACGCAAAGACCGCGAGTGTCCCGCGTTGGAGACCAGTGCGGAAGTCCGCACCGCGGACGTGCCAGGCGAGTGGCAGGAAGGTCGACAGCGTGAGTGCGGCGAGTAAGAGGACCGCAGGTAGGGGCGACGCGACGACCAGTATCGGGGCGCTCCCGGCGAGCACGATACTCGCCACGGAAAGCGGAGCTCCGGTAAGACGCCCCAACCCGTGAGCCAACTCGCGGGAACCCAGGATGAGGATCGACAGCACGAGTGCGAGCCAACCGTACGTACCCAGCACGAGCGGTACGACAGTGACCAGGAGAACGATCGCTGCGCTTACGGTGCGCTGGAGCACGGACTCGGCGTCCCCTCGGCTCGAGTCGACGTGCAGAGGCCACCGAAACGTCGTTCCCTCTGCTGATAGTCGCGGATCGCTGCTTCGAATTCCTCCGGTGAGAAGTCGGGCCAGAGTGTGGGTGTGAAATAGTATTCAGCGTAGGCAGCTTGCCAGAGGAGAAAATTGCTCGTTCGCAGTTCGCCGGAGGTCCGGATGATGAGGTCAGGATCCGGCATGCCTGCTGTGTAGAGATATCGAGAAACGGTTGACTCATCGATGACTTCAGGCGGTAGCCGGTCCGCGACGATGCGACGGATAGCGTGGACGATTTCGGCTCGTCCGCCGTAGTTGAAGGCGATCGTGAGAACTATACGCTCGTTGTCCTTCGTCCGTTGGATCGCTCGGTGAATCTTCTCCTGTAACTGAGGTGATAGTCCCTCGAGGCTTCCGATGTGACGGAGTTGGGCGCCGTGGCGATGCAGCTCCTCAGTTTCGCGCTCGATGACCTCGCTGAGGATCTGCATGAGCCCCTCGACTTCTTCCCGTGGACGGCGCCAATTCTCCGTGGAAAATGCCCACAAGGTCAAATACTTGATACCGAGTTCCGCAGCTTTGAATGTGATCGGCCGGATATTCTCGGTGCCAGCACGATGTCCAGCCAAACGAGGAAGCCCGCGGCGCGTCGCCCAGCGCCCATTGCCGTCCATGATGATGGCCACGTGGGTGGGGATGGGGCCGAGCGCTACACCGTCGAGCTGCTCCGTCTCCCGCTGATCAGACTTCGAGGATGTCATGTTCCTTCTGCTTTCCGAGCTTTTCGGCTTCGGCAACGTAGCGATTGGTGAGATCCTGTAGCCGCTGCTCGGCTCGTCGCTCATCGTCCTCGCTAATCTGCTTCTCTTTGAGGAGTTTCTTGATGTCGGAGAGTGCGTCCCGTCGGATGTTTCTGATAGCGACTTTCGCTTCCTCGACGTGCTGGTGCACGAGCTTGACGAGTTGGCGTCGGCGCTCTTCGGTCAGCGGTGGTAATAGGATGCGGAGCGTCTGTCCCTCGACCGAAGGATTGAAGCCGAGCTCGGACTGGCGCAGCGCCTTTTCGACTGCGCTCACGGCGCTGCTGTCCCAGACCTGGACCACGAGCATGCGTGCCTCCGGAGCAGTGATGCTGGCGAGCTGGTTGAGCGGCATCGGCGTGCCGTAGTAGTTGACCTCGAGATGCTCGATGAGACTCGGCGAGGCACGGCCGGCTCGGATACCGGAGAGTTCGTTCCGCAGCAGTTCGATGCTCTTCTTCATACGCTGTTCGGCGTCGCGGAGAATGTCGTCGATCATCGTGTGCACCCCTTTCGATGACCGACCGCTCGTTCAGGCGTACATCGTCGTGCCGGAACAGACGAGCGTGCCGACTTCGTGGCCGAGCGCTGCTTTCTCAATGTTACCCGGAGTGAGCAGGTCAAAGACGACGACAGGAAGGTCGTTTTCGCGACACAGGGCGAGGGCGGACTGATCCATCACCCGGAGATTGCGTTCCAGCGCTTCTTGATGAGAGAGAACCCGATACTTGCGCGCGCGGGGGTTGACCCGTGGATCGTCGTCATAGACGCCATCGACACGGTACTTCCCCATGAGGAGAACGTCGCAGTGCAGTTCGACGGCGCGCAGCGCCGCGGCGGTGTCGGTGGTGAAGTACGGATTGCCGGTGCCCCCTGCCAAGATGACGATCCGCCCCTTCTCCATGTGGCGGATCGCTCGTCGGCGGATGTACGGTTCGGCGACCTGGTGCATTTCGATCGCGGTCTGGACACGCGTGGGGACACCTTGTCGTTCCAGAGCGTCCTGAAGGGCGAGGGCATTGATGACTGTAGCGAGCATCCCCATGTGATCTGCGGTAGCGCGATCCATGCCGCGCGCGCTCGCGGCGAGACCGCGCCAGATGTTTCCTCCTCCGACGACGATCGCGATCTGGATACCGCGTGCTGCCACGCGCGCGATTTCCTCGGCGAGGCGACTCACGACGACGGGATCGATTCCGTATCCGGCCTCGCCCATGAGTGCCTCGCCGGAGATCTTCAAAAGGACGCGCCTGTACCGCGCCCGAGCGCAGGAGTCGTTCACGCGATTCATGCCTCGTCGCTACCGAGTTCGAACCGGGCGAAACGGCGAACCCGAATGTTCTCCCCGAGCCGGGCGATCGTCTCCTTGATCACCTCCTCGACCGTGCGCGAGGGATCCTTGATGAACGGCTGGGCGAGGAGAACCGTTTGTTCAATGAACTTCTCTGCTGATCCAGCCTCACGCGCCCCTTCCTCCAGGACGTCCTGAGGTACGTCTTCGACGGAAACGTACCGCGGTGCGGTCGCGGCGACCTGCATCGCCAGGTTGTGCACCAGCTGCTTGAACTCGTCGGTGCGCGCGACGAAGTCCGTCTCGCAGTTGACCTCGATGAGCGCTCCGATGCGCCCGCCACCGTGGATGTAGGCGTGCACGAGGCCCTGACTCGTAGCCCGGCCAGCCTTGCGGGCGGCGCGAGCGAGTCCCTGTTGCCGCAGGATTTCGGCGGCACGCTCCATGTCGCCGCCTGCTTCCTCGAGCGCTCGCTTGGCGTCCATGATACCGGCACCGGTACGTTCACGCAGCTCCTTGATCATCTCAGTGGTGATGGACACGTGCTCTTCTCCTTTCGATCCATGATGCCTGTCCTGAACACGCGAAGTGGCCGGCCACAGCGAGCCGGCCACTTCGCGTGCGTAGGATCAATACTTGTGCTTCGGCAAGCGTGCCTCCAGAGAGCTCTGCTCTTCTTCTTCCAGCTCCTCGTCGAGCTCTTCCTGGAGTTCCACGTACTCTTCGTCGAACAGTTCGTACGTTGGAGTCAAACCCTCTTCGAATTCCTCGCGCATGCCTTCGGTGGTCTCGTACTGCGTCCGCCCGGCAAGAATCGCATCGACGATACGGCCGGTGATGAGCCGAATCGACCGAATGGCGTCATCATTGGCTGGAATGACGTAATCGACGAGGTCGGGATCGCAGTTCGTGTCGACCATGGCGATGATCGGGATTCCGAGTCGGCGCGCTTCCGCCACTGCGATCGCTTCTCGCCGCGGATCGACGACGTAGAGTGCGTCCGGCAGGCGCGTCAGGCCGCGGAGACCGCCGAGCGTGCGCTGCAGTTTTTGCAGCTCGCGCATCTTCCGCATCTGTTCCTTCTTCGGCAAGAGGGGGAAATGCGGGCTGTGCACTTCCTCTTCGAGCTGCGTCAGATAGCGGAGGCGCTGCCGAATGGTCACGAAGTTGGTCAGCGTGCCACCGAGCCAACGCTCGATGACGTAGTACATGCCGCAGCGCTCAGCTTCGCTGCGGATGATCTCCTGCGCCTGCTTCTTCGTGCCGACGAAGACAAAGATCCCGCCACGGGCAGCCAGTTCGCGGGCGAACGCTTCAGCCTCGGCCAGGAGGCGTGCGGTTTGACGGAGATCGATGATATGGATGCCGTTGCGCTCCCCAAAGATATAGGGGCGCATCTTGGGATTCCAGCGCTTCGTCTGATGGCCGAAGTGAACACCTGCCTCGAGGAGCGCTTTGAGCGGGATCTGTTCCGTCTCGTGCTCAGCAATCGACACGGTACTTTCTCCTTACACTTACGACCGGTGTTCGACTACCGTGCCCTTCACCCCGCGCATCGACCGTAGGTCTGCACGCCACGGCACACCGAGCGCGGTCCAGGCACGTGTTGGTTCCGGCGCGGGCGCCGGCACCTGGAGTATAGCATGCCGATCCTGACTGGCTCAGCGCACGAGTTCCAGATAGTCCGCTACCACGTAACCGCTGAGCGTCCCGTACTTGACCGGCCACCAGACGTAACCGTCGGCAGATACCGATTCTCCCACGACACTCAGCTCGGTTCCCTCCGGGAGACGTTCGAGGATATCGGCACTGGTACTGGGGGCGGTGCGGAGATTGACGCCCGCTCCGCCCGTGTTGGCGACGACGACGGTCGCGCCGGGGCCGATAGTGGTCCGAGCGGTCGGAGTGGCACCTGTGGCCGGCGTCGCGGTGGCTGCATCCGGTGTGACTACGATGATCCCGACCGGTGTCGTCGCCGGTGTCGGGGTCGGACCGGTGAGTACCTGCGTCGTCGTGACCGTCGGTACCGCCTCGTTTTTGGAGCCGAAGAGCTGATTCAGCCAGAACCAGACGAGACCGAGCATGAGGATCACGCCCAAGACTGGCGCGGCGATCCGGAGGTAGTCTGTCCAGTAGCGGTCGTCAGTGTGGTAGCTATAGGAGCGCTCGCTGCCGAAGGGAGTCGCGCGGGGTGACCGGCTGGTGAACGGCGGAATCGTCGGTTCCTCCTGCTCGGGCTCGTGGCTCGCCGGTGGCTCGTCACGGAAGAAACTCATCGTCGACCCTCGCTCTCGTTCTCCGTCCGACCGGCCACTTCTCCCGATCCCCCCCGTCGCTCCCCATTGACGAACGACTTGGAATTCGTGGGTCGCTTCCTCGGTGCGCTCGCGAACCGGTTGTTCCGCCGGCTCCCAGTAGTTGGTCATGCCGCGATCACAGTCGAGGTCGTCTTCACTGACCAAATGACTTTGATGTGGCGCATAGAGCAGCGGATGACGACACCACCCTTTACGCCAAAGCGGTGCCGGTTCGAAGTACTTACAGGTTCCACACTTCCGCTCGAGCGACATTCCTTCTCCGTCTTTCTGCTCGCCGTGCGACACAGGTCCACTGTCGCGTCACGAGTATACCGTGCAGCTTTACTCAAGAGGACGACGGTTCGCCCTCGGCGAGCGCTGCGGTGCTCGGAAAAGTGGAGCGGGGTGGCGACGTCGATACCAACAGTTCTGGCTCGACGGTCATCGAGAGTTCCCCCTCGCAGCGTCCACCCTCCTCCACGACGAGCACGCGCGTGGTGATCGTCCCGGAAACGCGTCCTGTGCGGAGGACGTGCAACTTCCCCTGGCAGTCGATGGTGCCGCGCAGTGTGCCAGCGACCATGATGGCACCGGCACGCACCGTCGCCTCCACGGTCGCGCCCTCGGCGATTTGAATCGATCCATCGCACTGGAGGTTCCCGTGCAGCTCACCCTCGATGCGAATGTCGCGGCTCGAACGCAACGTCCCCTCGATCGTCGTGTACCGGTCGATCAAGGTGAGACTCTCGACCTTGCGCGGTACCGCTGTTGCCATCGGCTCGTACGCCATGACTCGCCTCCCGTCTATCGGTCTTTGGCCTCGCTGGGAGACATTTCGAGTTTGCCGGAGAGCCGAGCGCCTTCGTGGACTACGAGGGTCGGCGCGCACACCTCGCCGATGACCTGTCCCGTCGACTGGATTTCCAACCGCCCGGCCGCCTCCAGGCGCCCCCGTACGGTGCCGTACACCACGATGTTTTGGGCGGTGACGTGTGCTTCGACCGAGGCACCTTCGGCGATTTGCACGTCCTGGGCCGCGCGGATCGTTCCCTTGACTCGTCCATGAATGAGCAGGGAGCCTTCGGTCTGGAGCGTGCCTTCCCAGGTAGCATTCGCTGCGACCACGCTCAGAGCGCGGTCGGGTTGGGTGGCGAGTGTGCTCCGAGACGGTGTGTCTGTGCTTTGCCAGGGGGCAGTCCGTTGGTAGGCGGTCGGTGGAACCTCACTGCCGGCGGGTGCAGTATCTTCGTCTTCGGGTAGCAGATCTTCCTCGACCGCTGACTGCTCGAGGTGCTGACGGAACTGGGAGAGGGGGCGCTCGATCGGTTCACGTGATTCCCGACGGAACATGGCGCGCTCCTTTCACTGAGCGATCGGTCTCGTGCAGGGCGACTTCGGTGCTCAGTGTACACTGCTTGCACCAGGGGTGGTTTGCGCAGCCTCCCTGCAACGGAAGCAGTATAGCAAGGGTGTACGGACACGGGTGACGAAGGCGGACGACTGACGATGCTGCCAGGTGGGAGCGCGCAGTACACTGGAGCTATGGAGGAGCGAGGCAATTGGCGGCAAATCGCACTCTGGTTCGGCGGGATCGTCGTCGGGTTCAAGTTGTGGACGGTCCTGTTGGTCGTGCTGTTTTCGTTGGAATGGGCAACGGCGTGGTACCTGCTACTCAACAACGTCGGGTGGCTCATCGTGATCGCTCTCGTGGGTTCCGGCCCGGCGCTTTTTTGGTTTCGCTTAATCCGGTTGCGCCGCAGACGCGAGCAGTTGCTGCGGGCGGAGTGGGAAATATCGGAGCCCAG
>JBEPZP010000041.1:0-13103 GCA_041640735.1 Thermomicrobium sp.
AAAAGATCGGGGCGCTGCATCCGGCCGAGCAAGTACTCGGTCGCCTCCCGCCTCGTGCTCGCCGTCGGTACCACCGGCATGCCGTACCGTTCGGCGACTTCGAGCAGTTCGTGGTCCGGCAACCGTTCGAGCAGCTGGCCGAGCGGCGTTTCCGGCAAGGCCGGATCGTCGCGCTCGCGTTCGAGGCGGAGAACGAGGCGGATCAGCTCACTGGGAAGAAAGAGGCGCAAGCCGTCGTCGTCCGATTCGGAGGCGATGATCGCGGCGCCGTACAGCTGACGGAGAATGGGCAGGAGGCGAGACTCCTCCTCGCCGAGCGAGTTCGCGAGTTCGCGTGGCGCCAGAGCGGCACGGCGATGAGCGAGCGCGAGGAGCGGGGGATAGGCGGTCGGGCCGATGCGTTCGATGCCCAGTATCAGTTGCCAGGGATCCGTCAGGATCGGGTAGAGGATACCGACGAGTTCAGCGACGTCGTCCGAGACCGGAGCGTCCCAAAAGCGCGCAGCTGTGGTCAGCGCTTGGCGTGACCGCTGGTTGAGCACGACGATCAACGGTCGCATCGTCTCGCTCACCCGATCGATGGCACGAACAGGGTAGCACGAGGAGTACACCAGCGTCGGAATGTGAGGTACTGCCCGTCAGCGCTCGGGTTCGTTCAGCGCGAGCCCGACGGTGACGAGCGGAGCGGGGTCGGCCTGTGGTCGTCGCCGCAGCTCCAGCAGGAGGTGACGGTAGCGCGCCAACAAGACGACGAACCCGAGCGTGGTCCGGAAGCCGAGACTGAGCGCGCGATAGGTGATCGCCAAGACAGTGGCGCGTCCGAAGCCGATGCCGACCAGATTCAAGAAACCGACGAGGCTCATGTCGCTCGTGCCGAAGCCGTTCGGTACGGGGAGCACGAGGTGAGCGATCATCGCCATGCTGTGTGCGTAGAGAGCCTCGTGGACCTGTAAGCCACGGAGTGTCAACGCTCGGGCGAGAATGACGAGCAAACCGGCCGCGATGAGCGTGGAGACGATGCTCGCGGCGATTCCGGGAGCGAGAGCTCGCCAGGTGCAGAGGCGCCGCAGCGTGCGACGTGCATCTTCCTCGACAGGGATCAGACGACGCGTACGCCGAGAACGGCTCAGGAGGTGGATCAGTGCATCACCCAAACGGTCGCTGCGAGCGGCGCTGATGAGCGCGAGCGTGAGGACGATGCCGGTCAGGGGTGCCAGTACCTGTAACCAGGCGCGTCCGAGGAGGACGATTGCGGCCAGTGCGAGGAGCGACACAGCGACGAGGTCGCCCAACCCTTGGGCGAGGAGCGGCGGTGTCGTATGGCGAAGCCGGACCGCTCCGCTGCCGTGCTCTTCAGCCAGACGCGCGCTGAGCAAAGAGCCTCCCGGGATGGCGCTCGCCGCTTGAGCGGCGAGGTAGCTCGTCAGCCCGTCGACGACCCGGATCGGCAACTGTGCAGCGCGCAGATACCAGGCCCAGCGGAGCCCCTTGACGACCTCGTTCAGCAGCAACAGCAGGAGCACACCGACGAGAATGTCGGGTGACAGTCTCGTGAGGGTGGCTGTCACCACAGCCGGGTCACCGAGGTTCCAGAGGAGAACCCCACTGGCGGTAACGAGAAGGATGACGAACAAGAGACGCCGCATGCATCACTCCCGAGTCAATGACGTACGAGCGAGGCGAATAGCCGCCTCGCAGCTCTGGGGCAGTCTGTGATCGCTCGGGTACCCGGAGGACAACGAGGATGGTTGCGCCCGCGGCGAGAGACTGCCTCTCTATCCTACGAGATTCGGCGACTTCCGGCAATCGGAAGAGGGCTTTCGTCCTCCGTGACGAAGTCACCAGCCGCTCGCAGCGATGAGGTCGGCGACCACTCGCCCGCGTGTGATCTCGTCCGGCTGCCCGATCCGGTCAGGCCACCACTCGAGTCGCGCGTATTCGAAGAGCTGTGCCACGTACCACCGGCCATCTGGCAGATCGACGCGGAACTCTTCCGTGATCGGTAACCCGAAGACTTCGCGTCCACCGTGGGCCAGCCAGTAGGCCTTGAATCCGTGACTGAGGGAGTGTCCAGTTTCCTCGAAGAACCAGCGTTCGTCCGAGTTCGGGAATGGCTCGACGCGTTGCCAGGCTGGGTACGGTGCAGCGTCGTAATAGCCGACCGGAAGACGATCGACCCTGCCTGAAGCTGGATCGTAGACGAGCACGGCTCGCTCGAAGTACTGGACGAAACGTACTGAACCATCGACCTGAACCTCGCGGAAGAACTCGCTGAGCGGCAGGCCGAACCGTTCCCAACCGCCGCGCTGCCATGTTGGCATGAGCAGGTTGGGGACATTGTGGCCGGTTTCTGGGGAGTACACGTAGCGACTCGGGTCGCGCGGCTCGGCAGCGTCGAGCGGCGGTCGCTCGCCCGGCCGGACCGTCGGGATGTCCTCGTAACCAGGTGGTGGCGATGGGAGCGGGTCAGGGGGATCGTCGACGAGCCACAGGAAGGTGACCGTGACCCAGTCGGACTGCGTCATGCCCAGGGCGGCGAAGGCGCCGTCCGCGATATCCATGCCAGCCGGGCTACGGACGGTCCGGCCCCAACCGTCCCGGCCGTCGTTGTACCCGTGGAAGTAGGCTGCTTGGGCGGCGGGAACTCCTTGCGGTAGCCCCTTCCAGCGCCGCATTTCTGGGGGGTTCCAAAAGTCGTCGTTCACGTTCCAGGGACCGACGTCCCACACCGGGAGGACGAGGCTCCGTCCGCGATATTCGACCAGTACCTGGAATTCGTGGCCGCCTCTGCTGGAGAGCGCACAGGTGCAGGGGAGAGTGACGAAGAAATCGTTCGGCTGGATGACGTGCCCGTTGGCAGTGCGGGCGCCGACGAGCCCGAGACTGTGCGCGTAGATCCGGAAGGTCGCCTGTTTCTGCAGGCTCCCACGCGTGCGAGACTCTCCACGCGCTGGTTGGAGGTAGTCGCTCAGCGCCCATCCCATCCAGGCTCCCCAGCGGACCTGCCACCAGGTGTTCCCCGCAGCGTCTCGTGCTGGCCCGCCGATCACCTCGACGGTCGCACCCTCGGGCATGACCGTGAAAACAGTCTGTTCGTACCCCGGCCCAGCGCGCAGGTTGAGGCCGTCTCCGTTCGTGCCCGCTACGATTGCCGGGGTCCCGATCGCCAGGTAGGTTGCGGCGCGGGACTCCGCGGTCGGGACGAAGACGACGAGCAGGGCCAGCGCCGATACGAGTGAGACCACCTGCCGCATTCGTTCGCGTGCTCCTTCCGGTACCGCGTCCGGACGCGCTGTCTCCCCGTTGCCTCCCACTCTAGCAGAGACGTGCCCGGGGAGCAAGCGGGAACACTACAGACGGTGCAACGGAGTGGTCCGATCGAGTGGGAGGATGTGCGCGGTGCAGGGATGATTTCTCGAACAGTGCATGACCGTATTCGAGCATCCTGAGCTCGTGAGCTTAGGTGGCAGCGTTGAATCCCTTTTCAGTCTCAGCTGTCGTCGCACGGCGACGTGGTTGCCTGGTCGCAGGGAGAAACCGGCGACCGGTTCGAGCCCAGTTCGTGCGTCTACCCTGGTTTGCGCAGACGCAAGGGAACGAGCTGACCGATGGGGCGATCGCGTGACGACGTCGCTCGGGCTACAATCGACCGTGTGCGGTTCCGAGCAGGCGGGAGGTACCGGTGACGGCACACGATCGGAGTTTGAAGCCGGAGGAAGTCGAGCGCCTGCACGCGCTCGCGCGGCAGCTGCGCCGCGACGTGCTCGTGATGACCAGCGAGGCTGGATCGGGACATCCGACCAGTTCCTTGTCGGCGGTCGAAATCATGGTCGCGCTCTTTTTTGGAGGGATCTTGCGGTACGATCCGGCACGGCCAGCCTGGCCGGACCGCGATCGCTTCATCCTCTCCAAAGGGCATGCCGCACCGATCCTCTATGCGGTTCTCGCGGAGGCCGGATACTTCGCGAAGGAGGCGTTGGCGACGCTGCGCCGGATCGGGAGTCCCCTCGAGGGGCATCCGAACATGCGGCGTCTGCCCGGCGTGGAGGCCTCGACGGGAAGCTTGGGGCAGGGACTTTCGATCGGGTTGGGGCATGCTGTCGCCGCGCGCCTCGATGGGCGCGACTACCACGTCTTCGTTCTTCTCGGTGACGGTGAGATCGAAGAGGGTCAGGTGTGGGAGGCGGCGATGGCAGCGGCGCACTGGCGCGTGCACAACCTCGTGGCCATCGTCGATCACAACGGCTACCAGCAGACGAGTGCCGTGTCGGCGGTGACCGATCCGCGATCCTATCCCGACAAGTGGCGAGCGTTCGGTTGGCACGTCCGCGAGGTCAACGGCCACGACATCGTGGCGGTGCACGAAGCGTTGCGCTTCGCTAAGGCCTACCGCGACGGACCAGTCTGTATCATCGCTCACACCGTGAAGGGTAAGGGTGTTTCGTTCCTCGAGCGGGATTTCACTTGGCACGGACGTGCTGTGCCGCGCGATCGGCTCCAGCAGGCACTGGAGGAACTGGCATGAAGGTCGGGACACGGGCTGGACTCCGCATGGGGAAGGCGACGCGTGACGCGTTCGGCGAAGCGCTGCGCGACTTGGGGGCACACTATCCGGACCTCGTCGTCGTCGACGGCGACGTGAGTAACTCGACGCGCACCGAGTATTTCGCCCAGGCTTATCCGGATCGCTTCTTCAACGTGGGAATCGCTGAATCCAACCTGGTCGGGGTCGCCTCGGGGCTCGCCGCGAGCGGCAAGCGTGTCGTCGCCGCGAGCTTTGCGTGCTTCCTGCTGTGCAATGCGTTCGATCAGATCCGCATGGGTGTCGCCTTTCCGCAACTGAACGTCAAGCTGGTGGGGAGTCACGCAGGTATCAGTATCGGTGAGGACGGCCCATCACAGATGGGGATCGAAGACGTCGCCTTGGCGCTGGCTCTGCCTGGCGTGGCGGTGCTCGTGCCGGCCGACGAGCATGCGACACGGGCGGCGACGCGGGCGATGCTGAAGTGGGACGGCCCCACGTACCTGCGACTGGGACGTCCGCCAGTACCCGTCATTTACGAACCTGGTGTCGATTTCGTCATCGGTCGTGCGTTCGCACTGCGCGAAGGCAGTGATGTGACGCTGATCGCGAACGGGCTGATGGTCGCTGCAGCGCTCGACGCTGCCGAGGAACTCGCAGCGCAGGGTGTCAGTGCACGGGTACTCGACATGGCGACCGTGCGGCCGATCGACGTGGAAGCGATCGTAAAGGCCGCGCGCGAGACGCGCGGCATCGTCGTAGCCGAGGAGCACTTGCACTACGGCGGGTTGGGAAGCGTCGTCGCGATGGTGGTCGCGCAATACCAGCCATGCCCGATGGCGTTCGTGGACCTTGATGACACCTACGCCGAGTCGGGGGCACCGGAAGACCTTTTGGCGAAGTACGGGTTGACGAGCGAGCGGATCGTCGCATCCGCGCTCGCGCTCCTGGGACGGGCATGACGGTGCAGACGCAGCAGGCTAAAGTGCACGCCGCACGGTATGCGGCGTCGATGGTGCAGAGCGGGGTCGTTGTCGGACTCGGGTCGGGATCGACGGCGGAACTCGTCGTCCGCGCGCTGGGTGCACGCGTACGCTCCGGCCTGGAGATCGTGACGGTAGCGACGTCGCGGCGCACTGCGCGGTTAGCGCGTCGCCTGGGACTGACCGTACTGGAGCCCGACCTGGTCGATCGCATCGACATCGCGATCGACGGTGCCGACGAAGTAGAGGAACGGTCGCTCGGGCTGCTCAAGGGACGCGGCGGTGCGCTCGTGCGCGAAAAGCTCGTAGCCCGCATGGCGCAGACCGTGGTGATCGTCGTCGACGACACGAAACTGGTCAGCCGGCTCGGGATGCGACATCCGGTTCCGGTCGAGGTGGTACCGTTCGGTTGGCGCTGGTGTGCGCGGTGGCTCGAGCAGCTCGGTGGACGACCGATCCTACGCTGCAGCGAGGACGGTCGCCCCTACCGATCGGACAACGGCAACGTGATTCTCGACGTGTGGTTCGACTCGATCGAGGATCCCAACGCATTGGCCGAAGCAGTGAAGCAGCTTCCCGGCGTGGTCGATCATGGTCTCTTCCTCGGTCTGGCTGACCTCGTCGTCGTCGGTACGGCCGAGGACGTGCGCGTACTGACCGCGGAATCCAAACGCGAGCGCTCGGTCGCTGCGTGCGGGTGAACGTTCCCCGTAGCGGTGCGCGGCGCTCTCGGTGTACGAACGCTCCCTCTTGGCGACATGCACCGATTCGTGTATAGTGTACGTACACCTCGGTGCGCGTCGACTGGGAGGGGTGCGGCACGATGGGCAGCTTGCTCGAGCACTACGTAGCCCGCGAGCGCTGGCGTCGCCGGCAGCAGCTGGAACTGTCTCATGCTCCTGACCCGGGACCACCGCAGCAGTTCGGGCGCCGCGTGCCCGGCCGTCGGCGTTCGAAGCGGCTGGTGATGGTGAGTGCCGCAGCGACGCTCGCGACGGTGCTCGGCGCCCAGCGTGCGGCAGCCGAGTCGGTCCATCGGGTGCAGCCAGGTGAGACGTTGAGCGGTATCGCTGCCCGGTATGGGGTGTCGGTGGAAGCGATCGCGCGGGTCAACGGGCTGCACGATCCGAACCGTATCCTCGCAGGGAGTACCTTGACCATCCCGCAGTCGGAGAGCCACCGGGTGCTGGTGCATCGGGTGGTGGCCGGCGAGACGCCGACGAGTATCGCCCAGCGCTATGGCGTGTCATTACGGGCACTGGTGGATGCGAACCGCCTCGCCGATCCTGACCGCATCTATGCTGGGCAGACGCTGGTCGTGCCGCTCGGTGATACGGTCCAGTGGGAGGCTCGAGAGGGTCGACGCTATGTCGTCCAACCCGGTGACACCCTGTGGGCGCTGGCGCGTCGATTCGGGGTCTCGCTCGAGGCGCTCGCCGAGGCGAACGCGATCAGTGACCCGAACCGTCTCGTCGTCGGACAAGTGCTCGTCGTTCCGCAGCGTGTTGCGTCCGACGCGGTGCGACTGGAGGGCGTGCCAGCGTATCGCCAGGCGCTGCCGTTGAGTTGCGAGGCTGCAGCGCTCAGTATGGTCACGGCCTATTGGGGCAAGCCGATCTCGGAATGGGTCTTCATCGAGAACATGCCGTACGACCCGAATCCGCATCGCGGTTTCCGCGGGCGGATGACCGGGGTCTTCGGCGGGACCGACGATTACGGCATCTATGCTGAACCCCTTGTCCCCCTCTTGCAACGGTACGGATTCCAGTCCGAGGCGGTGTACGCGCGTGGCGATGCGGACGTCTTGCGGCGCGAGCTCCAGGCCGGCCGCCCCGTCGTCGTCTGGATGACCAACCTGGCCTCGGTGCAGCCGCGTCTCATCGGCGAGGCAGGTGGTGAACGGTTCGTCCTGGTACCGCAAGAACACGCGGTCGTTGTCTACGGGTACGATGCGGAACGCGTCTATATCGCCGATCCCGGTGACGGGCAGTACCGATCGTTCACCTGGGCCGACTTCATGCGGTCCTGGGGGTATTTCGACGGTATGATGCTGCGTATCCAACCTGCCCCATGGGGCTGACCTAGGGCACCAACCGAGCTGCCAGGAGGACGATGAGCAGCGCCACCGCGAGGTTCGCGATCGAAATCACCCGCGACCAGCGCGCCAAGCGGGTGTAGCGCTGCCGGGCGACCGCGTCGGTTGACTGCGCCAGCGCTGCGAGCTTCGGTCCGATCGCTCGTCCGTGCAGGAGTGTCAGCCCCACTACGAGTACCACCAAGCCCATCTTGATGGCCAGTGTCCGCCCGTATGGACTCTGCGCGGTGAGGAGCGCTGTCCAGACCACACCGCGATGTTGGCCGAGGAGCCAGCCGGTCACGACTAGGATGGCGAGGCTCGTCCAGGCGAAGGGCGAGAAATGCCGGCCGAACGTCGCAGTAAGCACAATGCGCTGCCGGCGCTCGGATACCGCACGCTCCAAGGTCGGTCGTACGACCAGGACGAGGAAGAGTTGACTCCCGAGCCAAAAGCTCAGCGCGACCAGGTGCAACCAGCGGACCCACGCCCACAACCACTGTTCCATCGGCAGCACTCCTCTCGCTGGTGTACCGCGATCGCGTCCGGTTCCGCCGCGAACAACTATGTCGGGACACGACCGAACGCAATGCTACCGGGCGGAGGGAACAGGGACAACGCGGAGCGTCGGGTCGCTCTTCGTCGGAGGGCGACGGCCAGGACAGGCCGCGTGGACAGGATAGGCGAGTAGGCGAGTGGGTAACGAGGCGAGAAACGACCCTGAGTGTCGATCACCAGGCTATTGCTTGACCGCACGAGCAGACTGCGACTAGAGTTAGCGATGGATATACCGACGGACAGTCGAGGCGACCTGAGTTTCGGCGTGGTTGGTGCAGTCGGAGGAAAGGGGCGGCGACGGTGCAGCAAGCGGCTGAAGCACCGGTTCGGACGCTCGGCGTACCGCGCGAACGCGCGCCCAGGGAACGCCGAGTGGCAGCGACCCCCGAAACCGTGCGACGGTACGGGCGGCTCGGATTTCGTGTCCTCGTGGAACGTGAGGCAGGACTCGCTGCGGGGTTCCCCGATGAGGACTATCAGGCGGCGGGTGCGGACCTCGTCGACGACGTGGCTGAGTTGTACGGGCGGGCTGACGTCGTCATAAAAGTCCAGCGGCCGCTGGCTGAGGAAGTCGAGCTGCTGCACGAGGGTCAAGTGCTCATCGGCTTTTTGCAGCCGCTGATCGCGCCCGAACTCGTGGCAGCGCTGGCCGAGCGTGGGGTGATCGCGGTCAGCATGGATACGATTCCGCGCATCACGCGGGCGCAGCCGATGGACGCACTGTCCTCGATGAGCACAGTCGCAGGCTACAAAGCGGTGCTCCTTGCGGCCAACGAGTTGCCGAAGTTCTTCCCGTTGATGATGACGGCGGCGGGAACCATCCGGCCAGCGAAGGTGCTGGTACTGGGCGCTGGCGTCGCTGGGCTACAAGCGATCGCCACAGCGCGACGACTCGGGGCGATCGTGGAAGCGTTCGACACGCGCCCGGTCGTCAAGGAGCAGGTGGAGAGCCTGGGAGCCAAGTTTCTCGAGCTGGGCGTGACGACCGAGGAAGTCGGTGGGTACGCGAAGGAATTGGCCGAGGAGCATCTGCGGCGCGAGCAGGAGCTCATCCATAAGCACTGTCTGGAAGCCGACGTGGTGATCACGACGGCGCTCGTCCCTGGCCGGCGCGCCCCGCTCTTGATTCGCGAGGAAACAGTGCGCGAGATGCGGCCGCGTTCGGTGATCGTCGATCTGGCGGCCGAGATGGGTGGCAACTGCGCGTTGACCGTGCCTGGCGAGACGGTCGTCCGCCACGGGGTGACGATCATGGGACCCCTCAACCTGCCGAGCGAGATGGCGTACACCGCCAGTCAGATGTACGCCCGCAATGTCGCTGCCTTGCTCGAACACCTGGCGCCCAAGGGCGAGTTCGTCTGGAACTTCGACGACGAGATTACGCGTGGTGTCGTGCTGACCATGGACAAGCGGATTCTCCACGAACCGACGCTGGAGCGGCTCAAGGAGGAAGTGCGGTGAGCCAAGAACTGGTCCTCGGGCTTTACGTGCTCATGCTCACGATTTTCCTCGGTTTCGAGGTGATTTCCCGCGTACCGACGCTGCTGCACACGCCCCTCATGTCGGGCACCAACGCGATCCACGGGATCGTCTTGCTCGGTGGCATCTTGGTCGCCGGTACGGCTGAGAATACGCTGACACTGCTACTCGGTCTGCTCGGCTGCTTCTTCGGCGCGGGGAACCTGTTCGGCGGTCTCGTCGTGACCGACCGGATGCTCGAAATGTTCAAGAAGAAGGAACCTGAGGCGAAGCGGACGGCTGAGGCAGCACCGGCCGCGGTGCACGAGAAGGAAGCGGTGGGGCAGCGATGATCGAGAGCCTGCGTGACGCGATCATCGATTTCACGTACCTGGCATGTGCGATCGTTATCATCCTCGGCCTCAAGCGCCTGAGTTCCCCGCGGACAGCGCGAGCAGGGAATCAGCTCATCGCCCTCGGTCTGCTCGTCGCGGTTGCGGTCACGTTGCTCGACTCGCATATCCAGTGGCGCTTCTGGAACATCGCGGTCATCGTGGTCGGTACGGTCATCGGAGCGGCTGGGTCCATCTACCTGGCTCGCGTGGTACCGATGACCGCCATGCCGCAGATGGTCGCACTGTTCAACGGTATGGGCGGTGCGACGGCTGCCTTGGTCGCCGTCGCTGAGTTCCAGCGGTTCGTCGCTCACGGCACGGTCACGCTCGGTGAACGCGCATCGGTCGCATTCGGCACCACGGTCGGTTCGATCGCCTTCACCGGAAGCGTCATCGCCTTCCTGAAACTGCAGGAACTGATGACCGGACGCCCGGTTCGCTTCCCGCTGCAGATTCCCATCAACGTCCTGGTGGTGGCCGGGATCGTTGGCATGTGGGTGTGGCTGCTGGGCCTGAGCGGCTCCTCGGCAGCAGTCTGGATCATGTTCGGGCTGGCACTCTTGTTCGGAATCCTGCTCGTCCTGCCCGTCGGTGGCGCCGACATGCCGGTGGTGATCTCGGTCCTGAACTCGATGACCGGTTTGGCCGCGGCGGCTGCCGGTTTCGTGCTCGACAACCAGATCCTGGTGGTGGCGGGTGCGCTCGTCGGTGCCTCCGGTTCACTGCTGACTATTCTGATGAGCCGTGCCATGAACCGGTCGCTGGCTAACGTGTTGTTCGGCGCCTACCGTGCGCGTGCTGGGGCGGCGGTGGCCGGTGAGGCGAAGCCGATCCGCGAGACGACTGTGGACGATACCGCGGTCTTGCTCGCTTATGCGAACCTCGTGATCATCGTGCCAGGGTACGGCTTGGCAGTCGCACAGGCGCAGCACGAGCTGGCCGAGCTCGCCAACGAACTCGAGAAGCGTGGTGTCGAGGTCAAATTCGCGATCCATCCGGTGGCCGGCCGTATGCCAGGGCATATGAACGTCCTCCTCGCCGAGGCCAACATCCCCTACGACAAGCTCTACGAGATGGAGCAGATCAACGATGAGTTTCAACGTGCCGATGTCGCGCTCATCGTTGGGGCGAACGACGTCGTCAATCCGGCGGCTCGCACCGACCCGTCGAGCCCGCTCTACGGGATGCCGATCCTGAACGCTGACCAGGCCAAGAACGTGGTCGTGCTGAAGCGAAGCATGCGGCCAGGCTTCGCAGGTGTGGAGAACGAGTTGTTCCACATGCCGCAGACGCGCATGCTCTTCGGTGACGCCAAGGAAACGCTGAAGCGGCTAGTCGAGGCGGTGAAGACGGTCTGATACCAGGCTCGAGTGGACCAGCTGACCCGGGAGCATTCCCGGGTCGCTTGTCTTTTGTCCCTCAGGTCGTCTCGGCCAGCGCGGGATGACGTCCGTGGCCGGGGCGCACCCGTCGCGGGCTCGACGGCCCCAGCCTGGCTTTGGAACCGGAGGAGTCCCTGCACGGGGTGGTGAAGTAAGCGAGGGAGTGACGGCGATGTCCAACGAGAACCGTCTCGAGCGATTTCGTGCCTACCGAGAACGGATGAACCGTCGCATCAGCGAGATCGGCCACCGCGACATCAATCGTTTCTTCGCCCTCGATAGCGCCACGTATCGGGACGGTGCGCTGGATGCCCGGACCAAGGAGCTGCTCGGGCTCGTTGCTTCGCTGGTGCTGCGCTGCAACGACTGCGTCGACTACCACCTCGACCGATGCGTCGAGCTCGGCTGGTCGGATGCCGAGCTCTACGACGCGATGCAGGTCGCTTTGATGGTCGGTGGCAGTATCGTCATTCCTCACCTACGCCATGCGGTGGAGACGTTGGATCTCCTGCGCGCGGAGCGGGAACAGCGCTCGTAGTACTGAGACGATTGCGACTATCCTTGAGCCGTCGTCGAAGACGGTCCGATTGACGGAGGCCCGAACGTGGTACACGCTACGAAACGTGAGGGGAGCCGACCTCCCGCTCCGCAAGGTCCCTGGGTGCTGCTCGCCCTCGCACTCTTCCTCACGGGCATTCTTCTTGGTCAAACCTGGCGGCAACCGTTGGCAGCGCCAGCGGCGGCGACGGAGATGCCGACACCGGTTGCCGTCTTCGCGGAGGCATGGAACCTCCTCCACGAGCACTACGTCGCTGCTGACGAGCTGGACGACCCTGCGCTCTTGGCCAGCGCACTGCGAGGGTTAGTCGACGCCGTCGGTGACGACGGTCACACGCGCTACTTGACGGCTGAAGAACTGGCCCAGCACACAGAGCAGCTCTCGGGCGAGTACAGTGGCATCGGCGTCGAAATCGAAGAACGGGATGGGAAACTGGTCATCCGGGATGTGTTCCAGGGGTCGCCGGCGGAGCGCGCTGGTATCCGGATCGGGGACGTGCTCCTGGCCGTGAACGGTCAGCCGGTCGAGGAGCTGGGTTTGAACGGTGTGGTACGCGAGGTTCGAGGGCTCGAGGGGACGCCAGTCACGCTCCGACTCGCACGCGGGGCGCACGACGAGCAGTACGAGGTGACGGTCATTCGCACGAAAATTCGTGCGAGCACCGTGCGTTGGGCCCTCCTGCCGGAAGGGATCGGATACGTCCGCTTGAGTTCCTTCGCCAGCGGGGCAGGTGGGGATCTGCAGCGCGCACTCGCTCGCCTGCAGGTGGCAGGGGTACGCGGACTCGTCTTCGACCTGCGCGGGAATCCGGGAGGGCTGGTGACGGAAGCTATCGCCGTCGCGGGGCAGTTTTTACCCCCGGAAACCCTCATCTTCACGGCACGGGATCGGGCTGGGAACGTCACCGAGTATCGGACCGAGGCGACGAGTGTGCCGGTCGACTTGCCGGTCGTGGTGCTGGTCGATGGTGGTACGGCTTCGGCAGCGGAGATCGTGGCCGGAGCACTCCAGGACTACCGGCGCGCGACCGTCATCGGTGAGCGCACCTTCGGTACCGGGACGGTTCTGACCGAGTTTCGGTTGCAGGACGGCTCGGCGCTCCTGATCGGGACGCAGGTGTGGGTCACACCGAGCGGTCGAGTGATCTGGCGCAACGGCATCGAGCCGGACGA
>JBEPZP010000042.1:0-12936 GCA_041640735.1 Thermomicrobium sp.
GCCAGGAACGGTTCACCGCCCATCGCGTAGACGTCACTCAAAGCGTTGGCGGCGGCGATGGCGCCGTAAGTGTACGGATCGTCGACGACCGGTGGGAAGAAGTCGAGCGTCTGGACGATCGCCAGGTCGTCCCCGAGGAGATAGACGGCAGCATCGTCGCTCGTCTGGAGACCCACGAGCAACCGGGGATCGTTTTGGAACTCGAGTGGGCGCAGCACCTGCGCCAGCGCCGCCGGGGCGAGCTTGCCCGCTCAACCGGCGCAGCTAGCCAGGGCCGTCAGGCGCACCTGTTCGCGACGATCAGTCATGTCGGACGCTCCGTGCCATTCTCTCGGTGGAATAGTACCCCTTCAGCGGAGCTGCGGCGAAGCGAAGAGACGCGAAGCGTCTGCAGCGTGCGACAATCCGTCCCAAGAAAGGAGATCGGGATGAGCGGGATCAGCACAGACGAGTTGGTGGCGATTGCGCTCGAGATGGCGGGGATGCGCCGGCTGCCTCCCGACAGCGAGGTCTACGTCTCTGGTGAACGGATCCAGCGCCTCTTGGTCGCGCTGGACGTGGGGACTGCTGAGCTCCTGCTCGCGCGCCACCTGGGATGCGACGGGGTACTGGCCCACCACCCAGCCGGAGGACGAGCGGTATTGCGGTTTCCCGAGGTGCTCACGCGGCACGTCGAGCTGATGGTGGAACACGGCGTCGATCCCACGCGCGCTAAGGCGGCGTTGCAACCACTGATCGCGCGAGCGGTGCTGCGCGCTCACGCGGCGAACTACAGCCAGGCCCCGGCGGTCGCCCGCTTGCTCGGTCTGCCGTTCCTGAACCTTCACTTGCCGCTCGATGAGATCGGACGTCGCATCATGGTGGAGACGATCGAGCAGTACCGGGCGCAGCTCGACCGCGAGTGCACGGTGCAGGACGTGATCGACGCCTTGCGTACGCTCCCCGAGTTCGCCGAGGCGGAGACGCAGATCATGGTGCCGGTCGGGACGGTCGACCGGCCCGCGCGGCGCGTCGCGGTGGTGCACGGTGCTGGGACCAATGGTGGAGCACCGGTGGCGCAGGCCTACTTCGAGAACGGCACCGATGTCGTCGTGTACCTGCACCTGGCGCCGGAGGAGGCCGAGCGACTCCGGACCGATGCGCGGGGCACCGTCATCGTCGTCGGCCACCTCGCGGGCGACCGGGTCGGTATCAACCGCTACCTCGCCGAAGTCGAGCGCCGTGGCGTCGACATCGTGCGCGTCGGTCTCTAACCGCCGAAGACGCGCGCGATGCGCTCGAGTGCCCGCTCGAGGAGGTCGTCTGCAGTGGCGAAGCTCAAGCGGATGCAGCTCGCTCCGGACTCGCCGAAGGCGTCACCCGGTGTGACGCCGACGTGCGCCTCCTCGATCAACTTCTGCGCCACCTCTTGCCCGGACAGTCCCGTGCCACTCACGTCGGGGAAGGCGTAGAACGCGCCCTCGGGCAGTGGGCAATGAAAGCCGGGAATCGCGTTGAGCCGCTCGGTGACGAAGCGGCGTCGCCGATCCCAGGCGGCGACCATCTCCTGGATGACATCCTGTGGGCCTTCGAGGGCGGCCACGCCACCGTACTGGGCGAACGATGTCGCGCAGGTCGCCGAGTGACTGTGGACCTTCATGATCTGCTTGATGAGCGGCGCTGGGCCGGCGACATAGCCGAGTCGCCAACCGGTCATGGCGTACGCCTTGGAGAAGCCGTTCACCGTGAGCGTGCGTTCGGCCATGCCGGGGAAGGCGGCCAGGCTGAGGTGCTCGCGCCCGTCGTAGATGATCTTCTCGTAGATTTCGTCGGAGATCACCAAGAGATCGCGCTCGGTAGCGACCGCGACGATCGCTTCGGCTTCCTCCCGAGTCAAGACTCGTCCCGTCGGGTTGTTCGGGCTGTTGACGATCACGACACGGGTCTGGGGCGTGAGCACGGCTTCGATCGCCTCGCGGGTGATACGGTAGTTGTCGTGCGGGTGCAGCGGGACGTGCAGACAGCGTGCGCCGGCCATGACGACCATGGGCTCGTAAGAGACCCAACCGGGATCGAACATCAGGACGTCGTCACCCGGCCCCACCAGAGCGAGGATCGTGACGAACAGCGCCGCCTTGCCACCGGGCGTGACGATGATCTCGTCCGGCGAGACGCGGATGCCGTTTTCGACCTCGAGCTTGCGTGCGATGGCCCGGCGCAGCTCGGGTATGCCCGCGCTGGCGACGTAGTGCGTTTCACCGCGGTACATGGCCTCGGCGGCAGCGTCGCAGATGTGCTTCGGCGTCGGAAAATCTGGATCGCCACCACCGAGGTCGATGACGTCGATCCCCTGTTGCCGGAGCGCACGGGCACGATCACTGACGGCGAGCGTCGGCGAGGGGCGGAGTTGACGGACGCGCTCGGCGAGATGGTACTGCAGCACGGTTCCTCCCTTCTCCGGTCGTGCGTTTTCCCTGCGCCGATTATGCCGCCAGGCTGGCCGTGTCGTCCTGACACGAGCCGACGCAAACTGTCGACGTTGACCCCTTGAAAACCTGCAGCGAGCTGAGTACGATACATCGTGGGTAGCACTCTCGGTTGCCGAGTGCTAACCAGTCGGGTAGGGAGACCGCTAAGGAGACAGAGGAGGGACGGACATGACGGCGACTGCCACGAAAATCCGGCCGTTGGGTGATCGGGTGGTGGTGAAGCCGATCCAGAAGGAAGAGGTGACCAAGAGCGGGATCGTGCTTCCCGACACCGCGAAGGAGAAGCCGCAGCGTGGGCAGGTCGTCGCGGTCGGGCCGGGCCGGCTGACTGACGACGGCAAGCGTCTGCCGATGGAGGTGAAGGTCGGCGACGAGGTGCTGTTCGCCAAGTACGCCGGTACCGAGCTCAAGATCGACGACGAGGAGTTCCTGATCCTGAGCGAGAAGGACATTCTGGCGATCCTCGCCGAGTAAGGTCGAAGGCCGAAAGTGGTCGTGGCACGAGTGTCGTTGAGTGAGTAACGGGAGGGTTGCGATGCCGGCGAAGATGATCCGTTTCCATGAGCAAGCGCGGCAGTCCTTGAAAGAAGGCGTCGATATTCTGGCGAATGCGGTGAAGACGACGCTCGGCCCGAAGGGCCGGAACGTTGCCCTGGACAAGAAGTACGGCGCTCCGACGGTGAGCCACGACGGTGTGACGGTCGCCAAGGAGATCGAGCTCGAGGATCCCTTCGCCAACATGGGGGCGCAGCTCCTGAAGGAGGCTGCCACCAAGACGAACGACGTCGCTGGTGACGGGACGACCACTGCGACTGTGTTGGCGCAGGCGATCGTCCACGAAGGCCTCCGCAACGTGGCGGCTGGCGCCAACCCGATGCTCCTGAAGCGGGGTATCGAGATGGCGACCAAGGCTGTGGTAGAGCGCCTGAAGTCGATGGCGAAGGAGGTCCGCGGTCGCGAGGACATCGCGCACGTCGCCACCATCTCGGCGGCTGACCCGGAGATCGGGAACCTGATCGCCGAGGTGATGGAGAAGGTCGGTAAGGACGGGGTCATCACCGTCGAAGAATCCAAGGGGCTGGCCTTCGAGGTCGAGTACACCGAGGGTATGGAGATCGACCGCGGGTACATCTCCCCGTACTTCGTGACCAACCCCGAGCGTATGGAGGCCGTGGTCGAGGAGCCGTTCATCCTGATCACGGACAAGAAGGTCTCGGCGGTCGCCGATATCTTGCCGATCCTCGAGAAGGTGCTCCAGGTCAGCAAGAACTTCGTCATCATCGCTGAGGACGTCGAGGGTGAGGCGCTGGCGACCCTGGTGGTCAACAAGCTGCGCGGTACGCTCAACGCGCTGGCGGTCAAGGCGCCGGGCTTCGGTGATCGCCGCAAGGAGATGCTGCGCGACATCGCGATCCTCACTGGTGGTACGGTGATCTCCGAGGAGCTCGGTCGCAAGCTCGAGACGGCTCGCCTCGAGGACCTCGGTCGGGCTCGCCGCGTCGTCGCGACCAAGGACAAGACGACGATCGTCGAAGGGTACGGTCGCGAGGAGGACATCAAGGCGCGGATCGAGCAGATCAAGGCCCAGATCGAGCAGACGACCAGCGACTTCGACCGCGAGAAGCTGCAGGAGCGGCTGGCCAAGCTGGCCGGTGGTGTGGCGGTCATCAAGGTCGGTGCCGCGACCGAGGTGGAGCTGAAGGAGAAGAAGCACCGCGTCGAGGACGCGCTAAGCGCGACCCGCGCTGCGGTCGAAGAGGGTATCGTGCCGGGTGGCGGTGTGGCGCTGCTCAACGCGATCTCGGCGCTCGACGACGTGCAGGCCGAGGGTGACATCCGGACCGGCGTGATGATCGTCAAGCGGGCGTTGGAGGAGCCGCTGCGCGGCATCGTCGAGAACGCTGGTCTGGACGGCTCGGTCGTCATCGAGACCATCCGGCGCCTGCAGAAGGAGCAGAACAACCCGAACATCGGGTACGACGTCCTCCGCGAGGAGTACGGTGACCTCCTCGAGTGGGGCGTGATCGACCCGGTGAAGGTGACCCGCTCGGCGGTCGAGAACGCGGCGTCGGTGGCGGCGATGATCCTCACGACCGAGGCGCTGATCACCGAGAAGCCGGAGAAGGAGAAGACGCCGACCCCGAGCATGGAGTACTGATCCGCTTTCCTGCGAAATGGGACGACCGGGGTTGCCGATCGGCAACCCCGGTCGCGCTTTCATATCCCACGCGACAGGGCAGAGAGTACACTCCAGCCGGTTCGTTTGCGTCGCCGTTCGGCTGGACACGGTGACCCTCGAACGGTGGAGACAGGTGGGGCGATGACGCGACGGTTGCGGGTGCTGCGACTCGGCCTTTTCGACAGGTGCTACGTGCGCAACCGCACGACGGCCGCCGCGCTCGCCGCCTGCGGTGCGGAGATCGCCGACCTCCACGCCCCGGTCATCGAGTCGCTGCGCGACCGTCTACGGCCTGCTCGCTCCCCGGAAGCGCTGGCACGGCTGGGCCTGACGATCTTACGGGGCGAGGCGCGGCTGCTGGCTGGTCTAGCCCCATGGTTGCAGTGGGCTGACGTCGTGCTCTTCGGCTATCCCGGCCAATGGGACGCTGCCCTCTGGGGCGGGCTGGTGCGAAGCGCCGGGCGGACGGTGGTCTTCGACCCGCTCGTGACGCTGACCGAGACGTTCGTCGAGGATCGTCGGCTGCTCTCCCCCGGTTCGTGGCAAGCATGTCTCGTGCGCGCGCTCGACCGGCGGGCGTTCCGCACTGCCGACATCGTGCTGGCCGATACGCCGCAGCAGGCCGCCTACTGGGCGGCCCTCAGCGGTCTTCCGCTGGAGCGCTTCGTGGTGCTGCCGGTCGGTGCCGACGAGGAACTCTTCTGCCCTGACCGGCACCGGCAGAACGCTGTGCGACAGGACGATCCGTCCTGCCTGCGTGTTCTCTTCTACGGGACGTACAGTCCGCTGCACGGCGCGGAGACGATCGTGCAGGCGGTACACCAGCTGGAGCGTGCCGGAGAACGGCTGGCAGTGACGATGATCGGGAAGGGTCAGTGCCGGGCCCAAGTGGAGCGACTCGCACATCGACTGGGACTGCAGAGTGTCAGGTTCCTCGACTGGGTGCCGGAGGAAGAACTGCCGGCCTGGATCGCGCGGAGCGACGTCGTCCTCGGTATCTTCGGTGCGACGGCAAAAGCGGCGCGCGTGGTACCGAACAAGGTGTATCAAGCGATGGCGATGGGCGCAGCAGTCGTCACGCGCGACAGCCCAGCGATGCGCTGGCTACTGGGAAGCGATGAGTCAGTCCTGCTGGTGCCTCCCGAAGATCCGGCGTCGCTGGCTGCCGCACTGTTTCGCCTAGGAGAGGCGGAGTATCGGTCGGCACTAGGGGAGGCCGCCCGGCGACGCTTCCGAGCGGTCGCTTCGCTCGCCGCTCGGGCAGCGTGCCTCCGTGCGTTCATCGGAGGATGGTCGACTGGGGATGGAGCAGGCACGAGGTAGCAGCTCGTCGGTAGCGAAACACTCCGCATGGTACCGCGCGCGACTGCTGGTACGACTAGGTATCGGTGCGGCCCTGCTCGCCCTGCTTGTCTGGCGTGTCGGCCCTCGCGGATTCTGGGAGGCGCTGGCGAGTCTTCCGCTCCTGCTGGTGCCCGTGCTGGCTGTGCTCGGCATAGTGCCACCGGTGAGCTATGCTCACCGCTGGCGGCGCATCTTGCAGTGCTGGGGAGCAGAGGTGACGGGGTGGGAAGCACTGCGGGTGACGGTCGCGGCGTCGTTGGCCAACTATGCGTTGCCTGTCTTCGGCTGGGCGCCGGCCAAGATGCTCGCCGGCTGGCGGTGGTTGGGGATCGGGCCACGTCGCGTCGCGGTGAGTCTCCTCCTGGAGCAAGGGCTCGATGTGCTCGCGCTCGGACTCCTGGCCATCGTCGCCTCGCTCGCCTTGGCGGCATCAGGCCGAGCCGAAGTACTCCCCGTCCTTCCTGGGCTGGGTGGTTGGGTCCTGAGCGCTGGCGTGCTATCGGGCGTGGTCGTCGTGTCCGCGGTCGTGTTCGGGTACCGCAAGTGGCGTGCCCAGGTGGTGCAGCTGGTGCAGGAGCTCACGGTCGCTGGCGATCGAGCGGTCCTGGGTTGGACCGTGCTCCGCTGGCTCGCTGAAGCGGTGATCCTGGCATCGCTGCTCGTCGCACTGGGCGTGCCGGTGGACCCGCGCTTCGTGGTGTTGCTACTGGCGCTGCCAGCTCTGGCTGGCCTCTTGGTTCCGGTTCCCGGTGGTCTCGGAGTGCGCGAAGCGACGGTCATCGGGCTCGGCGCGTTGGTCGGTATGGATCCGGTGCGTTTGGGGGCGGTGGCTGCCTGGCACCGTATGGCCTTGCTGCTCGGGCTAGCGCTGGCTGGATGCAGCATTTTGATGGGGAGGCGGCAGTGAGTGTCCAGCCGGTCGGCGCAACGGTCGATCAGCGTCGGGCGGATCTGGTCCTGTTCGGCATCTGGATCGCGGGTGCGATTCTCCGTGCCGTCCTCCTGCCGATCACGATGCACTCGGATCTCTATCAGATATACAGTCGCTCCTACGAGGCGATCAGCCAGGGCTCCTGGCTGGTCTGGAGCGCACAGTTGTTCGCTCAGGGGTTCCACAATCTGTGGCTGCTCGTCGTTTTGTCCTTCTTGCCCGATAGCAGTGAGATCTGGTCACCGACGGCCAGCCTGGCCGGGATCGGCGCCCAACCGGGTGACCTCGAGCGTTTCCTGGCCTACCCCTACGTGGCCCGTGCGCTGGTCTTGCTCAAGCTGCCGTACGTGTTCGGCGACGCGTTGGTCGGTTGGATGCTCCTGCGGGCAGCTCCGCCCTCGGCTGGCCGCTGGGTGCTTGCGCTGTGGTGGCTCAACCCGATCACGCTCTACGCGAGCACCGTCTTCGGTCGGCACGACAGTCTCTGGATCGCAGCTGTGGTAGGCGGGACGCTGCTCGCACAGCGGGGTCGGCGTTGGCTGGGTGGAGCAGCGACGACAGTGGCAGCCGCGGCACGCATCTTCCCTGCCCTTCTCTTGCCGTTCTTCCTGGTCGCCTTCCGGCGTCGCTGGCGTGAGGTGTGGCTGGCGGTGTGTGTCGTCGGAGCGATCTGGCTGTCTCTCGACGTGATGGTGATCGTCCGGACCGGGGTGAGTCCGACACTGTCCTTGCTTTCGGAGTACCAACATGTGCGCTACCTCACCATGCTGACCCTGACGAGCGAGGGGCGCGCAGCCTTGCCGATCTTCCCGCTGCTCTACCTGCTGTTCCTCTTGTGGTGGATCGAGCGCGGGCCGGCTGGCGCCCGTGGTGCTGCGTCCTACTGGGGGGCGAGTGCCGTCGTGCTGGCGATGGTGATCGCGCTGGCGCCGGTCCATCCTCAGTACGTCGTGTGGGCTCTGCCGTTCGCGTTGATAGCGGCAGCGCAACAACCGATGGGGCGTGTACTCGCGGTGGTGCATGCTAGCCTGTTCTGTCTCTGGGTCGTCCAAGGTGGGGCTGCCGAAACGAAGGATCTCTTCCTCCCGTTAGGTCGGGACTTCGTGGAAACGCTTCCCGATCCCCGCCTCGTGCTCGCAGCACTGGTGCCGACACGTGTGTGGGTTCCGGCTGTGCAGGCGGCCTTTTCGGCACTCACGCTCTGGCTCGGCTGGCGCGCGCTGGTCGAATCCGCTTCGGTGGTGTCCTCGCCGCCGATACAGCAGGCGGGAGCTCGATGGGAGAGGGAGACGACGGCAGTGACGGCGGAGGAGGCGTCGCATGAGCAGGCGACGCGCTAGCGTCGTACTCCTGGTCATCGGTTGGCTCGCGCTCGCTGCGTGCCGAGCGCCGGTGATGCTTCTTCCCGAGCTCCCACCGGACAGCGGCACCCTATGGATCAACGACCGCTTGGAGCAGGTCTTCTTCGTGCAGGTGGACGGAATCGATGGGGTCCAGGTGCGGATCCATCCCCCGTGGGAATTCGCGCCTGGGGAACAGCCCTCCTTGACCCGGGGAGCCCTCCTCCGTCTCACGTACGCTCCCGAGTTCGACCAGCGCTATCCCGATCCATCAGCGTCTGCCAACGCTGCCGAGCGATGGCTGGTGCTGACTCCGGGTCAGCAGCTCGAGGCGACCTTCATCTCGTTCTATCCGGGGCTCGAAGGGATCGCGGTCTGGGTCGAACCGGGCGCGCCTGACCAGCGAGGAAGGAGCAACCGCGCGTCGCCCGGCGACGGTGAAGAAGCGGGCGAGCTGCGCCTGCGCTTGTATCGCGCTGACGACGGGGTCATGCTGCGCGAGTCGCGGATTCCCTGGCCGGGGTTCGGGCAGGCGCCGCCGGTCACGTTCAGCTTCGATCCACTACCCGACTCGTACCTCGTCGCGTATCGGGTCACGCTGGAGCTGGTCGGGATGAGCGATCGCTCCGTCCTCGTGTGGCGCGATCCGCGGAGCGAGGGGATGGTGTTCCGACCTACGTTCGAGCCTGTCGTCCTCGCCGAGGTGCCGCTCGACCGTGGACGGTATTCGGGGGTTCTGGGGACGGTGGAGGTGCGCTTCCCCGAGGTGCGTCCGACCCGTTACTGCGTCATGCGCATCACTCTCGAGGCCGGGGAGGCACCGTTTCTCGTCTACTGGTCACAGTCCCGCCCACCCGGGAATGTGCCATTGAGGAGTCCGGAGTACCCTGACTTCGATGGGGCTTTGGTGTTCAACGTGCGCGCCAGCCAGGATGTCCCGGTGGGCTGGCTCGCCAGCACCCTGGCGCGCGGTGTCGTGCGCCGCCTGCTGCACGATCCCCTCCTACTGGCTGGGTACGGACTCGGTTTCGGCGGCATGGCGGTGCTGATCGGATTGCAGTGGTGGAGGTCCCGTGGTCGTCGAGCGCTCGCACCGTAGCTGTGCGCTTTGCGGTGCCGCCTTTGCAGGGCGCACCTTCCTGTGCCCCACCTGTTGTGCGCGGTATCGCGGCGTGCGCCCCGACCGCGAACTCCGCCAGCGCTTCTACGAGGCGGTCGACCGGCTCTATCCGCACTGGGCCAACACGTACGGTACGTACAACCCACCGATCGGTCTCCTGCGCGTGCTCGACCGGTACTCGCGCACGGTCCGCATCCTCGAGCTGGGTTGCGGCGGTGGAGCGCTCTTACGCGACCTGGCGAGCCGGGGCTTCGAGCAGCTCGTCGGGTTGGATCTCGCCCGCACGGCACTGGCGGAGGCGCGTCGACGCGGCACGCCAGCGGGGCTCGTGCTCGCCGAGGCAGAGCGCCTGCCCTTCCGGCCGGCGTCCTTCGACGTGGTGATCGCTGCCGATCTCTTGGAGCACGTCGACGACCTCGACGCGCATCTTGCCGAAGTGGCGCGTGTTCTCCGACCGGGCGGGCGGTACCTCGTCAAAACACCCAATCGCCCGCTCGCGGAGCTGTACTACCGCCTCGCCGGGCTCGACGACTACCGCTTCTGGCACCCGTCGATGCTCTCGCCGGGCGAGTTGCGTGCGCTGTTCCAGCAGCACGGCTTCACCGTACAGTTCGTCCGGCAGCCGCGACTGACACCGGCACAGCTGCGCAAACTGCCGCGCGGGCCGCTACGCGTTCTCGCAGCGCGGCTTCCAGTCGGTCTCTTGCCGCTCTTCCTGCGCCCGCATCTCGAGGTCGTGGCGACGCGAAGTCACGCTGCTTCCTGATCTCTTTTCCCTGATGGGGCACAATTACGGGGAAGGTTCGCCCACTCCAGTACCGAGGGAGCTCCGGATGCGTCCACTCGCGCTCTTGATGGTGGCTCTCCTCTGCAGTGCATGTATCGCAGCACCACCGCTCGGCGGACCGGTCGATTTTCGACGAGCGCCGCCGGCGACGCCGACCCCGACCGAGCGAGCAGGCGGCGTCGCGTTACCGGGCGCGCGGGAGACGGTACCTTCGCTCTTCGGACCGCCCGAGGTCGTACCGACTCCAGAAGCGTCTGCCTATCGGGACGATGTGGATGTGCGCGAGTTGTACCGAAACCTCGCCGCCTATGCGGACGTGCCGTTACGGTACCGCGGCCATGTCTGGACGGTGATCGAGCAGAACGAGCTGTTGTTCGTGCAAGTGCGCGTCGCATTCGGGGCTGGGCCGGACGATTGGCGAGCGATCGTCGTGCTGTTTCCCCTCTATAGAATGACGATCGACGTGGCTCGTCTCCGCGAGGGGACCGAGGTGGTCGTCTGGGGTCGTGTCCGGACGATGCTGCGCTTCACCGACGACCGCGGGGAGAACGTGGAGCAGCCGCTCCTCCTCGGGGATCGACTCGAGATCGTCGAATGACGAACGCCCTGCTCGGACGAGCAGGGCGTCGTTTCGTGGCGCATACGGGATTCGAACCCGTGATCTCCGCCTTGAGAGGGCGGTGTCCTTGGCCGCTAGACGAATGCGCCGCGGCACTGCCCAGAGTATAGCAGGCACTGCGCGCGCTTGTCCAGCCCACCTGGACCTCATGATGCGGCTGTTCCCCGAGCGTCGGCGTGGGGCGTCGGGGGTCATCTCTGTGGCGCGGTGGCTAGTCCGGCCAGTCTCTCTTCGACGCGCGTCCCAGCTCGAGCCGACGAGCGACGGACGCCACGAGCCGCTCCGGCTCGTCGACAGCGAGGAGGATTGCGTGGAACGGCTCGGTCGCGGCGAAAAAGCGCTGACCAGTGATCGGGTGGTGTAGATCGATACGGACATCGGTGCGTCCGCCGACTGCCAGCCACGCAGTTCCAGCGCGGACGGTGAGGCCATCACGCACGTTGGGGACAGCTTCCGCATGGAGTTGGATCGCAGCGATCTCCCGCAGGGGGATCCGCACCTCATGGAGGTAGAGCCAGCGTGCCACGAGTGCGTCACGATCGAGCGTGTGGGGATAGACGGAGAGGCTCGCCCAGAAGGCCCACAGCCACAGGAGGCCGTAGAGGACGACGACGAGGAGCGCCCACCGCAACCAGGCCCAGGGCAGCAGCACGTGCAAAAGCACGAGCTCGGCTGGTGTCGTGAGGAGGACGAAGACCAAGAGGACGCCGACCCAGGACCGTCGCCGGTAGGTGAACCGCTCCTCAGCAAGGTGCCTCCAGCGGAGGATCCAGCGCACCAGTGTCGCGAAGGTACGCAGTTCGAGGAGCACGAAGCGGGCCAGCCGGTCGGGGAGTATCGCCGACAGCACTGCGAGGAAAGCCGCCTGACTCGACTCGCTGGATCGCGCCGTGCGCACGCCGTGCAGGAGGAGGCCGAGCCCGAGGAGGAACAGCCCAGCCTCCAGGAGCACCGCGACCAGGATTGCGAGCTGTGCTTCCAGGATCCCTGTCAGAGCGAGCACGAAGTTCAGCGCGGCGACGGTCCAGAACAGGAGCTTCAGCCAGCGGAGCAGCGGTCGGTGTGCAGCTCCGGTCGTCGCCGTGGTCGACAATGTCTCGCGCGCTGGCGGCGGAGTCGGTGCTGTCCCGTCCATGCGACCCTCGATCGGTCGACGCGCCCCGCTCCTCGATCGTACCGACTCACCCCCGCCCCGAACGGATCGGCATGCAGCGGGCGGTTTGACGAGAGTTCCTGCGCTCGACTATACTGCGCCGGAACCTGATCGTTCTGGGACGGTGTTTCTTCGTCTCTTTTGCCGATCGCTGGTGAACATGGACGAGAGGTCAGGCGTGAGTACACTCGCGGAACGGTTGCTTTCCGATCTCCAAGAAGCAGTCCGCAGCGGTGACGTCACTCGGCGCGAGGTCATCCGCTTTTTGCGCGCGGAGATCAAGAATCGCGAAATCGACAAGGGGCGTCCGTTGACGGACGACGAAATCATCGAAGTGATCCGCCGGCAAATCAAGATGCGCCGGGAGGCTATCGAGCAGTTCGCGCAGGGGGGGCGGCAAGATCTGGTCGAGCGAGAGGAGGCGCAGATCCGCGTCCTCGAGTCGTACCTTCCGCAACAGCTCACGCCGGAGGAGCTGCTCGATCTGGCCCGAGCCGTCGTCCGCGAGGTCGGTGCGACCGGACCACGCGATATGGGGCGAGTGATGCCGGTTCTTCGTGAGCGGGTGGGACCGCGGGCCGAGGGGCGAGCGATCGCTGAAGCTGCGCAGCGAGCACTCGCTGAGGTCTCGCAGTCCGCACGCTGAGCTTCCACGACGCTACGGGGAGTTGCGAGCGACTGTGCTCTCCTTCCTGCACCGGACGCGGCACTTCATCACGTCCTTGTGGTCGCCGTCCCGTGGGCGCCGGCGCGAGGCGCTTCTCTGGTCCGGTGTGGTGCTGTTGCTCTGGCTGCCGATCGCCTCCCTCGTCTACGGATCGTGGGAGGCGAGCGGTGTTACGCTGCAAGTGGGGCAGATCGCTGACCGAACGATCAAGGCCCCGTATACGGCGACCTTCGAGTCGCAGCTCTTGACGCAGCAGGCCCGACAAGAAGCGTATGACGATGCCCGCAATGTCGTCCTCGTCCGTGACCCTGCGGTCGAAGCGACGCAG
>JBEPZP010000043.1:0-12671 GCA_041640735.1 Thermomicrobium sp.
GATCGATCTCGCGCACCTCGACGGGAATGCCGAGATCTCCAGCGAATTCCAGGATCGTCCGCCGCGTGATCCCCTCCAGGATGTCGGCCGTCACCGGCGTGGTGATGAGTGTCCCGTTGCGGACGATGAAGAGGTTCGCCGCGCTTCCCTCGGCGACCTTGCCGTGGTGATTGAGCATGATGGCATCGTCGAACCCGCACTCCATCGCCTGGTCCTTGGCGAACGCCGAATTGACGTAGGCCCCACACACCTTCGCTCGGCTGGGAATGACAACGTCGACGGTCCGCATCCACGAACTCGTCATCAGACGGATCGGATGGGTGATCGGCAGATACTCCTGCATCGGGATCATGTAGATCGCCAGCTCGTCCCGCACTCCCTTGAGCTTCGGCCCGATCTCGAGGTCGGCCTTGTAGACGAAGGGACGGATGTAGACGTCGGTTTGCGGCGCGTTGCGACGCACGAGCTCGACGATCAATTCGCCGATTTGCTCTGCATCCCATGGCAACTGGGCACGCAACAGTCGGGCCGACTGCAACAGGCGGCGTGTGTGATCGGGCAGCCGGAAAATGTTGATCGTCTGCCCGTCCCGATCGAGGTAGCCGCGGATTCCCGCGAAGACCCCGGTTCCGTACTGGAGCGCGTGCGTCGCGATGCTGACCTTCGCCTCCTCGATGGGGACGAACTGCCCCTCGAAGAACGCCACCGGGAAGATCACGGTACCTGCCATCGCTCCGTCCTCCTTATCTCTCGCTCACCGCTCGTCACCGCTGTGTGACACCCGCCGCCGCGAGGATCGGTCGGGCTCCCGCTGCGAGGAGCGCTGTGGTATTCGCTGCCAGCATCCGGAAGCCACGCTCCAGCTGCCGCTGGACGAGTTCCGGGGTCGCCGCTGTGGTACCCAAGGGGACGCGTCCGTCGACGCGCTGGACGATCTCGTCCATCACGCGTTGTACTTCCGGATGCAGCGGCTGCCCGGGATACCCCATCGACTGCGCGAGGTCGTTCGGCCCCACGAAGAGGACATCGATCCCCGGGATGGCGAGATACTCCTCCAACCGCTCGACCGCGGCGAGACTCTCGATCTGCACGATCACCAGTGTCTCGTCATTGGCGACGCGCACGTAGTCCGATAGGGGCGACAACAACCCGAAACCGGCTGCCCGCACCCCGGCGATCCCGCGTCGTCCGCTCGGATGATACCGGCAGGCCTCCACGACGGCCGCGGCCTCTTCGGGTGTATTGACCTGCGGGACCATCACGCCGGCTGCACCGAGGTCGAGATAGCGCAGGATCACCTGACGATGACCGAACGGTACCCGAACGAGCGGCACTGTTCCGGCCGTCTCAGCAGCCAGCACCATATGGTACGCTGATTCCTCGGTGGTGCGGCCATGCTCGGCATCGATCAGCACGAAATCGAACCCGAGGTGACCGCAGATCTCCGCCAACTCCGGGGACGGGTACGGTATGAAACAGCCGACGACCGTCCCGCCCGCCTGGAGCCGCCGCTTGACCCGGTTCTCGCGCATCGGTCTACTCCTCACGCTGCAGCCTCCTTGCGGGCGCATTCTACCGCGCACCGACACGACGCGATAGACTGGATTGTCCCGCACCCGGCCGGCGGATACACTTAGTCAGTTGCGCGTCCCCGAGCGGCGCAACCGGAGGGAAGTCCCGTGCACGTCAGGCACCTGGAAAACGATACGATCATCAACGTCGCCCAGCTCCTCAAGGCCCCCGTCGGCAGCGAACGGTACTTCACCGTCCACCTCGACCGGATGACGCTCGATAGCGACCTGGAGGTCTCCGACGTCACTGCCTCCGTCCGCCTTCTCCGCACCTCCAACGGCATCCTGGCGACCGGCGAGCTGCGCGTGACAGCACACCTCACCTGCGTCCGCTGCCTCACCGAGTTCGATGGACGTTACGAGGAAACCTTCGAGGCTGAGTACTGGCCGACGGTCGATGTCCTCACCGGCCTCCCGCTGCCACCTCCGGACGACGAGGACATCTTCACGATCGACAAGAACCATCACCTCGATCTACACGAACTCCTCCGGCAGTTCGCGATTCTCGCTATCCCGGTCTACCCGGTCTGTGGTCCTGCTTGCCCGGGTCCGGAGTCGCTCTGGCAACGCGAGGAAGAGGTCATCGACGCGCGATTGGCTGTCCTGCAGACGCTCCTTGACGAACGCGCGTGACTGTGCGACAACTTTCCATCAGCACGGCTCGCCTCCAGGAGCAGGCTGGACGGCTTGCCCGCGCCAAGACGTGTGACGAACGAATGGAAGGATCGATCTCATGGGCGCTGTACCGAAGCACAAAGTCAGCAAGCGCCGGCAAGGGTTCCGCGCGGCTCATCAATACATCGACGTTCCACCGCTGACCACCTGCCCGACTTGCGGTCAGAAGCATCGGACACACTACGTGTGCCCGCATTGCGGTCACTACCGCGGTCGGCTGGTCATCGAAGTGAAGCGCCAGAAGCGGCAGCGTCGCCCGGAGGCATAACGGTTTCCAGCGGACGAGGTGCGTCGCGATGGCCCAGCGTGCTGCGATCACCGGCTGGGGTGCCTATGTCCCCACGCGCGTCTTGACCAACGCCGAGCTCGAGCGGATGGTCGAGACCTCCGACGAGTGGATCGTGACGCGTACCGGTATCCGCGAGCGACGCATCGCTGGGCCGGAGGAGACGACCGCCCGCATGGCCACCGAAGCCAGCCAGCGAGCGCTGGCTGTCGCTGGTCTCGATCCCAGCGCCCTAGACCTCGTCATCGTGGCGACCACGACGCCCGATTACCTCATGCCAGCCACCGCCTCGCTGCTCCAAGCAGCGATCGGCGCATCGCGTGCCGGTGCCTTCGACCTCGTCGCTGCCTGCTCTGGTTTCGTCTACGCACTCAGCGTCGGTGCGCAGTTCATCATGGCTGGTACCGCTCGCGCTGTCCTGGTCGTCGGGGTCGACGCACTCACCCGCTGGCTGGACTTCACCGACCGCAGCACCTGCGTCCTCTTCGGCGACGGCGCTGGCGCCGTCGTGCTCGAGGCCAGCGAAGCGGAAGAGGGTGTCCTCTCCACTGTCCACGGCTCGGACGGGAGCGGCGCCATGGCGCTTTACCTCGAAGGTTTCCCCGAGCTGCTCCTGGCGAACGGGACGCTCCCGCCCAAGCGCCCCGCCATGCGGATGGACGGCCGCGAAGTCTTCCGCTTCTCGGTCCGCATCGTCGGCGAAGCAGCCCTGGAAGCGATCCAACGGGCTGGGCTGACGCTCGACGACGTCGATCTCCTGATCCCGCACCAGGCCAACCTGCGCATCATCGATGCCGCCGTCAAGCGGCTCGGGTTGCCCTGGGAGAAGGTGTGGGTCAATCTCGACCGGTACGGCAATACCTCCGCAGCCTCGGTTCCGCTGGCCATCGCGGAAGCAGCCGACAGCGGCGTGCTCCGGCCCGGTATGAACGTCGTGCTGGTCGCCTTCGGTGCCGGGCTCGCCTGGGCAGCAGCCGTCGTGCGCTGGGGCGCGACGGGCGTTCGACGTGGAGGCTGAGGTGTCGCACGCCTGGATCTTCCCCGGACAGGGATCGCAAGCAGTCGGCATGGGAAAGGCGCTCGCCGAGCGTGAACCGCTCGCCCGGGCTGTCTTCGCCGAGGCCGACGCAGTGCTCGGCATTCCGCTCTCGCGGATCGTCTTCGAAGGGCCAGAAGAGGAACTTGCGGCGACGCGGAACCAGCAACCAGCGCTTCTGGCCACCAGCATCGCCTACCTGCGCGTCCTCGAGGCGCGCGGCGTCCTTCCAGCACCGACGGTCGTGGCCGGACACTCGCTCGGGGAGTACACGGCCCTCGTCGCGGCCGGTAGCCTCGAGTTCGCCGACGGCATCCGGTTAGTGCGGCGACGCGGCGAGCTGATGGAAACGTTCGGGCTCGGCGGCATGCTCGCCGTGATCGGGCTCGACCGCGAGACGCTCGAGGCGATCGCGCACGAGGCCGGCGTGGAACTCGCCAACGAGAATGCGCCGAACCAGCTCACCTTGAGCGGGCGGACGGACGCGCTCGAGCGCGCCGCCGAACTCGCCCGCGCCCGCGGTGCACGCCGCGTCGTCCGCCTCCCAGTGAACGCTGCCTTCCACTCTTCGCTCATGCGCCCGGTCGCCGAGGCGCTCGCGCGTGAGCTGGAGTCGATCACCATCCGTCCGCCGCGCGCACCGCTCATCGCGTGTTCGGATGCACGCGTCCTGACCGACCCCAGTTCCCTGCGTGACGAGCTCGTCGCGCAGATCGCGGCACCCGTCCGCTGGGTCGATGTGGTGCGCCGCGCCGTCGAACTCGGCGTGACGACCTTTTGGGAGATCGGGCCCGGCCAAGTCCTCGCCGGGTTGGTACGACGGATCGCACCCGAGACCACCACGCTGACGGCTGAACATCTCCTGTCTCGCGACCTGACGCACACCGCTGAACCGAATCGTTGAAGGGGGAGGCATGGAGGCGACGAGCGAACGCGGTGCGGCCATCGTCACGGGCGCAGTTCGGGGTATCGGACGGGCGACGGCCCTGCGGCTGGCACGCGACGGCTTCAAAGTCGTCGTCAACTACCGCGGCGAGGAGGAACTCGCCCAGGACTTGGTCCGCGAGATCGTCGCCCACGGTGGCACTGCGATAGCCTTCCGCGCCGACGTCACCGACCCGGAGCAGGTCGGCGCCATGGTCGAAGCTGCGATCGATCGGTTCGGACGCCTCGATGCGCTCGTCAACAATGCCGGCATCACGCGAGACACCCTGCTCCTGCGCATGCGCGATGAGGACTGGCGCGCAGTGCTGGACACGAACTTGACGAGCGTCTTCTACTGTTGTCGAGCCGCACTGCGACCGATGATGCGCCAGCGCTATGGCCGGATCGTCAACGTCTCCTCCGTCGTCGGCCTGGTCGGCAATGCCGGCCAGACCAACTATGCGGCCGCCAAAGCTGGCATCATCGGATTCACCAAGGCCCTGGCACGGGAAGTCGCCAGCCGTGGAATCACCGCCAACGTCGTCGCGCCGGGCTTCATCCAAACGCGGCTGACGGAAGTGCTGCCCACCGAACTGCAGCAGCGGATCCTCGAGCAGATTCCCGTCGGCTACTACGGCACGCCGGAGGACGTCGCCGAGGCGATCGCCTTCCTCGTGTCACCCGGTGCGCGCTACATCACCGGCGCCGTCCTGGCGGTCGACGGCGGTCTCTTCATGGCCTCGTGACCGACGATGATCCGGAAGGTACTCATCGCCAACCGCGGAGAAATCGCGCTGCGCGTCTTGCGCGCCTGCCGCGAACTCGGCATCCCTGCGGTCGTCGCCTATTCCGAAGCGGACCGCCATTCGCTCCCGGTCCGCCTCGCCGACGAAGCGATCTGTATCGGCCCGGCTCCCGCTGACCGGAGCTACAACCATATTCCGGCGATCATCAGCGCAGCCGTGGTGACCGGTTGCGACGCGCTGCATCCCGGCTACGGTTTCCTGGCCGAAAACGCGCTCCTCGCGGAGATCTGTGAGGAGTGCGGCATCACGTTCATCGGCCCACGCCCGGACACGCTCCGCGCACTCGGCGACAAGGCGCAAGCACGCATCTTGATGCAGCGAGCCGGTCTACCGATCGTCCCCGGCAGCGAGGCACCAGTCCGCGACATCAACGAGGCCCGCCGCATCGCCCGCAAGTTAGGCTACCCCATCCTCGTCAAGGCCGCCGCTGGCGGTGGTGGGCGTGGCATGCGGATCGTCCGCGACGAACGCGAGCTGGCGACCGCATTGCAAGTCGCCCAACAAGAAGCACAGGCCGCCTTCGGCGATCCTTCGGTCTATCTCGAGCGCTACCTCGAGCGCCCCCGACACGTCGAAGTACAGATCCTGGCCGACCGACACGGCAACGTCTACGCGATCGGCGAACGCGACTGCTCGATCCAACGCCGCTACCAGAAACTGATCGAAGAAGCCCCCGCGCCCGAGCTCCCACCCAAGGTCCGCCGCGCCCTCCACGAAGCAGCCGTCCGTGGAGCGCGGGCCGTGGGCTACGTCGGTGCAGGGACGTTCGAGTTCCTCCTCGATCGCGACGGCCAGTTCTATTTCACCGAGGCCAATGCCCGCATTCAGGTCGAGCATCCGGTCACCGAAGTGGTCACCGGGCTCGATCTCGTGCAGTGGCAGCTCGCTATCGCGGCCGGTGAACCGCTCGAGCTCCGCGGGCATGACCTGGCCCCCCGCGGACACGCGATCGAGGTCCGGGTCACCGCCGAGGACCCCGAGCGGGAGTTCGCGCCCCGCGCTGGTACGATCGAGGAACTCATCTGGCCGGGTGGGCCGGGCATCCGCGTCGATTCGCACGCCTACAGCGGCTACACGGTGCCCCCACACTACGACTCACTGATCGGCAAGATCATCGCCTGGGGAGTCGACCGTACGCAAGCGATCGAGCGGCTCGACCGGGCGCTCCGGGAGACGATCGTGCGGGGTGTGCCGACTCCGATCCCGGTGCTGCGACAGATTCTCCAGCACCCCGATTTCCGCGCGGCCCGGCACAGCACCACCTTCCTCGCTGAGTTCCTCGCCGAGCGGGCAGAGTGACGAGGGGTACAATCGGTACGGGAGCGACGCTGGTCGCTCCGCACGCTCGCTACGGCTCCTCCCGTACGAGGCCGTCTCATGTTACGGCTCGCCGCGACCACTCTCGACACCTACCGGCGTCGAACCGGCTGGAAGAGGAGGAGCCGGGAGGTTTTGGACGATGACGCTCGGCCGCATTCGCCGCCAGGCACGCATCCTGGCACTCCAGATCTTGTACGAAGTCGACGTCGCTGGGCACCGCCTGGACGACGTCTTGGAACGCTATCGCTCGGAGACACACATCCCGCAGCCTGTCCGGCGGTACGCCGAGCGGCTGGTGACCGGCGTCTGGGCCGACCTGGAGCGGATCGACCGCATGATCGGGGAAGCAGCACCAGCCTTTCCGGTCGAGCAACTGCCGCCGGTCGATCGCAACATCCTGCGCATCGCGATCTATGAACTCCTCCACGAATCGGACGTCCCGCTCAAGGCCGCGATCAACGAGGCCGTCGAGATCGCCAAGCAGTACGGTGGCGAGAACTCGGGCCGCTTCGTCAACGGCGTCCTCGGAACGATCGCAGCGAACCTCGCCTCCTCTGGCAGCTGAACCGCGCGCCTCGCGCGACACGCGCCGTTCACGGCAGCGGCTACAGCGCGAGGCCAAGGATCCGGTCGCTTTCGACCGCAACGTACTTGCAGAAGCCGGCCATCTCGGTCATACTACCGGAGAACGATCGGTGCCCTCGGGGTGCAGGTTCGGTGACTTGGGGAGGTGGTTCGCGTGTCCTCATCGATTCTCGAGCGCGTGCAGGCCGTCGTTGCCGAGCAACTCGGCGTCGATCCGAGCGAGGTGACGCTGGATGCCGAGTTCGTCAAGGATCTCAACGCCGATTCGCTCGATCTCGTCGAGCTGATCATGCAGCTCGAGGAAGAATTCGGCATCGAGATCTCGGACGAGGAGGCAGCCAACATCGTCACCGTCCGCGACGCGATCAACTTCATCGAGGAGCACCTCAACAAGCAGTAGCGCGCTGACAGCGCTAGCTCACAGCAGACGGGCGCGGGACTCGTCGTCGCCGCGCCCGTCTGTTACCCTTGTCAAGGAGATCGACGGTCGCACGCTGCGGTGAGGAGACGATGGTCAGCATTCTCGATCGCGTTCGCGGACAACCTGCACCCCAACCCAACGAGCCGGAGCCGGAACCGGAAGAGTTCTACAAGGAAATGACGCTCCAGGAGCACCTGGAGGAGCTCCGGCAACGGCTGATCAAAGCGCTCCTGGCTGTCGCCGTCGGCTTCGTGCTCGGCCTCGGGCTCGCCTTCCCGACCATACGGCTCATCACCGAGATGTCGGGCATCGAGCGGCTCTATGCCATCTCGCCGACCGAGTCGTTCATTACCTATACTAAGGTCGCACTCTTCATCGGTATCGGCTTCGCCATGCCGGTCATCGTCTACCAGCTCGTCCGCTTCCTCGCTCCGGGGCTGACACGCAAGGAGCGGCGCTACCTCTTCCGCGCGCTCCCGTTCGTCTCCATCATGTTCGTCTCCGGCGTCCTGTTCGCCTTCTTCGTCATTATCCCGCGCGCGCTCTCGTTCCTCTCGCACTTCGGATCGAGCGTCTTCGAGGCACAGTTCCGCGCCGAAGAAGTGCTCTCGTTCTACATGACGCTGCTCCTCTGGGTGGGTGTCGTCTTCGAACTCCCGGTCGTGATCTTCATCCTCGCCAAACTCGGCGTGGTGACGGCACAGCGGCTATCTCAGCTCCGGAAGTTCGCTATCCTCCTCATCGCTGTCGCAGCCGCGCTCATCACGCCCACGCCCGACCCCTTCAACATGTTCCTCGTCGCCGCTCCGATGTACGTGCTCTACGAACTCGGCGTCCTGCTCGCCCGCTTCGCGAAACCGGTCTGAACGTCACGCCTCGCGGAGCCCCAGCGCGTCCGGTGGCATCGGGCGGACATGGAGCGTCCGCTCGTTCCGGTAGCGCACGAGGCCAGGCGCCGCACCGGGTATGCGTCGCACATGGCGCCGTTGCGTGACGTCGACCGCGACCCGCGTACTGTCGCGGCCCTCGCTGTACCAGGCTGCGAGCGAGGCCGCCAGCTCCAGCACGCGTGCATCCTCTGGGCCAGCCCACTGCACGATGACGTGGGAGCCAGCAAGGCCGCGGGCATGCAACCAGGCGTCGTCCGGCCGCGCGAGCGAAAAGGTCACCCAGTCGTTCTCGCGCGCGTTGCGACCGACGACGATGCGGTCACCACGCTCCGTCCGCCAGACGCGCAGCTTCCGCTGTCCTGTTTTCTTACCGCCCTGACCGCCGCTCGTCGTCGAACCGCTGTCGAGCAATCCCAGCTCCTGGCGGAGCAACTCCAGCGTCTCGGCCGTCTCAGCGACCATGGCCAACGCTTCGAGTTGCTGCAGGTACTCCAGCTCCAAGCGCGTCGCTTCCAGACGCGCAGGCACCTGCTCTGCAGCCGCTTTGGCCTTCCGGTACCGCTCGAAATAGGCTTGCGCGTTCTCTACCGGTGTCCGTTCCGGATCGAGCGGAATGCGGATCCCGTCGAACACGAGCTCCTGTTGCCCCGGCACGATCTCGCCGATCGCGGCCAGGATCGCCTCCCCCATCGTGCGCCAGCGCTCGGCTTCGGCCGCCCGTTGCTGCTCCTGCTCGAGCGCCCGCAAACGCGCCTCGACGCGCGAGCGCTCGCGCGCGATCGCCTCCAGCAGCCGTCGCCGCCGCTGCGCGTAGCGATCCGTCGTCTCTTCGACGGCAGCCGGACGATCCGCGAAGTAGCGCTCGATCGCCTCCGCCATGGTAGTGCAGGGCTCGACCGTCAGTCCTTGCAGATAGTGGAGCCGGATGGCTGCGAACGCCACCGGCACGTCGTCGCTCCGGTACACCGTCGGCTCGAGCTGGCCGGTCTCCAACGGCTCCAATACGCTCGCGATCGCGGCGCAGAGACGCTCGGCCACCTCGTTGCGACCACGGACCTCGGCGACGGTCACTGCGGCGGTACCGAGCGCCCGGTAGACGGCCTCCCGCGCCATCTGTGGACTGAATCCAGCCAGCTGCTGGACCAGTAACGTCGGCAGATCGCTGTCCGGCCTCGCCTGCGCCAGCAGCGTGACGAGCGCTTCCGGCGTCAGCCGCCGCGGATCCTGCTTGAGCTGCGGGGGTGGGGGCTCGTAGGGACGGTTCGGCAAGACCGGTCGCACCGCGCTCATCGTCGGCGGGACGCGCTTGATGGCGTCGAGGACGCGACCGTCGGCAGCGACGAGGATCGCGTTGCTGTGCCGCCCCATCAGTTCGACGACGAGTTCTGTCTCGACTGGGATACGTTCGGTACCACCGCGCCGCTCCTCGACGAGCACGCTCGCGAACCGAAAGCGGAGGATACGCTCGAGCGGCACCTGCTCGACGGCGACAAGGCGGGCACCGCGGACGTACTTGCGCATGAGGAGGAGGAACGGCGTCACCTGTTCCGGGGCCCCGGCCGGGATCGCGCGCGTGAGGTAGAGCTTGGGCTCCTGAGGACTGACGTCGATGACGAGCCCCCAGCGCTGCCCGGCATAGAGTTCGAGCGCGACCGCGAGCGGCCCGGTCTGGACGACCTTCTGTACCCGCCCGCGCGCGAAGGTCCGAGCACATTCATCGGCCAAAGCAGCGAGCGTCAGCACGTCGAACACGCGTAGCCCTCCGCATCCCGATCCGTCACACCGCGCGAACTATGGCACAATGAGCGTGGGCAGCGGCGGGTGCTGCTGCAGGGTGGGAGCGACGTACCGATCGGGAGGTCGACCCTGGTGCTCGACGATATCGGGTTGAATACGCAGGCCGATGAGCTCTTAGAAGAACTCCGGCAGCGTGTCCGCCCGAAACTCATCGTCATCTCCGGACCCTCCGGTGTCGGGAAAGATACCGTCATCGAGCGGATGCGCCAGGCCCACCCCGACTTCTACTTCGCCGTCACCGCGACCACGCGCCCACGCCGCCCAGGCGAAATCGACGGCGTCCATTACATCTTCATGTCGCGCGAGGAGTTCATCGCTGCCCGAGAGCGCGGCGAGTTCCTCGAATCGGCCGAGGTCTATGGCCACCTGTACGGTGTCCCCAAAGAGCGGGTGCGGCGTGCGCTGCGCAGCGGCAAGACGGTCGTCGTGAAGGTCGACGTGCAGGGCGCAGCCTCGATCCGCCGGATCGTCCCCCAGGCGATCCTCATTTTCCTGGCTCCACCGTCGATGGCGGAACTGATGCAACGACTACGCAGCCGCAAGACCGACGACCCTGCCACCCTGATGGAACGGATCGCCACTGCTTCGCGCGAACTCGCCCGCGTCTACGAGTTCGACTACGTCGTCTTCAACGAGACGGACCGCGTCGATCAAACGCTGGCCACGATCGACGCGATCCTCGTCGCCGAACAGAGCCGCGTGTACCAAGCGGAAATCGTCCTCTGACCCTCACGACGCAGCGGCCTCAGCGGTCGAGGCCTCTTCCTCTTCGTCGTCAGGGATATACCGCAGCGTCGAGCGGTCCTCGATCCGGTCGATGAACAGGATCCCGTCGAGGTGGTCGATCTCGTGCTGGAGCACGCGCGCGAGCAAGCCGCTCCCCTTGATGCGCACCTCTCGCCCGTCGAGATCGAGCGCCTTGACGGTCACGTGCATGAAGCGCGGTACCTCGCCGTACCATCCGGGGATGCTCAAGCACCCCTCGAGCCCGACTTGCCGCCCGCTCGCCCGCACGATTTCCGGATTGATCAGCGTGAGCTCGACGCCCGGATCGCCTTCCTCGACATAGTCTGGTGGAATGGACACCACGATGATGCGACGCAGGACGCCGATCTGCGGCGCGGCCAAGCCCAGCCCACGTGCTTCGCGCACCGTGTCCCACAAGTCACGCGCGAGCCGCCGCACCTCGTCGTCGACGGTGCGGATGCGCAGCGACTTCTGCCGGAGCCGTGGATCACCCTCGGTGATGATCGTCCGTACTGCCATCCTAGCACAGCCCTCGCATTCGCCTCGGAAAAGTATACCGGCTCAGAGCAGACTGACCGGATCGACGTCGACGATCCAGCCACCGTGGAGCGGCACGTCAGCCACCACCCGCGGGCCATCCGCTCCCCGGACGAGCAGCTGCCACTGGTACCACCCGCGGAGCCGGCTGACGAAGGCCGGTGTCGGCCCCAGCACCTCGCAGTCCCGAGCCTCGCGCTCCGCCGCTCTCGTCCGCAAGCGCTGCGCCATCTCCTCAGCGGCCAGTCGTCCAGCCAACTCGTCGCGGTGCCGTACGAGCAAGCGCACCAGCCGGCGAAAGGGGGGATAGCCGTGCCGCTCACGGAAGGCGAGCTCCTCGTTGTAGAACGCATGGTAGTCGTGCCGGCTGGCAGCCCGGATCGCGTAGTGCTCCGGCGTGTACGTCTGGATGACCACTGTTCCGCGCGGCAGATGGCGCCCCGCTCGACCGGCGACTTGCGTCAGCAACTGGAACGTCCGCTCCGCCGCCCGATAGTCGGGCAGATAGATACCGCTATCGGCGTGGACGATCCCGACCACCGTGACTGCTGGAAAGTCGAATCCTTTGGCGACCATCTGCGTCCCGACGACGATATCGACCTCGCGGCGCACGACTGCCTGGAAGAGCCGCCGCGGATCAGCACCGCGTCGCACCACGTCCTGATCCCAGCGCAACACACGAGCACTCGGAAAGAGACGCCGGACTTCCCGCTCCACACGCTGCGTCCCGACGCCGTAGTAGCCGAGCGTCGGTCGCTGGCAGGCTGGACACGCGAGGTTCGGCAGCCGGCGAAGATCGCAGCGGTGACACACCAACTGCCGCCGATCGGCGTGATAGACGAGCGGTACGTCGCACAGAGGACAACGCTCGACATGGCCACACGACCGGCACTGGACGAGCGTCGCATGTCCCCGGCGGTTGATCAGCAGCAACGCCTGCTCGTTCGCCCGCAGCGCACGCTCGACCGCCGCCACGAGCGCGCGGCTGAAGGGCCCCGGGTTCCCGAACTGGTGCTCCAGCCGCATGTCGACGACCTCGACGCGCGGTAAGCGGAGCGCGACGCGCTCGACCCGAC
>JBEPZP010000044.1:0-12600 GCA_041640735.1 Thermomicrobium sp.
GAGCAGCGCGCGAGCCGGCAGGGTGAACTCGCCGACCTGGCGTGCCAGATCGACGCGCTCGACCGACAGCTCGCCGTCGCCCGACGCGCAGCCCAGGACTGGGCAGAGACCGTGTCCCGGCACCAGGCGGAACTCGCACGTCGCTCGCAGGCAGTGCAGGAACTCGAGCGGGAACTCCTCGTCACCCGGACGAAGCTGAGCGCGCTCGCGCAGGCGCTCGAAAGCGACCTCGTGACGAGTGCCCCGCGCGCGGTGCTCGCGGCAGCCAAACGGGGACAACTCTCCGGTGTGGTGGGAACGCTCGGTTCGCTGCTCGAGGTGCCAGCGGAGATCGAGCAGGCGATCGAGGCTGCCTTGGGTGCCCATCTCCACGACCTGGTCGTCGAGCGGTGGGAAGATGCCGAAGCCGCGATCGCCTTCCTCAAGGCGCAGCGGGCCGGACGAGCGACCTTCCATCCTCTCGATACGGTCCGGAGCGCGCCTCCCGCTCGCCTGCCGCTGGTGCGGTCTGAGCCTGGCGTGCTCGGTGTCGCCGCAGAATTGGTGACTGCCCCACCACCGATCCGACCGATCGTGCAGGCGCTCCTCGGACGCGTGCTCGTCGTTGCCGACCTCGCCACGACGCGACGCATCCTCCCGCAGCTGCCGAGTGGCTGGGTCGTCGTGACGCGCGACGGGGAGCTCGCCCGCCCGACCGGTTCGGTCACTGGCGGGGCGAGCCGTCCCCGCGAGCGTGGGTTGCTCGCTTCAGTTCGGGAACGGCGCGAGCTCGCTGCGCGCTGCGAGCGCCTGGAGCAGTTGCTGGCGCAAGCGCGCCGGGATCTCGAGACTGCCCAGGCGAGCTTCGACGAAGCACGGACTCGCCAGGACGCGACCGAAGGGACTGTCCGCACACTGGAACGTGAGCGCCGAGAGCTGCGTGCGACGCTCGCGCGCCTCGAGCGCGAGTCGGCGCTCCTCGGCCAACAACTCGAGCAGGAAGCGCGTGCTCTCGACGAACTCCGTGCGCCCCTCGATCGCGACGCCGAGCGTCTACGGCGTCTCACCGAGCGGGAAGCAGCGATTGTCGCCGCCTTGGATGCGCTGGCGAGCCGCCAGCAGGAACTCGATGCCGAGCGACAGGCGGTCGAGGCACCGGATCCGGAGCGCGAGCGCCTGGCGAGCCAGCTCGCGACAGCCCGCGAGCGTGCCGAGGCGCTGGCGCGCGAGCGAGCGCGCTTGGAGCGCCAGATCGCGCGGCTCGAGTCGATACTGCTCGACTACGCTTCCCGTGCTGCAACGTTGCAGGACGAGTACGACCGAACTGTCGCTGCTGCCGAGCGTGCAGAAGCGCTTGCCCAACAGCTGGCCTCGGAACTGGCCGGCCTCGACCGGCGCGCTGCCGTGTTGGACGAGGAACTCGCTCGACGCGAGGAGGAATGCGCTGCCGCGCAGGCCGCGTGCAGCGAGACGGAGCGTGAGCTCCGTACCCTGGAGCAGTCGCTGACCGAAGCGCGTCTCCTCGCGGAGCGGGTGCTCGAAGCGGAGCGTGCGCTCCTCGACAACGCAGTCTGGGAGCTCGGTCGGTCGGACGAACGTGAACGCTTGGTCGAAGAACTGGTGTCGGTCGCTCGCACCGTCGACGATCCTCCCGAGCGGCTGGAACGTCGCCTGGCCGAGTTGCGGCGGCGCTGGCAAGAGCTGAGCCGGTTCGGTGAGGCCGCGATCGCGCAGTACGAGAGCGAGCTGGCACGGTACGAGCAGCTGCGTGCCGAGTTGGACGACGTCCGCTCGACGATCCGCACGCTGCGTACGCTCTTAGCCGATCTCGATCGACAGATCGAGCGGGGATTCGCACGCTCTCTGCGAGAACTCGACCGTGCGTTCGCTACGACGTTCGCCGAACTCTTCGGGGGCGGACGAGCCCGTCTGGTTGCCCGCGATGGGACCGGCACGATCGACGGGGTCGACCTCGTCGTCCAACCAGCCGGGAAACGCGTGCGTTCCATCCAACAGTTGAGCGGTGGCGAGCGGGCCCTCGCGGCTCTGGCGCTGCGTTTCGCGTTGCTCGAACTCGACCCGCTTCCCTTCTGTGTCCTCGATGAAGTGGACGCAGCCCTCGACGAAGCGAACGTCTTGCGGTTCCGCAGCGTGCTGGAGCGGTTGTCCGCGCGGACACAGTTCATCGTGGTGACGCATAACCGGGCGACGATCGAAGTAGCGGGGATCCTGTACGGCGTGACGATGGGCGACGACGGTGCCTCCAAGGTCGTCTCGCTGCGACTCGCCGACTACGTCGGTAGCGAGCGTTAGTCCAGATCGAGCGGCCAGATGGGGCGGCGGATGTGCCGGAACGGGAGCCGGCTGAGGTCGCTTCCCGTGATGCCGGGCCCCTCGACCAGGACGATGCGTTCCGCGATCGGTTCGAAGGCGGCGCGAAAGTGCCCTTTTCCCTTCAGCGCCAGGACGCGTTGCTCGGTCGGTTCGATACCGTGCGCCCGGAAGACGTTGAGGTCGATCGGTGACTCGGCGCGTTCGGTCACCAGGACCGCGATACCCTCGACGTCGAGCACCACGGTGCGGCCGAGGTCCACGGTGACGCCAGCGAACATCGGTCCGGCATTGACGTAGCGACCGTCGGCGAGCAGGCGGACGGTTGCGCGGACCGCGAGTGGTGGCCCGTGGAGATCGTCCGTCTTCCCGCCGAGCGAGACCTCGACAGTGGCTCCGACGCCGGCCCGGAAGCAGCGCTCGACGACCTCCGGATCGCAGACGAGCGCGAGCGCGGCCGGGCGCGCGCCTTCGCGCAGCAGGAAGCGGAGGAGTTCGACGCTGTCGCCGGGTCCGCCGGTCCAGGGGTTATCGGCGATATCGACCAGGACGAGCGGGCCTCGCTCGAGCGTGCGGATCGCCTCGGCAGCTTCTTCCCAACTCGCCACACCGCCCAGGAAGTCGTGACGGAGCTCCCAGGCCAACGCAGCGAGTTCTTCGGCCAAGTGCTGAGCGAGCGTGGGTGCGCCATCGGTCGTGACGAGGACGCTGAGACCCGCTTCGGGGACGTCGGCTGGCGGAAAACCACCGGCGATCGTCACGTCGAGCACGCGTGGATCGCGTTCCAGTGCCTCAGCTCGGTCCATCAACACGCGCATCGGTGGTCGATCGGTCGTCATCCGCTGCGAGGTCGGCAACATCGGCGGCTTGACCAGCGCCGCCGTGGGGTGGACTTCTCGGCACAGGAGACGAGCCAGGAGCAGACCAGCTTGCCGGCCGCGCTCGCGCTGGTCGAGGTGGGGATAGGTGTGGTACCCGACGAGGATGTCCGCACATTCGACCATGAGCGGGCTGATGTTGGCATGCAGGTCGAGGACAGCGACGACCGGAACGTTCGGCCCCACCGTCGTCCGCACGCGGCGGAGGATTTCGCCGTCAGCGTCGAGGACATGCTCGGCGACCATCGCGCCGTGGAGCGAGAGGAGCACGCCGTCGATCGGTGCAGCCTGCGCGAGTCCGCTGAGCAGCCGGTCGAGGAGCGTCTCGTACGTGTCGCGCGTCATCGCACCCGCTGGGGTGATCCACACAGCGAAGATCGGCACGAGCTCGAACCCGAGTGTCTCCGCAGCGTCGATGAACCCGGCGAGGACAGTTGCTGTGTGCCGCGCACGCCGGAGGGCGTCTTCTCCGAACACGAGGCCGCACTGTTCCACGAAAGCCAGGTCGACGTGGACGCGCGAAAAGGCGTTCGTCTCGTGTGACAGTTCGGCCACCGCGATGCGTGGGCGCGGCATCGGCACTCACTCCGCGAGGGGCGGTAGTCCGAGGAGTTGGCGCGCCTCGTTGGGCGAGGCCGGCTCGCGACCGAGTTCGCGCGCGATGCGGACGATCCGCGCCACCAGCGGCGCATTCCCTTCGGCGAGTACGCGGTAGGAGTAGTAGATGTTGTCCTCCAAACCGGTCCGCACATGTCCGCCCATGACCAGCGCGGCCACGTTCATCGGTAGTTGGTGCCGCCCGATCGCGCAGACCGACCAGAGGGAGCCGGTCGGGAGTTGCCGCACCATGTGAACGAGTTGTTCGACCGTCGCGGGTGCACCGCCGCGCACGCCGAGTACCATCTGAAACCAATACGGGGGCTGGATGAGTCCCCGCTCGATGAAGCGCTTCGCGGTCTCGATGAACCCGGTCTCGAAGCACTCGATCTCCGGCTTGACCCCGTAGGCCTGCATCTCGCGCGCGAGTGCTTCGAGGAAGGCCGGCGAGTTCACGAAGACGCGGTCACCGAAGTTGAGCGAGCCTGCATCGAAGGAGGCGATCTCCGGTCGCAGGCGGACTGGCGCGATCCGGTCCTCGTTCGGCACGATACCGGCGCCGCCGCCGGTCGAGAAGTTGAGGATGATGTCGCACCCGGCTTGCCGGATGAGCTCGCGCACGCGAGCGTACCGTGCTGGATCGCTGGTCACCTGCCCGCGCTCGTCGCGGACGTGGATGTGGACGATCGCTGCTCCCTCGCGCCAGCAGCGGACCGCTTCGGCCGCGATCTCTTCTTCGGTGATCGGGACGTAGGGCGTCTGTTCGCGGGTGGTCCAGCTGCCAGTCGTCGCGACCGAAACGATCACTTTGTCCATGGCGCGCTCCCGTCAGTGCAACGCGAACCGCTCGAAGGGGACCCGGCACGGTGGTCCAGCTGCGACGTCGATGTGACCTGCCGTCACGTCGATGACGACCGCCGCGATCGTCCGCACCGTGTCGTGGTTGCCGGGGATACCGTGCTTGCAGATGGCGTTCGGCTGATTCGCGTGGTCGCTCAGGATCGCGCGGAGCGACTCCGAGGAGTGGCGACCCTGCCCCAGTTCCAGGAGCCGCTGCGCCCGGTTGCGGCGGAGCTGGGAATCGAGCGTGTCCCCTTCTTCGAGCTCTCGAAGCTCTGCTGCCAGCACGTGGTTCGTGTGGGCGAACGGAGCGTTGCCGACGTAGTGCAGCGCTGACCGGCGACCGGTCACTTCGATGTCGTAGAGTTCTCCCTCCGCGGTCGCGATCAGGTGGTTGTTCCCGTTGGCGCGCTCGGGCAAGAGCGTTGCGCGGATCGCTTCGGCCAGGGTCGTGGCCCGGAGCACCTCGCGATAGAGGAACAACTTCGGAACACCGATGCGGATATCGGTCGCACGGAGCGCGTTGCCGGTCGAGCCGATCCCGGCCTCGTTCACGCCTTGGTAGAGAAAGAGTCCGCCGTAGGCGAACGCGACGAAGGCCGGTTCTCCAGCGGGGCGACAGCGCACGACGTAGACCTGCTCATGGCGACAGGGCAACGCGTCCTCGGTATGACCGAGGAGAACCGATCCGTCAGCACTAGCAGCAGCTGGAACGGCCAGACTCGTGCATCCCTCCTCGAACGGGAGGCGCCGTGCGAGAAAGAGCGTCTCCTGGAGCGCATTCAGGCTCACCAGTGCATCGACGGGCAGTCCGGCAGCCTGCGCTATCGCGTGGAGTTCCTCGGCCGTTGCAGGGAGGTTGCTCTCCAGGTCGTCGCGGAAGCGGGCGGCGAGTGCCAGCGCCTGTTCCCAGGCGATGCCTTGCACCTTGAGGTACGTGCGGTGGCGTTCGATCGCCTCGCTCAAGGCAGGTCGAAGCGCGCGTCCGATCGTCTCGCCGATCTCCGCTGGTGAACCGCTGGCTTCGATGACCGGTATCGTCGGCATCGTCAGCTGTCTCCGGCGAGTGCGCGTTCGCGGGCGCGGCGGGCTTGCGCTGGCTCCCAGTACGCGGGTTGCCGCTCGATGCGCTCTTGGCCACCCATGTACGGCCGCAGGACGGCAGGAATCTCGATCGTGCCATCAGGTTGTTGGTAGTTTTCCATGATCGCGATCAGCGTACGGGGTAGCGCCAACCCTGAACCGTTCAACGTGTGGACGTACTGCGGCCGCGCGCCTTCGCTCGGACGGAAGCGGATGTTGGCGCGGCGCGCCTGGAAGTCGCGGAAGTTCGAGCACGAAGAGACCTCCAGCCACTCCTGCGAGCCGGGCGCCCATACTTCGAGGTCGAACTTCTTGGCGGCGGTAAAGGAGAGGTCGCCGGTGCACATCTGGACGACCCGATAGGGGAGTTCGAGCCGGCGCAAGACGTCTTCGGCGTCGGCGACCAGTCGCTGGAGTTCCTCGTCGGAGCGGTCCGGCTCCACGAACTTCACCATCTCTACCTTCTCGAACTGGTGGACGCGCTTGATCCCTCGCACGTCGCGCCCAGCGGAGACCTTTTCCTTGCGGAAGCAGGGGGTCGCAGCGACGAGGTAGATCGGCAGCGAGCCGGGTGGGAGGATCTCGTCGCGGAAGAGGTTCGTCACCGGGACTTCGGCTGTCGGGATCAGCCAGAGATCGGTTTCCTCGTCGTGGTAGAGGTTGTCACCGAACTTGGGGAGGTTCCCGGTTCCGATCATCGCCTCGCGACGCACGAGGAACGGCGGATAGACCTCCAGGTACCCGTGCTCGTGCACGTGGAGGTCGATCATCCAGGCGATGAGCGCCCGCTGGAGCCGGGCCAAATCGCCGCGCAGGACGTAGAAGCGGCTGCCTGCGATCTTCACACCGCGGGCGAAGTCGATGAGTCCCAGTTCCTCGGCGATCTCCCAGTGCGGTTTGACGGGAAAGTCGAACTGGCGCGGTTCGCCCCAGTGCCGCACCACGATGTTGCCGCTCTCGTCGGGGCCGACGGGAACGTCGGGATCCGGGAGGTTAGGCACTTCGAGAAGCAGCGCCTGCAGGCGCTCTTCGATCGCCGCGAGTTGGCGGTCGAGTTCTTCGATGCGGTCGCCCAGCTGGCGCATCGCGGCGATCGCGGCCTCGCGCTCCGGTCCGGGCGCCATCTGGCCGATCCGCTTCGACTCCGCGTTCCGTTGCGCCTTCAGGTGCTCCACCTCGGCGACGAGCTGGCGTCGTTGCTCGTCGAGGGCCAAGATCTCGTCGATCGGCGCGTCCATATTGAGCTTGCGGAGTGCCTCGCGGACGAGTTCAGGCTGTTCGCGAATCAGCCGTAGGTCGAGCATCCTCTCCCCCTTCGGCAAGGCACGGTTCCCGCGTGCCCTTCGGGCACGTGGGAGTTATCGACTGCCGTAGCGCGAGACGTCAAGATCGGGCAGGAACTTCAGCCAGCTCTCGTGCAGCGGCGAACGCAGGAGGCGTTGCACGATGTAGTAGCGTCCTGGCCGCGGCTCGAACGGTTGCCGGAGCAACTGCATGCGCGCCTCGGCGAGCGACTTCCCCCCTTTGCGGTGGTTGCAGGCGCGGCAGGCGCTGACGACATTCTCCCAGGTATGGGGACCGCCGCGCGAGCGCGGGATGACGTGGTCGATGGTCAGGTCGTGCGTCCGGATACCGCAGTACTGGCAGGTGTAGTTGTCGCGGGCGAAGACCTCGCGACGAGTGAGCCGGACGCGGAGCGGCGGACGCTTGACGAGCGTGTACAGGCGGATGACCGAGGGAGCTGGGAAGCGTTGGTGAGTCGATGCCACGTCGTGCCCGTACGTCTCGAGGATCTCCGCCTTACCGGCGAGCCAGAGCACCAATGCGCGCCGCACCGTGGCGATATGCAGCGGTTCGTAGTTCTGGTTGAGGACGAGGACCGGCCGATGTCCGTTGAGGCAGACGCCCCCGTGCCCGTCCGACGAGCCGTCGAGGGCCACGTGACCGTTGTGGCGTTGGAGAGGATCGGTATCGAGCACGTTCGGTCAGCCTATCGCTTCCTCGCAGCGACGGAGCGACACGCCACCTCGCAGCCCCGCGCTGCCGGTTCTTCGGATCGCCTTCAATCATACCGCTCTCGGCAGCGTGCTCGCCAACCGGTGGTGCTGACGGCCGTGGTGTCGCTCGCGGAGGAGTGTGCGGACGTGCTGGCCATCGCTCTCCAGCGGCCGATGGTGCCCGAGCGGGCCAGCTGGCGTCCGCGCGGGGGCGGGATCACCGGTCGGCTCGGGTCGCAGCGCGTTCAGTCGGCTGGCGCGAGCGTCGCTGCGCGCGGTAGCACGCGACGGAGCGCTCGTCCGGTATAGGAGCGCTCGACGGTCGCGACCTCTTCCGGTGTACCGGTGGCGATGACGTAGCCACCGGCTGCGCCGCCTTCCGGGCCGAGGTCGATCACGTAGTCGGCGCACTTCACGACGTCGAGGTTGTGTTCGATGACGATCACCGTGTTCCCCGCGTCGGTGAGGCGCTGCAGCACGGCCAAGAGTCGCTCGATGTCGGCGAAGTGGAGACCGGTCGTCGGTTCGTCGAGGATGTAGAGCGTCCGCCCGGTGGCCCGGCGGCTCAGCTCGGTCGCCAGCTTGACCCGTTGCGCCTCGCCTCCGGAGAGCGTCGTGGCCGGTTGCCCCAGCTTGATGTAGCCGAGCCCGACGTCGGAGAGCGTCTGTAGTTTGCTGCGGATGGCCGGGAAGGCTTCGAAGAACGCCAGCGCCTCGTCGACCGTCATGTCCAGGACGTCGGCGATGCTCTTGCCGCGGTAGGTGATCTCGAGCGCTTCCCGGTTGTAGCGACGCCCGTGGCAGACCTCGCACGGCACGTAGACGTCGGGCAGGAACTGCATGGAGATCTGGATGACGCCCTGTCCCTCGCAGGCCTCGCAGCGTCCGCCCTTCACGTTGAACGAGAAGCGGCCCGGTGCGTAACCGCGAGCCTTGGCTTCCGGCAGCGAGGCGTAGAGTTCGCGGATCGGCGTGAAGACGCCCGTGTAGGTCGCCGGATTGGAGCGGGGAGTACGGCCGATCGGGCTCTGGTCGATGTTGATGACTTTGTCGATGTGCTCGATCCCCTCGATCGCGTCGTGCGCGCCCGGCCGTTCCTTGGCGCGGTAGAAGATCTGTGCCAGGCGGCGGTAGAGTGTGTCGACCACCAGCGTGCTCTTCCCCGAGCCCGAGACACCGGTGACGCAGATGAAGCAGCCGAGCGGGAAGGCCACATCGATGTTCTTGAGGTTGTTCTCCCGCGCGCCGCGCACGACGAGCCACTTGCCGTTGCCGGTGCGCCGCCGCTCGGGTACCGGGATCTGCCGCGCGCCGCTCAAGTACTGGCCGGTCAACGACTCCGGTGTACGCATGATCACGTCGAGCGGCCCGGCAGCGACGACGCGACCACCGTGCTCGCCCGCGCCAGGGCCGATGTCGATGATCCAGTCGGCGGTGCGGATCGTCTCCTCGTCGTGCTCCACGACGAGGACGGTGTTGCCGAGGTCACGCAGGCGCAGCAGCGTCCGGATCAGACGGTGGTTGTCGCGCGGGTGGAGCCCGATGCTCGGTTCGTCGAGCACGTAGAGCACCCCCATCAACCGGCTGCCGATCTGCGTCGCTAAGCGGATCCGCTGTGCCTCGCCGCCGGAGAGCGTGGCAGTGGGGCGGTCGAGCGTGAGATAGTCCAGCCCGACGTCGACGAGGAACCCGAGTCGCTCGCGGATCTCCTTGAGGATCTGGTGAGCGATGCGACGTTCGCGTTCGCTGAGCGGTGTCCGTCGCTCGTCAGCCAGTTCGTCGAAGAAGGCGAGCGCCTCGCCGATCGACATCCGCGTCACGTCGACGATGGAGCGGCCAGCGACCGTCACGGCGCGACTTTCCGGGCGGAGGCGAGATCCGCCGCACTCTTGGCAGGGGTAGGCAGCCATGTACTGCTCGATCTCGGCCCGGACGTAGTCCGAGTTGGTGCTCGCGTAGCGGCGACGCAGGCTCGGGATGACCCCCTCGAAGGTCACCAGGTACGAGCGCTCGCGACCGCTCTTCCCGGCGTACCGCACCGTCACCGTTCGTCCACCGTCTCCGTAGAGGATCAACTGCTTGATGCGGTCGGGCAGGTCTCGCCAGGGTACGTCGGTGCGGAATCCCTCGGCGCGGGCCAGCGCGCGCAGCAGCGCCAGGTACCACGCACTGCTCTCGCGTCCCTCCTTGAACCACGGTGCGATCGCACCCTCCTCGAGCGAGCGCTCCGGATCGGGAACGACGAGGTCAGGATCGAACTCGAGTTTGCTGCCCAGGCCGTCGCAGGCCGGACAGGCTCCGTGCGGGCTGTTGAAGGAGAAGCTCCGCGGTTCCAGTTCGGGGAGACTGATCCCGCAGTGCACGCAGGCGTTCTTTTCCGAAAAGACGATCGCTTCACCCTCGAGCGGTTGGACGAGGGCGATCCCACCGCCCAGCTTGACTGCGGTTTCGAGCGCTTCCACGACACGCAAGTGGAAGGCGTGTGCCTCCTCGTCGTCGCGGCCGCGGACGACGAGACGATCGACGACGACCTCGATCGTGTGCCGCTTGTTCTTGGCCAGCGCGATCGGCTCGTCGAGTTCGCGTAGTTCGCCGTCGATCCGGACGCGCGTGAAGCCGGCACGCCGCAGTTCCTCGAGGATGCCTTGATGCTCGCCTTTGCGGTCCTTGACTACGGGCGCCAGGACGTAGAGGCGGGTACCCTCGGGGAGCGCTTCCACCTGCTCGGCCATCTGCTGCACCGTCTGCGCTTGGATCGGCCGGCCGCACTGTGGGCAGTGTGGTTTCCCGATGCGGGCATACAGCAAGCGAAGATAGTCGTAGATTTCCGTCTGCGTACCGACGGTCGAGCGTGGATTATGGCTGGCCGCCTTCTGGTCGATCGAAATGGCTGGCGAGAGCCCCTCGATCTGATCCACGTCCGGCTTTTCCATCAGGCCGAGGAACTGGCGGGCGTAGGCAGAGAGCGATTCCACGTACCGTCGCTGCCCCTCGGCGTAGATGGTGTCGAAGGCCAGGCTGGACTTCCCAGAACCGGACAAGCCGGTGATGACCACCAGCTTGTCGCGCGGAATCTCGACGTCGATATTCTTGAGGTTGTGCTCGCGCGCGCCGCGGACGATGATCTTGTCGCTGGCCATGGGTCTCCCTTTGTCCGTGTCCGGGCACGGACACCGAAGAATTGTAGCAACCAGCCGCAGACCATCGACTGCCGGGCACAGTCGGGGCGCGCGACGAGCGCGCGCGGTACTCTGCGAGGCTCCTGCGTGTTCGTGGCCGTGCTGGCGACCGGTGCCCCGCAGTTGGCCAGGAGAGTCGCTGCGCGGGCGACACCCCACGTGCCAGCGTCGTTCGGACGAGCGGAGACGCTGGGGTGATCCCAGCGCCTCCGCTCGTCACCGCTCGATGGGTCGTTCAGGGCACCCAGGTCATCGACTGGCTGACCTGAGGCTCTCCTGGGTCGCACGCGGCGTTCGCGTTCAGGTCCCAGCAGACGGTCACGGGACCGCTGGTGTTGTTCGCCCAGAGCTCGATCGCGGCTACCCCGAACATGGTCGTGAAGGCTGTGGCCGGGTTGACCGTCACTCCGGCTGGAGCTGAGACGAGTAGCTGTTGCGCTGGGAGCTGCACGTCGTTCGCGTCGACCGTCTGCGCGACGATGAGTGCCCGCACGCCGTTCTTGTAGGTCGTGGTGGGACCGAAGTCGACGCGCAGGAGCCGGTCGGCCGTCGCCACGTGGTAGGCGGCCGAGCCGTCGAACTGCACGTCGTAGTTCACGTTGTTCGTGATCGCCACCACTTGGCCGCTGCCGGGGTTGTGCGTCACACGCACCTGTCCTTGGAAGTCGGTCGGCAGCGTACCGAGCGACGGCGCGTAGACCGTGACGGCACCACGCGGAGCGATCGGACCGACGGTCATGGTTGACGGTGGCTGAGGGGTCCCACTCGTGTCGAAGAAGTCGAGCGTCAGCATCGCGGGCAGGGTAGCACTGGTGTTGAAGAGTTGCACGCCGCTGGTATCGTTCCCGCTCGGCCCTGCCTTCTGGTAGAGCGGGACACGCAGAACCTGAGCAGCGACCGGCGCACTGACCCCCATCGAGGTGAGCGCCTGACCAACGTCGCTGCCACCCCCGGTGTACTTGACGGCGTCGACCGAGACGATGACCGGCTGGGAACTCGTGATGATAGCCTGCGCGAGCTGGCCGCCGCTTCCGGTCAGGTAGTCGAACTGCATACCGTCCTGGGGGATGATCGGCAGCGTCTTCGTTGTGATGAGGGAGCCGTTCGTCGCGTAGTAGTTGATGGTCACGCTCGCCGGGCCTGCGCCTCCGTTGCTCACGGCGATCCCCGTGTTCCAGTCGAAGTACGCCTGGAAGACGAGCGGAACGTAGACCGTGGTGCCGAGGCTCGCGAGCGGCAGCGCGACATTGGTCAACGCCATGTTGACGGTAGTGCCCCACGGTTGGGTCGGCTTGAGGCGGTCGATCGATGCGGCGAGCTGACAGCCGGTCCCTTCGATGCGTGCGGTGCCCAACCAGTTCTGCGGCAGACCAGCGGCCACGAGGTCCAGGTTCCAGGTACCACCTGCCGGAATCGTCTGACTGAGCGTGTGCGTCTGTGTCCCCGTGGGATGCTGGTAGAACCGCGCAGTGGTTGAGCAGGGGGCGCTGCCGAAGTTGGTGACGTGCAGCACCGTCTTCCAGCCGTTGTAGTTGGCCTGCGCGATCGGTGCGACGAGCGTACTGCCGATCCCTTGTGAGCGGTTCAGGGCACCGTACCCGCTCACCATGACGTGACTCGAGCCGGTGCGTGCGTTCGATGATGGCGCGGGTGCGACCAGCTTGACGGTGGCGCTCAGCCGGGCTGGCCGGCAGGGGAAGTCATAGGCGACGAGCA
>JBEPZP010000045.1:0-12310 GCA_041640735.1 Thermomicrobium sp.
GTGTCGCGAGTCGCTCCGCTTCGGGAGTATACTCATTGAGTCGCTTCGTAGCAATATGCCTGTTATCGCTCGGCGTAACCATGTCGCCGGTATGGCCGAGCGCCCATCGAGGAGTGCGACTGCGATCGAGTCGAGGGTAGCACGCCCGAGCGGTCGCGTACAGCGTGCTCGGTCTGCACTCAGGCAGCGCGCGGGGAACGCGGACGCTGGTCTGTCCTCTCCCGACGCTCGCGACACCGGCCACGCTCACGGTATCGGTCCCGGGTGCACGACGACCCAGGTCGGGCGAACTGGTCGGCTTGCTGGTCACTGCACGCACAGTCGCAATGCGGGCAGGCTGGTTCACGTGTCGGCTGCGACGGGAGCCCAGGTGTGCGAATCCTGCTCGGGTAGGAGTTGGCGCCGGACCTGTCCCCACAGATGTGCTCGCACGAGAAACGAATAGAGCAACGTCGCGAGGATACCGACACCACAGAGGAGGAGACCCAACGGTACTGCAAAGCTCAGAACAAGCGTGATGGCGAGAACTAGCAGCAGAGACGTCTTCGCGTGGCCGATCTCGCGGAAAATCGCCCCCAAGGCGAACGCGTCGTTGAGGCTTCCCGCGACGGCGAGGCGACTGAGCGGGAGCGGCATGACGTACGAGACGGCAAGACCTACGACGATCGAGAGACAGGCTACGCATGCCAAAGCTGCTGCGAGAACCGGGGCGCTGTCGTCGCCGCTCACCCCAGTAACCACTTGCAGTACCTGGGCACAGGCGGAAAGGACCACTGCCGGAAAACTCCACACGAAGTAGGTGAGGGCACCCTTGAGACCGAGCACGAGATCGCGCCCGAAGTCGTCCCACTCCGGTAAGGAGGTGTCTGTCCCCGTCGCCACCTGCTGCGTGATGCGCAAGAGGTATCCGAACAGAATCAGCCAACCGACGATCGGAATGATCATCATGATGAGTCCGATGAGGAGCTTCTTGAGCCATTGCGGATCTTGAAACGCGTACGAAAACGCACGGCCGACCTGCATGGAGCCCTTCCCTTCCCCCGACAGGACAGCGAGCTTCACACGCTACATCGTACGGTGCAGTGGAGGGGGCGACAAGAGCTTTCTGGCGTAGGACGCCGGAAGTGAGGACACTCTCCGGCAGTTGGAAACGAGTTCTTCACAGCCACCGCGTGTAGTCCATGACCACATGGTGACCTTCTCCTCCACCAGCCGGAGGGTGCGGGGCACTGCCGAAGAAACCATGCCCTGGGTGAACAAGCGTCCCGCCGATACCGCGCGTCCGCCTGCTCGTGCGTCAGTACGAGCCGCTGGGGGTGCGGGCCGCTGACCTCGCTCGACGTTGAAGCTGCTCACTCCAGCTGGCGGAGCACGAGCACCAGCTTGCCTTGGATCTCGACGTTCTCCGGCGTCGTGTAGATCGGTTGCATCGTCGCGTTGGCCGGTTGGAGACGCACGAGGTTGCCTTCTCGGTAAAAGCGCTTGAGCGTCGTCTCCTGCTCGCGCTTCAGCCACGCAGCGACCGTATCCCCGTTCTGGGCGGTCGCCTGCCGGCGCAAGACGACGATGTCACCGTCGTCGATCAGTGCATCGATCATCGAAAGCCCTTTGACGCGCAACGCGTACAGGTCGCGCGGCGAGTGACCGACGAGCGCTGCGCCGATCTCGACATACTCCTGTGCGCTCGCCGGATCGACCGGATCCAGTACCGGGAGCGGTTGGCCAGCTGCGATCGTCCCGACGAGGGGGACGCGTACGACCGCCTCGCGGGCAGCCTGTCGCCGTTCGAGGAGCTCGATGCCGCGCGAGATGTTGCGGTTACGACGGATGAAACGGAGATACTCGAGCACGTTCAGGTTATAATCGACGACACTGGTGGACGAGATTCCGAGTCCGGCTTGGATCTCGCGCACCGTCGGTGGGAAACCGTGTTCGTCGACGAAGGTGCGGATGAATTCGAGGATTTCACGTTGTCGCTTCGTCAGCTGCTTTCCCATGCGCTCCCATCGCTTTCCCGGTTCGGCTCGTCGTCGAGCCCAGTATAGGGGCGAACATCCGTTCGTGTCAAGGTGCGGAGAGGCCTCCCAGGCTGCAGGGGTGGGGCGGTCCGTCCGATGCTCTTCGATGGCGTGGTCTTCCTTGCGTTCGTGGCCGTCTACACTGTGACCTTTCTCGCTGGTACGGCGCGGACGTTCCTCGCCCTGGTGACGTGGTTCGTGACGCTCGTGGCGGTGAGCGCGTTCACGCCGCCGCTCGCCGGCGTGCTGCGGTCGGTCGTTTCGGCCATGTCGCGCTGGGCGAGCGAGCTCTTCGCGCTCGTGGTCGTGACAACGGTGGTCGGCGTGCTCGGCACGTGGGGAGTCCTGTGGTCGTTCCGCGCGCTACCCGGACTGATCGGACACCGGCGGTGGCGACCGATCGGAAGTGTCGCTCTCGCGGTACAAGCGGTGCTGGCCATGGTGTTCGCCGTCGCGCTCGTCACGACGCTCACGCTGGTCGCAACGAACACGATCCGACAGTTGCCGAGTGACGGGCTGGGTCTTCGCCTGCGGGCCGAGGTGCACCAGTCGCGACTCGTACCGCTCGTCCGTGATGTGGAACCCTGGATACAGAAGCTGGCTATCGACTGGGTTCCTGGCGAACCACCGTCGTTGCTCGGAGGAACGTGAGTCGAGGGATGAGCGACCTACTGCGACTGCTCGAGTTCGAGAAGGTCCGCGAGATGCTCGCGGCACACTGCCAGTACGCGGTGGCGCAGGAGCGTGCTCGCGCGCTGGCACCGTCGGCCGATCCCGACCACGTCGTCTATCTCCTGCGCGTGACCCGCGAAGCGGTTCGGCTCTTGCAAGAGCAGCCAGGGTTTTCCATCGGGGGATTCCGGGACCTGCGTCCTTACCTCGAGCAGGCGCAGCGGGGACTGGTACTGGAAGCGGTCGCGTTGCGGATCGTCCTGGACACGCTGGAGGCAGCGCGGCAGTTACGCCGGCATTTCGAGGAGCACGAGGGGTGGCGGGAACGTTATCCAGCGCTGTGCGAGTTCGTCGACGCGCTGGCAGACGTACCCTCGCTGCGGGTGGAGCTCGCCCGAAGTATCGGCCCACGGGGAGAGATCTTGGACACCGCCTCTCCCGAGCTGGGGCGGATCCGTCAACAGCTCAAGGAGGCTCACGAGCGCCTGCTGGAGCGGCTCCGGCGCTTCCTCGCCGAGCACCAGGAAGCGCTGCAAGAGTCCTACTACACGGTACGCGAGGGACGGTACGTCGTGCCGGTGCGTGCCGACCGCCGCGCCAGCGTCCCAGGTATCGTGCACGACGTTTCCGGTAGTGGGCAGACAGTCTTCATCGAGCCGTTAGAGATCTTCGAGCTCAACAACCGCTGGCGTGAGCTGCAGGCGGCCGAGGCGCACGAAGTCGAGCGTATTCTGCGGCATTTGACCTCACTCGTGGTGGAGCATGCAGCGGCACTGGCGCGTACGGTCGAGGCGGGAGCAGCGTTGGATCTCGCCTTGGCGAAGGCGCGTTTTGCGTTCGCGCTCCGGGCGACCGAGCCGGAAATCGTCGAGGCGTCGGTACCCAGCCACCCGGGTGGTCACCCGCGAAAACGGATCCTCCTGCGCCGTGCCCGTCACCCGCTCCTGGATCCGGCAACTGCCGTCCCGATCGACATCGAACTCGGTGAGCGATTCCGCATTCTGGTGATCACCGGCCCCAATACAGGCGGAAAGACTGTTGCGCTCAAGACGGTCGGTCTCCTCGTACTCATGGCGCAGGCCGGTCTCTTCATCCCAGCGGCTGAGGGCAGCGCGTTGAGTGTTTTCCCGGCTATCTTCGTCGATATCGGTGACGAGCAGAGTATCGAGCAGAACCTTTCGACATTTTCCTCGCATCTGCGGCGCATCGTGGCGACACTGGAGCACGCTGACGCTGACAGCCTGGTGTTGTTGGACGAGCTGGCAGCCGGTACCGATCCGCAGGAGGGCTCGGCGCTGGCACGGGCAATTCTGGAGCAGTTGCTCGAGCGCGGCGTCCTCGGGGTAGTGACGACGCACTATCCCGAATTGAAGGCGTTCGCAAGTTCAACGACCGGTCTGGAAAACGCGAGTGTGGAATTCGATCCCGTCACCCTCCGACCGACCTACCGTCTGGTCGTCGGTTTGCCCGGCCGGTCGCATGCCCTGGAGATCGCGCGTCGCTTGGGGCTTGCGGAGGCGGTGGTGGCACGGGCTGCCGAAATCCTGGGCGGCGGTGCGGTGCAGCTCGACAAGTGGATCGCGGAACTGCAACGCCGGCTTGTGGAGGCCGAACGACGAGCGGAAGAGGCGGCGCGTGCGAAAGCTGAGGCGGAGCTGCTGCGAGCCGAGGCCGAGCGGCTACTCGCAGAGGCGCGACGTGAGCGGGACGAGGCACGCGCGCAGGCAGTCGCCGAACTGGAGGCGGAACTCCGCCGTGCGCGGGAGCTGGTGCGGAAACTCGAGCGGGCGCTGCAGGCGGGGTCGTACCCGTCACCGACCGTCGTGCAGTCGAGTCTGCGAGCGCTCGAGGAGGCACGCCGTCGAGTGCAGCGCACGCTCGCTACGAAGCGTACGGAGGCGGAGGAACTCTCGGTCGGCTCTAAGGTTGAAGTGCCGCTACTCGGCCTGGAGGGCGAGGTCGTCGCCGTTTTCCCCGAGCAAGCGGAAGTGGAAGTGCAGGTCGGGAACTTTCGTGTCCGACAACCGCTGGATGCCGTTCGCCGCCTGAGTGCGCACGCGTCGACCGGTCGGCCCAAGCGTGCGGAGGTGGCACTGGCGCCCGTGAAGCACATCGCTGACGTCGAGCCGGAATTGCACCTCCGGGGACTGCGTGTCGACGAGGCACTCACCCAGCTCGACCGCTATTTGGACCGCGCCGCGCTGGCTGGGCTCGCATGGGTGCGTATCGTCCACGGCAAGGGGACGGGTGCCTTGCGTCAAGCTGTGCATGACTTCTTGCGTGATCACCCCCTGGTCGAACGCTGGGAGCTCGCGGGTCCGGCTGAAGGTGGCCACGGTGTGACCGTGGTGTACCTGCGTGGATAGAGGGTTGCCATGGACGAGCGAGACGAACTGGTCGCGATCGCGGTGGCACCGAACGAACTCGTAGCTGCCCTCTGGAAAGGTGCGCTCGAGGCGGAGGGCATCCCGGTACTCGTGAAGATCCTCGGATTGGGCGCTGCCTACTGGTCGACGCTGGCCGCTGAGCATGCACTGTACGTGCGTGTGCAGGACGCCGAACGCGCGCAGGTGATCCTCGAGACCTTGGACGAGCACCCAGACTGATCGGCATTCGTTCTAGCGGGTACCGGCGAGTTGCTCCGCCGGCGCGCTGAGAAGAACGGTCGCTCGGCGAGACTCGATCTCGCGGAGGACGTACTGGACTGCATCCCAGAGCGGTACCGAAAGCCGTGCCGTAACCAGCCGGACTTGGTTCGGAGTGACGTAGACCCCTGAACCGAGCGCGCGGCGCAATCGCTCGGGGTGTAGTCGTGTACCGACGACGGGGCGGACGTAGACTTCGCCGTCCCGCTCGAGGATCGTCGTGATACCGAGGCGGTTGGCCCAGATGCGCAGCCGTGCCAGATCGGCGAGTCGACGGACCGATTCGGGAATGGGGCCGAAGCGATCCCGTATCTCGTTGAGCAACTCCTCCAATTGCGCCTCGCTGCGCACACCAGCGAAGCGCTGGTAGAGGTGCATACGAACTGCTTCCTCTCCGCAGTAGTCGGGCGGGATGGTCGCTTCGACCGGCAAATCGATCGTGACGCTGGGCGCGTCCTCGATCGGCCGGCCTTCGCGGATCTCCTGGACGGCGCGGGCGAGCAGTTGGGTGTAGAGTTCGAGCCCGACAGCAGCGATGTGGCCGCTCTGCTCCGGCCCGAGAATGTTCCCAGCGCCGCGGATCTCGAGGTCACGGAGTGCGATTTGGAGACCTGCGCCCAGTTCAGTCGCCTCTTGGATCGCTTCCAAGCGGGCGCGGGCCTCGGGTGACAGTGGACGGCGATCGTCGTAGAGGAGGTACGCATAGGCGCGGACGTGGCTGCGCCCGACGCGGCCGCGGAGCTGGTAGAGCTGGGTCAACCCGAGTTGATGTGCCTGGTCGATGATGATGGTGTTGACCGAGGGGATATCGACCCCGGATTCGATGATCGCGGTGCAGACGAGTACGTCGAACGCTCGCTCGAGAAAGGCGATGACGATCCGCTCCAGCTCGGCCTCCGGCATCTGGCCGTGGGCGACGGCGAAGCGTGCCTCCGGGACCAGCGTGCGGAGGTGCGCGGCGAACTGGTGGATCGTTTGGACGCGGTTATGTACCACGTAGACCTGGCCGCCACGCGCCAGCTCGCGGAGGATCGCCTCGCGGATGACCGCGTCACGGGCCGGCGTGACGAAGGTGCGTACGGGCGTGCGGTCGACCGGCGGTGTGGCGATCACCGAGAGGTCACGCACACCGGACAGCGCAAGGTAGAGTGTCCGCGGTATCGGCGTCGCCGTCATCGCGAGGACGTCGACGTTGGTGCGCAAACGCTTGAAATGTTCCTTTTGAGCGACGCCGAAGCGGTGTTCCTCGTCGATGATCACGAGGCCGTGCCGTTTGAACTCGACGTCCCGCTGGAGCAGGCGGTGCGTCCCGATGACGATATCGACTGACCCCTCGCGGATCCCGCGAACGATCTCGCGCTGCTCGCTCTTCGAGCGGAGCCGTGAGAGCATCTCGATGCGGACCGGGTACGGGGCGAGACGCTCGCGAAAGGAGTTGTAGTGCTGGAGAGCGAGGATCGTGGTCGGTACGAGAATCGCAACCTGATACCCGTTGTTCACCGCCTTGAAGGCTGCCCGCAGCGCGACCTCTGTCTTGCCGAAACCGACGTCGCCACAGAGCAAGCGATCCATGGGACGCGGACGTTCCATATCGGCCTTGACCTCGCGGATCGCGCGCCACTGATCGGGTGTCTCCTCGTAGGGGAAGGACTCCTCGAGTTCTCGGTCCCATTGCGTGTCAGGGCCGAAAGCGATACCAGGCGTCGCCTCACGCGCAGCATAGAGCTGCAAGAGTTCGAACGCCAGCTCGCGGACCGCTTGGCGTACGCGTTGCTTGACGCGGCTCCACTCCGGTGATCCGAGACGAGTCAGCTTCGGTTCGCCGTCGAAGCTCTCGTAGAGCGTGATCCGGTCGAGTTGATCGACCGGGAGGTAGAGCCGATCGTTGTCGGCGTATTCGAGGAGGAGATACTCTCGACGGACTCCGCTGACCGTCAGGTTCACTAACCCGCCGTAACGTGCGATGCCGTGATCGACGTGGACGACGTAGACCCCTGGGACGAGGCGGCTGATGAGGTCCTCAGACCCTGTGGCGGCGCGGCGTCGGCGTATCGGCCGTGGAAGCCGGCGTATGCCGAAGAGTTCGCGATCCGTCAGGAGCAGTAGGCGCGCGTCGTCGTGCCGCCAACCACCCGGTAGCCTCGCCCGCACGGCAGCGATGGCACCAGGTTGGGTGAGATCCGGCTCGCAACGGATGGTCCGCTCTTCGAGTACGTGCAGCACTCGCTCGAGTTGCTCGGTAGCCAACGCGATGCTGTATCCCGCTTCGCGATACGGGGCAAGCTGCTCGGGCAGCGCATCGAGACGACCGCCGACGGTCGGCACGCTTACCGAGAAACCCGCTGACTCGTCACTGTGGTCGCTCCGTTCGCTGGCGGAGACACTGGTACCCAACCACAGCACCGGGCGCGCGGAGAGCTGGGTCCACAACGCTTCCGGAGGGTGGTACGGGCGCGGGAGACCTTTGGGAAGTTCGCCACCGAGTTCGCTGACTTCCCTCAGTTCTTCCGCTTGCCGTTCGAATTGTTCGAGTGCGAGGTGGACGGCACCGGGGTCAACCACCACGACAGGGTGCGCGGGCGGGTGGTAGGTGAGCACTGACGTGGCACACGCAAGAACGTACGGAAGCACGAACTCGGGTGGTGGGACGAGCTGTCCGCGTTCTAGCCGCTCGCACAGGCGTTGCCATTCGAGAGCGACCTCGGGGCGCAGCGACCCAGTTTGTAGTTCCCGCAAGCGGGCGGCAGCCTCTCGGTAGGCAGTGATCGGCACCTCGCTGACAGGTAGGACGCGCACGCGTTCGAGACGACGCATCGAGCGTTGGGTCTGTGGATCGAACGAACGCAGCGAGTCGATCTCGTCGCCGAAGAACTCGACACGCACGGCCTCGTCGCTACCCGGAGACCAGAGATCGATAATCCCACCGCGGCGACTGAAGGTACCCGGTTCTTGCACGAGTGGGCTCCCGGCATAGCCGGCTGCGACTAGGCGTTCACTGAGCGCGGTCGGAGTCAAACGCGTGCCGATGGTCAGGGTGAGGACCCGAGACTGGAGCTCGGCCGGGGTAGGCAGGAGCTGGGTGAGGCCACGCGCGGGAACGATCGCGACGAGCGGCGCAGGATCGGCCAGCCGCGTGAGGAAGGTAGTTCGCTCGGCTGCGGTAACCCGATCTTGGGTGAAGATGTCGTAGGGTAGCGTCTCGGGGGCCTGCCAGGTCGCGACGGGGAGTTCTGGGGCCAGCTGCAGGAGCGCCTCCGCCAGTTCGTCAGCCTGGCTCTGCCGCGGCACGACGACGAGGATCGGCCGACGGAGCTCAGTAGCGAGCGCGGCGAGCAGGATCGCACGAGCGCTCGCAGGGAGCGCCTCGATCGTGTAGGAGTGTCCCGCAGCGAGTGCCGTCGAGACCTTTCGGATCGACGGGGCACAGGCGATGCGGTGAACGAACGTCGTCAGGGCCATATCGCCGACCGGTGTGGTGCTGTGGGACAATAGACCACACCCGCTCCTCCAGAGGGAGGGCGGGTCGCGGTCGATACCTGTACAACCTTACCACGGTCCGGGGGAAACGCCGTCGTGTCGTCGCGCTGGTGGTCGGGCCGCTACCAGTTCCTGGCTGGTCTTCTGCTCGGCTGCGTCATCGGGATGGGGGCGGTACGGCTCTTTTACCGAGGCGAAGATCTCGTCATCCGCGTCGAAGCGCTCGCTACCCCGACGGTCGCGGTCGTGTACGTCGATGGCGCCGTCGCGCGCCCTGGGCTCTACGAGGTGGCCAGCGATACGCGCATCGCAGAGGTGGTGGAGCGAGCCGGACTGCTCCCGGAGGCAGATCTGGCCCGGGTACCGATGGCGCAACGGGTACAGGACGGGCAGACGATCACGATTCCGTTGCGAACCGCGCGCGCAGCGGCGTCCGAGGGGCAGGACGCTGTGGCCACCACCGGTAACGAACGGATCGATATCAACCGAGCCAGCGCTGCTGAACTCGAGCGTCTTCCGGGGGTGGGGCCGGCTCTCGCTCAACGGATCGTCGCCTACCGGGAGACCCACGGTCCGTTTCGCTCGGTCGAGGATTTGGCGAATATCGCTGGCATCTCGGAACGCATGGTAGCTCAGTGGACTGACCTCATCACGGTGGGGAACGGTGAGTGACTGGTGCCTGGCTTGCGCTGGGATTCGTCGCGGCAGCCGTGGCGATCTCCTGGCCTGTAGTCTCGGCCCTGGCACTGTTCGCGGCACTCGTCGTAGTCGTCGTGCTCGGCGGCACGCATTCACCTCGAGCGGTCGGGCGGGTTATCGGCCTCCTCGGACTCGGCGCGTTGCTGGCGGTGGTTCGCTTGGGGATCTTCGTCGACGAGCGCGACGTTGCGCGACCGGTCACCGGGGTGGTCGTCTGGGATGAAGAGGACAGTACCGCGGCACAGCTCGTCGTCTTGCGCGACGACGGCGTGTTGGTAGCCGTGACGGTGGATGAACCGCTACCAGGACTCGTGGGCGAGCGAGTGACATGGAGCGGTCAACGCACCGCGGACGGGCGGCGACCGGGAGGCTTTCCGGTCGCCGTCACTTATGAGGCTGCCGCCCTCGAAGTGAGCTCCGTTCCGGAGACAGTGCTGGGTGAGGTGCGCTCGGCAGTGCGGTCGGTCGTCTTGCGGTCGATCCCCGAGCCGAGCGGTTCGCTAGCTTTAGGGGTGTTGGCCGGTGACGACCGCGGGCTCGGACGAGAAACGCGGCGGGTGTTTCGCGAGGTGGGGCTGTCGCACCTCACAGCCGTCAGTGGGTGGAACGTCGCCGTCGTCGCTGGCCTGTTGGAGGGGGCCTCCACCGTCTTGCGGATACGGGCGTGGCTTCGCTGGACCATCGTCGCCACCGGAATCTGGGCTTATGCGGTCCTGACTGGCCTGGAGCCGCCGGTGCTGCGAGCTGCGGCGATGGCGAGCCTGTACATCGCGGCGCGGTGGCGCGGGTGGCCGCGCGAGCCGATCACCGCCCTCGGGTGGACGATCGTCACACTCCTCCTCGTGCAGCCTCACCTGGCGACCTCTTTAGCGTTTCAGTTGTCGGGTATCGCGACGGCGGCGCTCTGCGTGAACGGCGTCCTGGACCGAGCGCCGCGTTGGGAAGTCCTGCGGACGCCGCTATTGGCGCAGGTCGCGGTCATGCCGCTCCTGTTGTACCGGTTCGGGAGCTACTCGCTGATCGCTCCCGTGGCCAATCTCCTGGCTGCTCCGGTGGTGCCCGTGTTGATGGCTGTGACACCGTTGGTCTTCGTCGATCTTCTCGTCCCTGGCGCGGGAACGCTCTTGGGCGTCCCAGCGTGGGCGGCAGGGCGATGGATCATCGCTGTGGCGGAAGTGTCGGTGCGAGTGCCCGGTGCGGTAGGGACGATGGTGAGTCCGCCCGGCTGGGTGATCGGTTCGCTGTATGTCGTGACCGGCGGGATGGTCCTGGCGCGGATTGACAGGCGTGCAGTCGCTTCGTAGAATTGCCCTGGTACCGGCGCGGTGTCCAGGCCGGTGTAGCTCAATGGGCAGAGCAGCGGTTTTGTAAACCGCGGGTTGTGGGTTCGAGTCCCACCATCGGCTCTCGACGCGCCAAATCGGGGGGATGCCCGAGTGGCCAAAGGGGCCTGGCTGTAAACCAGGTGCGTAAGCTGCGGGGGTTCGAATCCCTCTCCCCCCACGATGCCGCGGAGTAGCGGACGGGCCCACGGTGACCAGCGTGGGCTCTTTGATGTGAGATCGATCGGGAAACGGTGACGAGGAGGACGTTTCGATGAGCAAGCCGCGGTTTGAGCGGACGAAGCCGCACGTGAACGTGGGGACGATTGGGCATGTGGATCATGGGAAGACGACGTTGACGGCGGCGATCACGAAGGTCTTGAGCTTCAAGGGGTGGGCGAACTTCAAGCCGTACGAGCAGATCGACAAGGCGCCGGAGGAGCGGGCGCGGGGGATTACGATAGCGATCAGTCACGTGGAGTATGAGACTGAGAAGCGGCACTATGCGCATGTCGATTGTCCTGGGCATGCGGACTACATCAAGAACATGATCACGGGTGCGGCGCAGATGGATGGGGCGATTTTGGTGGTGAGTGCGCCGGATGGGCCGATGCCGCAGACGCGGGAGCACATCTTGTTGGCGCGGCAGGTGGAGGTACCGGCGATCGTGGTGTTTTTGAACAAGGTAGACATGTTGGATGATCCGGAGTTGTTGGAGCTGGTGGAGCTGGAGGTGCGGGAGCTGTTGAGCCAGTATGGGTATCCGGGGGAGAGCGTGCCGGTGGTGCGGGGGTCGGCGTTGCGGGCGTTGGAGTCGCCGTCGACTGATCCGGAGGCGCCGGAGTATGCGCCGATTTGGGAGTTGTTGCGGGTTGTTGACGAGTACATTCCGACGCCGGTGCGTGCGGTAGACAAGCCGTTCCTGATGCCGATCGAGGATGTATTTGGGATCAAAGGGCGTGGGACGGTGGTGACGGGGCGGGTAGAGCGTGGGCGGCTGCGGCCTGGGGAGACGGTGGAGATTGTGGGGCTGGGGCCGACGCGGCAGACGGTGGTGACGTCGATCGAGATGTTCCAGAAGGTGTTGGACGAGGCGGTGGCTGGGGACAACATCGGGTGCTTGTTGCGGGGGATCGAGCGGGACGAGGTCGAGCGGGGGATGGTGCTGGCGGCGCCGGGGTCGATCACGCCGCACACGGAGTTTGAGGCGGAAGTGTACGTGTTGTCGAAGGAAGAGGGTGGGCGGCACACGCCGTTTTTTGCGGGGTATCGGCCGCAGTTTTACATTCGGACGACGGACGTGACGGGGGAGGTTGCGGGGTTGCCGGAGGGGGTAGAGATGGTGATGCCGGGGGACAACGTGCGGCTGCGGGTGGTGTTGGACAAGCCGGTGGCGTTGGAGGAAGGGTCGCGCTTTGCGATCCGGGAAGGTGGCCGCACGGTGGGCGCCGGCGTCGTCACCAAGATCATCAAGTAG
>JBEPZP010000046.1:0-12105 GCA_041640735.1 Thermomicrobium sp.
CTGAGTGAGGAGTTCACGGAGGACGGCCGAACGGTCCAGTACTTCGAACGCGCGCGCCTGGAGTGGCATCCGGAGCGAGCCGGGACGATCGACGAAGTACAAGTGACCGCGCTGGGGAGATGGGCGCTGGAGCGAGACGGACTACGACCGACACCGCTCGCGCCACCTGACGACGTACCGCGCTACGACCCGTCGCTCTTTCCGCGTATACCACAGCTCGTCCGGACGCCGCCGCCCGGGGCTCCAGTCCACGAACCGAAGTGGATCGAAGTCGACCTCAGCGATCAGGTACTGCGCGCCTGGGAGCGGGACCGCGTGGTCTTCGGGACACTGGTATCGACCGGACTCCCGCGGTACCCGACACCGACCGGTCGTTTCCGCGTCTATGCCAAGTTGCGCTACGAGCGGATGCGCGGGGGAACACCGGGCATCGATTACTACGACTTACCCAACGTCCCGCACACCATGTACTTCTACCGCGGCTATGCACTGCATGGTGCCTACTGGCACAACAATTTCGGTCAGCCGATGAGCCACGGTTGCGTCAACCTACCGCTCGACGCAGCGGCCTGGCTTTACGACTGGACACCGATCGGGACGGTGGTGTGGATTCACCCCTGACCGTGCGAAGATGAGGTACCCTGCTCGGTGGAGGCAGGGAGGGTTGCTCGCTGGTGAAGCGGTCGTTCGGGATCGTCCTGCTCGGCGTACTTCTCCTCACGGCGTGCCGGGGTGTGGATGCACCGGTCGGTAGGCTCCCAACGGGTGAGACGACCCCACCCGCAGATGCGAGAGACACCCCAGCCGCGATACCGACAACGACCCCCGTACTGCTGCCGACACCAGCGGTGACGATGGAGGCAGTCGGCGAGTGCTCCCTCGAGCGCGTGCTCGACCTCCAGCGAGCCTTTCTCGAAGCCTTCAACGCTGGCGACGTGCAGCGACTCCGGTCTTTGCTCGACGTCGAGAGCGACCTCGATCCGGAGCGGCGCTGGTTCGCTGTAATTCCCCGCGAGCCGGATATCGTACCGACCGGAGTATTCACCGATAATCCGACCGAATTCCTGGACTGGGTCAACCGCCGGAGTGGGATGCACGAGCGGTGGAGCGTGCTCGAGTTCGTCCGCTTCGAGCCCACAGCGGCCGACCGGGTGACCGTGACGCTGGCGCTTCTCCGCGAGGCCGACGACTTCATCGCCAAACCGCTCTTGGCGCTCTTCGAGTTCGACTGTGGTAGCGGCACTGTTCGTTCGCTCGTCGCTGGGGCAGTGGGCGGAGACAGCATGCCGGAACGCCCCAGCGACTTGTTGGTCGTCGCGCTCGCCCAACGGCCGTTGCAGTTCACGGGACCGCGCGATCCTTGCCCGCGGAGCGCGTGGGCCTTCGACGCGTTCGTCGGGGAGGGGCCGGTCTATCTGGCGCTCGGCCCCGACGCAGTGGTCAATGTCGAGGAATCGCCGAGCCCTTCGGCGACGGTCGTTTCCACGGAGGTCACCATTCCAGCGAGCGAGCGGGGGCCGGTTCTCCTGCGACTCCTTTCCCTCGAGACGGACACGCCGGTACCGCTCGGAGGCGGAGCCTCATGGATCTACGTCGCACCGTCGGAGCGGCGGCAGCGCGCCGTACCGATCGAGCTGTCGTTCCCGCAGCCTGGCTGCTACGTACTCCAAGCCGACGGTGCGACGTGGCAGCAGGCGATCGTGGTGCAGGTGGTGGGTGAGCCGGTGGCCAGGCTAGCGCCGCGGATCGCTGGCGCTGTGCTTCCGGCTGAGCTGAAGGTCGCGTCAGCCTGGCGCGATGGTCCGGACACGATCCGCGTCGGACTCGTCGGTCCGAGTATCGTCGCTCGCCTGAGCATCGGGGTAGGTGGCCCAGGCGCACCCGAGCTCGGGGAGGGTCAGCAGTGCGAGCAACTCGCAGAACGCCTCCGGCTCTGTTGGGCGTCCCATCCGGTGTGGGGTTGGCCACAGGCCGCCGTGTGGGACGACGGGTTTTGGCGCTATCACTTCGTCGTCTTGACCGCGAGTCGCGACGCGTGGAGTATCGACGAGCTGCGCGCGTTCGTGCGTACCGTCAGTGCTGGGGAAGAGCTGCCCGACAGCTCCGCGCGTGACGGATCGTGACACTCACGGGTGGCATCGGAAGGGGGCTGGCGTGGACTTCGATCTGCTGATACGGAACGGCAAAGTCGTCGATGGCACGGGGAACCCCTGGTTCTGGGGCGACGTCGCGGTCCGTGGCGACCGTATCGTCGCAGTGACACCGCCGGGTGCGATCGCGCCCGAGCAGGCACGCGACGTCGTCGACGCCAATGGTAGTGTCGTGTGCCCTGGTTTCATCGATATCCAGAGCCACTCGATCTATCCCCTCATGCGCGACGGGCGATCGGTCTCCAAGATCGCGCAAGGGGTAACGACCGAAATCATGGGTGAAGGGTGGACCCCGGCCCCCTTCGGGGGGAAGATTCGGGAGCCGATCCCGAGCGCCTACTTCGCGAAGGCTCTGCCCGAGTGGGAAGAACGCGCTCGCGGGTGGCGACGTTTTCGCGATTGGCTCGAGGCGATGGTCGAGCGCGGTGTCTCACCCAACATCGGCGCGTTCGTCGCCGGGGGGACCTTGCGCGAGTACGTCAAGGGCTACGATATGGGGCCGCTGACCGCCGACGAACTCGCCACGCTGCGACGGTTGGCAGCGGAGGCGATGGAGGACGGTGCGTTCGGTGTCGCCTACGCGCTCATCTATCCACCGGATGCGTATGCCTCGACCGAAGAGATCATCGCCGTCTGCCGTGAGGTCCAGCGGTTCGGCGGCCTGTATATCACGCACATCCGTAGCGAGGGGGCGCGGCTCTTGGAGGCGCTGGAAGAAGCTCTACGCATCGGTCGCGAAGCGGGTGTACCGGTCGAAATCTACCACCTCAAGGCCGCAGGCCGCGCGCACTGGTGGAAGTTTCCCTCCGTGATCGCGCGGATCGAAGCGGCCCGGCGTGAGGGTATCGACGTGACGGCTGATATGTATCCCTACCCGGCTGCGGGAACGGGGCTGGCGTCCGTCTTGCCTCCTTGGGTTGCCTCCGGTGGCAGGTTCTTCGACACGCTGCGTGACCCTGCCATGCGTCGTCGGATCAAGGAGGAGGTCCTGCATCCCTCCGGCGACTGGGAGGCGTTGGGCTCCGATGCGGGACCGGAGGGCATCATGCCGGTCGGCATGCAGCACCCGACTCTCCGCCAGTACGTCGGCAAGCGGCTCGATGAAATCGCGCGGGAGCGCGGGCAAGACTGGATCGACGCGGCGATCGATCTTTTGCTCACCGAGGAGCGGAATATCTTCACCATCTACTTCGTCATGGACGAGGAGAACGTGCGTCTCGCCTTGCGGCAACCGTGGATCAAGATCGCGACCGACGCTGGCGGATTGGACCCCGCGTGGGCGTCCCCCGAGGGGCCGGTCCATCCGCGTGCCTACGGCACGTATCCTCGCGTGCTGGGGCGGTACGTCCGCGAGCAGCGGCTCCTCTCGCTCGAGGAAGCAGTGCGGAAGATGACTTCTGCGGTCGCTGATCGACTCGGGCTACGTGATCGCGGACAGCTGCGGGCTGGCTTTTTTGCAGACCTGGTCGTCTTCGATCCGGAGACGGTCATCGATCGGGCGACGTTCTCGGAGCCGCACCAGCTACCCTCCGGTATCCGCCACGTGTGGGTGAACGGGACGCAGGTCCTGCGCGACGGTGTACATACCGGAGCGTTGCCCGGGCGGATCGTCACGGGTTCAGCGCGGATGTGAGGTGCCAGGATGCTCGCCTTGCAGATCGTCGAGAGCGTCCCCCGGTATGTGCTCGCCAAGGCGATCGGCCGGTTCCGGCCCGAAGCGTACTGGGACGGAACGGGGTTACTGCAGCTGCGTGACGTCCCGGAACCCGCTCTGCCGACGCCGGAGTGGGTACGGGTGGCGACCCGTCTGAGCGGGATCTGCGGAAGCGATCTCGGTGTCATCACGCTCCATGCCAGTCCTACGACCTCGCCGCTGGTGTCGTTTCCGTTCACGCTCGGCCACGAGATCGTCGGAGAGGTGGCCGAGCTCGGTGCCGCGGTCGACGAGTTCAGGGTCGGCCAGCGGGTCGTCGTCAATCCGCTGCTCGGCTGTCTTGCGCGGGGCTTTCGCGACCTGTGTACGGAATGTGCTCGCGGCATGCCCAACCGTTGCCTGCGTTTCCGCGAGGGAACGGTCGCGCCAGGCATCATGATCGGTTTTTGCCGGGACACTGGCGGGGGCTGGAGTGCGCGCTTCGTCGCACACCGCTCGCAACTCGTTCCCGTTCCAGATGCACTCAGTGACGAAGAAGCTGTGCTCGCTGAACCGTTCGGTGTCGCGCTCCATGCGGTGCTGCAGAATCGGCCGGCGGACGACGCGACGGTGCTGGTTCTCGGAGCAGGGATCATCGGGCTCCTCACGGTGGCGGCCCTGCGGGCCGTCGGCTGCCGGGCACGCGTACTGGTGACCGCGCGCTATCCCTTCCAGGCGGAGGCGGCAGCGCGGCTCGGAGCCGATGTCGTTCTCCCCGGTCGGTCAGGGCCGGCCTTGTACCGTGAGCTCGCACGTCTCACCGGCGCACGCGTCTACCGCGCCCGTTTCGGTCGCTGGCTGGTCGAGGGCGCTGTCGATCGAGTCTTCGACTGCGTGGGATCGAGCCGGTCGGTTCGCGATGCCGTGGCGGTGACGCGGGCTGGGGGACGTGTCGTCTTGGTCGGTTTGGCGAGCGATCCGCAGGGAGTGGACTGGACACCGATCTGGCTGCGCGAGGTGGAGATCCGCGGTTCGATGGCCTATGCTGACGAGTCCCTCGACGGGATTGTGGCGTCTAGTATCCACCATGCGGTGCGCCTCATGGCGGAACGGCGCGTCGATCTCGGGTGGTTGGTGACCCATCGCTTCGCCCTGAGCGAGTATCGCCGGGCGCTCCAGACGGTGACGAGCAAGGGTCACAGCGGTGTCATCAAGGCTGTCTTCGCCTTCGCATGATGAGGCTGGTCACGACAATGAGGCGCCCGCCACGTGGCGGGCGCCTTCGCACGCGCGTGCTGTCGCTCTCACGTCATCGGCACCTGGGGGATCAGTTTGCCGTCGATCCGCTCGAGAATCTCGTCCATGCTGCGTCCGGTGATCGTCACCCCGTGGTTCTTGAGTCCGATGACTGCGCGGGTCGGATCCGGTTCTTGGGCGAGGAGGTTAGAAACGGCCAGCGCGAGCTCGAGCGTGCCGCACGGATAGTTGATCTCGGTCGACCGGATGCCATCCATCCAGGCATGCACGTGGACGATCGCACCGATCTCGGGGTGCTGCTGGTAGATCATCCAGTGTTCGATCGCGTCCACCGAGACACGGCGTGGTTCGACGTTCGGCGGCACGCTGAGGATGATCGCTGGAATCGTCGGGTCGAAGCCGCTCACCATGAGGATGTCTCGGCCGATGACCTCGAGTTGCGCCTTGTTCACGCCGCTGGCGCTCATCCAGAAGCGGTGACGGTCCTTGCGGGCGCTCAGGTTGCCGTAACTCAGGCCTCCGAGGCCGTAGAGCCGCTTGACGTGCCGCAAGTCTTCCTCGCTGAGCAACTCGTGGACTGGGAACGGTGCCGGCAAAAGGTTCATCGCTTCGAGACGCTTGCCGGCTCGCGAGATCTGCTCCGTGATCTCGTCACCGTTCCACAGTTCCGGTTCCAGGTCGGTGCGGAAGACGTTGTTGATCACGAGGTGCGACGAAGCTAGCGGGTGCAGTCGCTCGTAGATCGCCGCGAAGAAGGCGTCATCCTCACCCTCGCGATACGGGATGCCGTAGTGTCCTCGCTCGAGCGTCACGAAGTGGGCTTCCGGCCCTGCTTCGCCGGGGATGAGGATCAGCACGAGGTTGGCGAGCGCGTAGAGCAAGTACGGGTAACAGGCCGTCAGGATGTCGGCCGGTCGCTCGGGCAACTCGGTGATCCCGACGACGAACGTCGCCTGCGCCTTGCGGCGGTAGCGCTGCGGCCGGTCGTGCGGGAAGACGCTCAAGACGAGGCGAATATCTGGAATAGGTTGCGCATGAAACTCGTGTCCGCGTCGTTCGAGTTCGAGGCGCAGGCCGTCGATGAACCAGCGCAAGCGAGGTGTCGGTGGTTCGCCGTAGACCGTGAACGTTCCTGTCTCCGGTTCTTCGGCGAGGATGCGCAGCGCCTCGGCGAGCGCTTGTACCTGGTCGTAGGACCGCTGTTCAGTGACCATCGTTCCGTTCGTTCCCCTTACGATCGAGACTTGCGGACCATTTCTGCCCGCACCGTCCGATTGTGGCAGAGTGCGTGAGGTCGGTCAAGCAAGCGTGCAGGCGTTGGCTGGTACGCGGATCGTGAGTGCACGGGGGACGATGCGCGCCTCGAGATCGGTGGTGCCCACCGGTTCCCCGTCCATCTCGATGCGCACCGGCTGTGCGCTCGCGATCCGGACATGCGAACCGGTCCAGTGGTGAACTGCCGGATGCCGGACGTGGGTACCGCGATAGACTCCGGGTAGCAAGGAACCGAGCAGGACGGACCGTGGTACCTCGCGAAGCACGAAGACCTCGAATTTCCCGTCGGTCACCGAAGCCATCGGCGCGAGCCGCATGCCCCCGGCGTGGAAGCGCCCGTTGGCGATTGCGACCATGAGCGTCGGACCGGAAAAGGTGCTGTGCCCGTCAATTTCGATCGACAACTCGGCTGCATGGTGGCGGAGTATCGTGCGCACGGCCCCGACGAGGTAGGCGAGGAGGCCGCCCAGCCGCTTCGTCGACGTGCTGACCCAGGCAGCCGTTTCGGCTCCCAGGCCGATATCGGTCATATTTACGAAGTACCGCTGCTGCCTCTGTCCGTCCAGTCCCATGTACGAGACGCGGCCGACATCGACGCGGCACCTCTCACCGGACAGGAGCAAGTCGACCACTTGTTCGGCGCGGGAGATGCCGAACAGGCGCGGGAAGTCGCGTCCTGTACCGCAGGGTACCGGCGTGACCGTGACCGGGCCGCGTGGCTGCCCTTGCTCGTCGAGGATCCCATTGACGACCTCGTTGAGGGTCCCGTCGCCGCCAACGACGAGGAGTTCCTTGGCGCCGTTGGTGACGAACGTTTCGGCGAGGTACCGTGCCGCACCGGGTTCGGTGGTGCGCGCCTCGTGGATCTGCAAACCGAGTCGTTCCAGTCGCTGGCGGATGCGGGGCCAGGTGCGTGCCGCGCGTCCACTACCGGCGGCCGGATTGACGATGGCGTGTACCGTCTCGGTCAGGTACAGCGTCCGTTGTGTCGGGGGCCGATTCGTCGCTTGCACTTCCACCGCGGAATGTCTCCACCGGTTCGTTTTCCTCATCTTAGCGTATCTTGCCGCGTGACCGATAGGTCTCGTCCCGTCTCGTGCGCCTCGCTCGCCGACAGCCCAACGTCCGTCGGGGACAGAAACAGGACCGAGTGGTGAGGCCCGGAGCGGCTCACCACGACGCTCCGGATTTGACGGGAAGAGCCGTGCGTGCTATCCTGCCCGAGAGGATTGGGGAATTGTCGAGTTCGCGATCGCGACGCGAAGATTCGGCACGCGGCCGAGGGAAGGGAAGCCGGAAGGACACGATGCCGCTCGAACGGCCACCCGAAGCGCAGGATGCAGCTCCTCCCGAGGCAACAGTCCGCTTCGGTTGGTGCCCAGAAACGCTCACGGCAGATTCCGCAGCAGTCGAGAATCGTACCGACTCGGCTTCCAATGGTCGTGTCCACGACGAGCGACCCGCTGAGGATGCGGCGTGGGTAGCCGAGTCTCGCGGCCTCGTCGTGGAGTCGTACGGAGCCCCTGTGCAGTCCAACGGTCAGGCAGGGCGGGTGCCGGCCCTCGGGCGTCTCGCGCCGCCACGCGCCGACCGCAGCGTGCCTCGACCGGCTGAGCGCCGGGTGGCCTGGCGTCTCGGTCGCTGGTCGCTCCACGTCGCAGTCATCGGATGCGTCCTCGCGGTGGCGATCGGCGGCGGCTTCTGGCGCCGGCCGCTGACCGTGCCGCTCGCTGCTGGTACCGACCAGATCGCGATGCTCTGGGATGTCAGTCACACCGTCTCGCGTTCCGCGACGTCGCGGGTCAACCTCGGGGCAGTCGACCCGCGGGTGGGCTATCTGGCGACAGGCGGGCTGGCGGTCAAGCCGGACGTGCTCGTCCTCGATACCTATGTGACGAGCGAAGGGGAGACGATCTACGACGTCGCGCGCGCGACCGGGCGGAGCGTGCAGACCCTCCTGTGGGCGAACAACTTGGTCGACCCGGGAGCGCCCTTGCCGGCTGGACTCCAACTGCGCGTCCCTCCGGTCGATGGCATGCTGCACGTGGTGCGCGAGGGCGATACCTTGGAGTCGATCGCCGCGCGGTACGGGGTGACGCCTGACGCGATCACGAACTATGAGCCGAACGGGGTCCAGCGCGACACGGATCTGGTGCCCAACCGGCTGATCATGGTGCCCGGCGGCACGATGCCGCAGCGGGATCGCGTCATCATGTACACGGTGCAGCCAGGGGACACGCTGTGGAAGATCGCCGAGCGGTTCGGCCTGCGCGTGCAGACGATCACGTGGGCGAACTCGCTTCCTGACCCCGAGTTGATCTACCCTGGCCAGCAGCTCGCCATCCTGCCGACCGACGGCGTGATGGTGAAGGTGAAGGAAGGCGATACGATCGAATCGTTAGCGGAGTACTGGGGCGTCGAGCCCGACGTGATCCGCAACTACCCGATGAACGGGATCGGCCCCAACGGTGTCCTCCGGGTCGGCCAGCTGGTGATGATCCCGGGCGGTGAGCCGCCGCCTCCGCCGCCACCACCGCCACCGCCGCCCCCCAGTGCGCCACCGGCGCAGAGCGCGCCTGGCGGCTCGAGCGGCACACAACAACGGCAGGCGCCGCGCGGGTCGTTCATCTGGCCGACGACCGGGGTGATCACGCAGTACTTCCACGCGCGGCATAACGGTTGGGACATCGCCAACCGCATGTACACGCCGATCGTCGCCGCCGACAGTGGGACGGTCATCTTCAGCGGGTGGAACAACTACGGTCTGGGCTATGCGGTCGCGATCGATCACGGGAACGGCTTCGTGACCTGGTATGGGCACATGGCTGAGCCGCCGCCGGTGCGCGTCGGTCAGTGGGTGAACCAAGGGCAGTACATCGGCCCGATGGGTAGCACCGGGTACTCGACCGGTCCGCACGTCCACTTCATCATCATGTACAACGGCGTCTACCAGGATCCGGCGCTCTACCTGCGGTGACGCTGCAGCCGGTGGGAGGAAGGGCACGACGATGATTCGGCCACTGAGCGCACTCTTCGGGTTGTTCAGCCGCGACTTGGGGATCGACCTGGGCACGGCGAACACCCTGGTCTACGTGCGCGGAAAAGGCATCGTGATCTCGGAGCCTTCGGTCGTCGCCGTCGACAAGAAGACGCGGCGCGTTCTGGCTGTCGGTGTCGAGGCGAAGGCGATGGTGGGCAAGACACCGGAGTCGATCGTCGCTGTCCGCCCACTGAAGGACGGGGTCATCGCAGACTTCGACACCGTCGAGGTGATGCTGCACTACTTCATTCGCAAGGTGCATGCCCAGCAGTTGCTCACGCCGCATCCGCGCGTCGTCATCGGCATTCCTTCCGGTGTGACCGAGGTCGAAAAGCGGGCCGCGAAGGACGCAGCTTTGAGCGCGGGTGCCCGCGAGGCGTACACGATCGAGGAGCCGATGGCGGCGGCGATCGGTGCCGGGTTGCCGATCAACGAGCCGGTCGGCAGTATGATCGTCGATATCGGGGGCGGGACGACCGAGGTCGCCGTGATCTCCTTGGGTGGGATCGTCGTGAACCGCTCGATTCGCGTCGCCGGTGACGAGATCGACGAGGCGATCGTCCAGTGGGCGCGTCGCGATCACAACTTGATCATCGGCGAGCGAACGGCCGAGAACGCGAAGATCGCGGCTGGGTCTGCGTTCCCGCTCGAGGAGGAACGCCGCGTCGTGCTCCGCGGGCGGGACGTGCTGACCGGTCTCCCCAAGGCGGTCGAAGTGAGCTCTGTCGAGATCCGTGAAGCGATCGCTGGCCCGGTGAATCAGATCATCGAGGCCGTCCGTTCCTGCGTCGAGGAGACGCCGCCCGAACTCCTCGCCGACATCATGGAGCGTGGCATCGTGCTCGCTGGTGGCGGTGCCTTGCTCATGGGCCTGGACAAGCGGCTGCAGGCGGAACTGCGCATCCCGGTCTATCTGGCTGACGATCCGTTGACCTGCGTCGCACGTGGTACCGGGCGAGTGGCAGAAGCGCTCCATCTCTACCAGCGGGCCCTGCAGGGGACGCAGCAGCGGCGAACGACGGCCACCTCGGCGTCGGCCACCTGACGCGAAACAGGTGAACTATGCCCTTGACCGCTCGCCGGACAACACTGCTCGTCCTCGTCCTCGTCGTCGCGAGCTTGACGGCTCTGCTGCTCGATCGGTTGCAGTGGCTGTCGCCGGTGCGCGAACCGCTCGCCGGCCTCATCGTTCCGATCCAGCGCGCGCTCAGCTCCGCTGTCGGTGGTCTGACGCCCCCGACGCTGAGGAGCCAAGGCGAACTCCAGCGTGAGGTGGAGCGCCTGCGGGCGGAGCGTGACGCATTGCTCGCCGAACTCGCGCGGGCTCGGCTCGCGGAACGGGAACTCGAACAACTCCGAGCGCAGCTCCGCTTCCAACAGGAACACCCTGGGCTCCAACTGGTCGCTGCGCACGTGATCGGCTACGACCCGGAGCGGCCTCAGCGTGTCCTGGTCATCGACCGCGGCAGCGAGGCCGGTGTCCGCGTCGGGATGGCGGTGCTCAACCCGAGCGTTATGGTCGGGATCGTCACGCGGGTCGAACGCGACCGGGCACAGGTCACGCTCTTGACCGATCCGTCGATCCAGCTCGGGGCGCGGCTGCTCGATTCGGGGAGCGAAGGGGTCGTCTACGGTCAAGGCTGGCGTGGCCGAGGGATGCTCGAGTTTCGCCATCTCCCGCCCGACACATCCTTCCGCGAGGGCGAGCTGGTCGTGACCTCGGGTCGCACGGTCGGGATTCCGGCCGGGTTAGTGATCGGTATCGTCGTCGGCGGCACGCGCTCACCTGTGGAGGACGAACTGCGCCTCGCGGTGCAACCGCTCGTCGACGTCCATTCGTTGGCTACGGTGAGTGTCCTCATCGGGACGGAAGGACCTTGAGCGCGAACGATGGGGCTGCGGACCGAGGCTGCGATACTGGCAGGACGACTCGTCGCACAGTGCAGTCGCCGCCTCGGACTGGGTGGCGGCACGGCCTTGCCGGGACTCGTCGCGCTGGCGGTGCACCGCAGGCTCCTCAGGGAGCTCGCTGGGCGCCTCCCACACGGTACCGTCGTCGTGGCGGGGACGAACGGCAAGACGACGACGGCACGTGCGCTCGCTCACATGCTGGAGAGCTGCGGGCTCGCGGTCGTCCATAACCGTTCCGGGAGCAATCTCCCGCGTGGTATCGCCTCAGCCTTCATCGAACGTGCGAGTCTCCGTGGCCAACTGGCCGGAGCGATCGGCGTCCTGGAGGTGGATGAGTTCGCGCTGCCGACGGCGGTACGGGAGCTTCAGCCACGCCTGCTCGTCCTCCTCAACCTTTTCCGCGACCAGCTCGACCGCTACGGAGAACTCGAGACGGTGACGCGAGTCTGGCGGGACGCGCTGGCGGCACTCCCGGCAGACTCGCTCGTGGTGGCGAATGCCGATGACCCGGTCTTGGCCGCATTGACTGAACCGTTCGCGGCACGCCGATGGACATTCGGTTTGGACGATCCGGCTGTCGCGCTCCCGGCACTTCCCCATGCCGTGGACTGGCGACTGTGCCCGCAGTGCGATGGGGAGCTCAGCTACGAACGAGTCTACGTCGGACACCTCGGTGCCTATCGCTGCCGGGACTGTGGCTTCGGTCGGCCACCCGTGACGGTGACTGGTGGCTCGTTCCGTTCGTTCGCACCACTCTCGTTCGCGATGCGGTTCGGTGACGCTGCGCTCCCTGTCCACAGCCGACTGTCGGGACTCTACAATGCCTACAATCTCCTGGC
>JBEPZP010000047.1:0-12088 GCA_041640735.1 Thermomicrobium sp.
CGCGGGTGCCTGGCCGGGCATCAGCGGTGCGGGGCACCGTTTTCTCTGTAGGGGCGCGGCGTGCCGCGCCCGGGCCGCACCACATGGCGCGGGGGACACCTGGATGGGTCGCCGACGGCGACGACATCTGGAGCGGGGTTGGCCGACGGGCATGCGGCGTACGTAGGGTACACCTGCACCCGACACCAGCAGCGGTTGTTCTCGGCCATCCGGCCGGTGGCGCGGTGGCGCCCGCGCAGGCTCGCGCAGCTGGTCGCTGACGCGAGGCGAGTTCCCGTCGACCGCGCCGGGGACCGACGCCAGCACTCCGCACGCGAGGCGGCGCTGTGGTACAGTCGGCGCCGGTCGACGGGCGAGAGGCTCGTCGCAGGAGGGATGCGAAGAGGATGCGGCGACGAAGCAGCCTTTTGGCCACAGTGGTCCTCGGTATCGCGTTGCTCGCTTGCCGGTCGAGTGCACCGACCCCGACACCGGCTGTGACACCGGAAGCGGCCACACCGACGGTCGAGGTCAGCCCGACCGTCACTGCAGCGCCGACGGTGGGACGCCTGGTCTTGGCACCGCCCGACCTCGTCCTCCGCGCGGCAGCCGGCGAGCAAAAGGCGACGCTCGGCCCGTTCTTCTGGGTCCTGGACACCGGTTTCGCCGGCGAGGCGAGCGCTCCCGGTCTGGTCTTACCGAGCGAGCGACCGCTCCCGGTGAAGGTCGGAGAGACGCTGGAGTTCGCGTTGAGCGAGGACGATGAGCCCCAGACGGTGACGATCGCGGTCTACCCGCAGGAAGGGAACTTCGAGAAGATCGCACCCGATCCGGCTGCACCCGAGGGATTCGTGGTCAAGACCGAGCCGGCCCTGCAGGCTGAACCGGCAGTGCAGGGTTCGACGTTCAGCTGGACGGTCCCCGAACTGGCTCCGGGAGCCTACTTCGTACGGGTCGAGGTCGAATGGCCTCAGCACCCGAAGAACCCTGTTCCTGACAAGGTGCCGCGCGCCGTCTACGCCTTCTGGGTGCAGGTCTCCTGAGCGGCGATCCGGTGACGGGCGCGACCAGCCTCCCGGCCAGCTTGCTTTTGGCGTGTCTCCTCGGTAGCATGCTGGGGTTAGGCTGGCACGCGCTGTTCGGCCGTCGGATCTGGCAGCTTCCGCTGTACTGGCTCGGCGGTGTGGTCGGTTTTCTGGTCGGGGTGATGGCCAGCGCAGCCGCCGGTCTCTCCCTCTATCGGCTGGGGAGTCTACCGCTGGTCGAGGGGACGATCGGTGCGCTCCTGGTGCTCGCAGTCGTGTGGCTCCTCACCACACCGCCTGAACCGCCGTCGCCGCGCCGATCGATCCCGCCGAGCCGGCAGCCGGTCGATCGCTCCAACGGGAAGGGGTAGGGAATGCGGCGTGGTTGGGTCTGGGCGATCGCTGGTGGCGTGCTGCTTCTCTTCGTCGTGCTCTTCGTCGTCCTGTACCTCCTCGGCGGGCCGGAGCAGTCGCCGTTGGAACGTATCCGTGATATCGCGGTGATCTTCCTCGCGCTGTCGACCGTCCTGGTGGTGCTCCTCCTGGCCGCGCTCGTGGGCGTCGCGATCTGGCTGGCGCTGCTGATCCGCGACCACCTGATCCCGCTGCTCGGTGCGGCGACAGAGACGATGACGCGCGCGAAGGGGACGGTCGAGTTCGTCGGCGAGGCGATCGCTCGGCCGATCGTGCGCGCCTATGGCCGGGTCGCCAGCGTCCGCGCGTTGATCCGCACGCTGACGAAAGACTGACGGGGAAGCAGCGACAGCCGCCACCGGCAGAGCGTCGACGTCGTGCCCGCTGCGCGGGGCGCTCGACGGCACGCTCGCGCTGGCACGCCGTGCGTCAGGTGGCTAGACTGGGCACACACGCGGGACCACGCCTCCTCGGCGTCGCGGTGCAACGAGCCTTCGTCGGAGCAGAGCGATGTTGACCGAAACTGAGGCGACCGTCCGGCTCGTCATCGCCTTGTTGCTCGGTGGGCTCCTCGGCTTCGAGCGGGAGCTGAGCGCCAAACCGGCCGGGCTCCGCACCCACATGCTGGTGGCCGAAGGTGCAGCGCTCTTCATGGTCTGCGGCATGCTGCTCATGCAGCAGTACTCGCAGCCCACCGCCGGGGGCCTGATCGACCCGAGCCGTATCGGCTCCACGATCGTCACCGGCGTGGGGTTCCTCGGCGGCGGGATGATCCTCCGCTCGCGCGACCGGGTCTTCGGCCTGACGACCGCCGCGGGTATCTGGGTCGCGGCAGCGATCGGGATGCTCGTCGGCGCCGGCTACTACTTCATCGCCATCAGCGGTACGCTGCTGGCCGTGGCGACGATCGTCCTGGTGCGGCGCCTGGAGCACCACTTGCGTATCCCCGAGCGCGCGAAGGAGCGACCGCTCGACGAGCTCCCGGTTGAGGACTGACCGCGCCGGCGACCTGGGCGAGCGGGCGGCGTGCTGTCCAGCCAGACGACTTCCCCGTCGCGGTGTGCAGCGCGCGGTACTCCACCGAGGCTCCGTGAGGTCGCGCCGAGCCGTGCGTTCCGCCGCTGGTACGGGCATGTCCCTGCCGACGGGCTGGAGTGCGCGGCGCGCGACCGCGAGAAGCTCTCGCGAAGTCGACCGCCGTCGCGCTCGGCGCGTTGCTCGGGGCGGACGGCTCAGGGCGCGCGTCCCCTGTCGAGCAGGCAGCCGCGCTGGGCAGCCACCTGGAGCGCCCGGCGCGGATCGAGGACGAGCGGCCCGCGGGGCGAGCGGCGCACGAGGACCTCGCGGGCCTGCTCGACGTGGAGTTCCCGCTCGCCGTCCAGCGCCACGGTACAGGGGCGGAGCGTGACGGCGACCGCCTCGTCGTCCTGGAGCGGACGCCAGCTGGCCACCGGAACCCGGCGCACCAGGCCGGGTGCGAGCGGTGCGGTGACGTAGACACCGCCAGCACCCAGCTCGACGACCATCCCGCTCTCGGCATCGACGCTCCCTGCGAGTGCAGCTGGAACGGCCGCCAGGCCGATGACGCCAGGGAGCACGCGCGCGACGACGATCTGCTCGATCGTCGCGGGGTCCCAGAGCGCACGTGCGCCGATAAAGCGCTGGCGCGAGACGGCGACGTCGATGAGCGCGATGTCGGCGAGCTCGCCGTCGATCCAGACCTCGAGGCGGGGCCGGCGCTCCACACAGCCGGCGAGGTGCCCGGTCGCGTACAGGCCGGCAGCCAGGCCAGCCAGCGTCCCGTCGACGAAGAACGGAAAGACGTTGTTGGTGCCGGTGGCGACGGGGACGAGCGGGACGTCACCGCAGCTGCGCGCGACCACCCGGTTCGTCCCGTCGCCACCGAGCGTGACGATGCAGGCGACTCTCTGCTTGGCCAGCCAGGCTGCCGCGTGCGCCGAGTCTTCTGCCGAGAAGGTGCACGCGATCGGCACCGGGCGGAGGTCGAGGGAGGAGACCGACCGGTCGGCGGCGCGCTCGACGATCCCGAAGCTCTCGCGCAGGTACCAGACGCGCTCGACGCCGACGGCGGCGAGCCCGCTCAAGATGCGGCGGACGACCCGCACTTTCTCCTGGTTGTCGACGGTCGAGGCCAAGGCGACGAGCCGTCGTACGTCTTTGCCGGCCGCTGGGTTGGCGATGATGCCGACCGCCTGGGCGTCGTGCTCCCCGCTCACGCGATCTCCCGGACTGCCGCGATGACGCGTTCAGGGCTTGGGACGTAGAACTGCTCGAGCGGCGGGCTGAACGGGACCGGCGTGTGCGGCGCCGTCACCAGCTTGACCGGCGCATCCAGGTCGTCGAAGCCCTTGTCCACGGCCAGCGCAGCGATGTCGGCCGCGACCGAGCAGCGCGGGTTGTCCTCGTCGACGACGACGAGCCGGCGGGTCTTGGCCAGCGAACGCAGGACGGTGTCCTCGTCGAGCGGCGAGAGCGAGCGCAGGTCGACGACCTCGGCCTCGATTCCCTCGGCGGCCAGGCGCTCCGCCGCCTGGAGCGCGACGTGCACCATGCGGGAGATGGCGACGATGGTGACGTCGCTCCCCTCGCGCTTGATGTCGGCCTGGCCGAGGGGGACGACGTAGTCGCCCTCCGGTACTTCGCCGGTCATGTCGTAGAGGAGCTTGTGCTCGAAGAACATGACGGGGTCGTCGTCGCGGATCGCAGCGATGAGGAGCCCCTTGGCGTCGTAGGGGGTGGCAGGTGCGACCGCCTTGAGGCCGGGCATATGGGCGAAGACCGAGTAGTGGCACCCCGAGTGTTGCCCGGCAGCCCCGAAGCCAGCGCCGATCATCGTGCGGATGACCATGGGGACCTTCGCCTTGCCACCGAACATGTAGCGGAGCTTGGCCCCTTGGTTGAAGATCTGGTCCATACAGACACCGAAGAAGTCGACGAACATGAGCTCGGCCACCGGGCGGAGCCCGGTCACCGCGGCGCCGACGGCGGCACCGATGAAGGCGGCTTCACTGATCGGCGTGTCGAGCACCCGTCGACGGCCGAATTCGCTCACCAGACTCTTCGTCACGCCGAGTGGCCCACCCCAGGCGCCCTCGTGCTCGATGTGCTCGACCGTCGCGCCGCCCGCCACGTCCTCGCCCATCAGGATGACGGTCGGGTCGCGGCGCATCTCGAGTCGTAGCGCTTCGTTGATCGCTTGCCGGTAGCTCAGGACACGGGTCGCGACGACCATCGCGGTACTCCTTTCTCCGTCAGTGCCGGAACGCGAGTTGCTGGAGCGGGTACTCGACATAGACGTCGGTCAAGCACTCCTCCGGCGCGGGATAGGGGCTGCTCTCGGCGAACTGGACGGCCTCCTCGACGGCCTGCTTGACCGCGGCGTCGATGGCGTCGAGTTCGTCTTCCCGCAGGAGCCCCTGGCTGAGCACGGTCTGGCGGAAGCGCTGGATCGGGTCGCGCTGCCGGTAGGAGGCTTCTTCTTCGGGCGTCCGGTAGGTCACCGCGTCACCCTGGAAATGGCCGTAGTAGCGGAAGGCGCGGCACTCCAGGAGCGTAGGGCCCTCGCCGCGCCGCGCACGCGCGATCGCTTCGCCGGCCGCTTCGTAGACGGCGAAGACGTCAGTGCCGTCGACGAGGACACCGGGCATGTCGTAGGCGGCAGCCCGCGAGGCGATGTCCGGTGCCGCACAGTGGTACGTCCAGGGCGTGGACTCGGCGTACAAGTTGTTCTCGCAGACGAAGACGACCGGCAGTTTCCAGATAGCGGCCAGGTTCATCGCCTCGTGCGTCGTCCCCTGTTCGGCAGCGCCGTCACCGAAGAAGCAGACGGCCACCTGGTCGGTGCCCAAGGTCTTCGCGGTGAGGCCAGCGCCGCAGGCGATCGGCGGGCCGCCGCCGACGATGCCGTTAGCACCGAGCATGCCCTTGTCGACGTCGGCGATGTGCATCGAGCCGCCCTTGCCCTTGCAGACGCCGGTCGCCTTGCCGAACAACTCGGCCATCATCGCTTTGACGTCGACCCCTTTGGCGATGCAGTGCCCGTGGCCCCGGTGCGTGCTAGTGATGAAATCGCGATCGGTCAAGTGAGCGCAGACGCCGACGGCGATCGCTTCCTCCCCGGCGTAGAGGTGCACGAAGCCGGGCAGCTTTCCGGCGGCGAAGAGCTGGGCTACGCGGTCCTCGAAGGCGCGGATGAGCGCCATCCGCTCGTAGATCCAGAGCAGTTTCTCGCGCGGGATCTCCATGCTGTCCCTCCTTTCGCTCGCGGTTCAGCGCGGTTCCGGGCCGAGCTGTTCGTGGAGCCAGGCCGTAATCTCCGAGACGATGCGCTGGAACAGGGGATGATCCGGGTTCAGCCAATTGAAGTGTCCCATGCCGTCCAGCAACACCAAACGCTTCGGTTCGCGAGCCCGCTCGTAGGCGGCGAGCGACTCGTCGGGAGCGACGAGCACGTCCTGCCGCCCGTGCAGGAACAGCACGGGACGCGGCGCGATCCACTCCACCTCGCGTTCGGGCTGGTACTCGAGGAGCGCTTCCGCGGAATCGAGCGTCACTTCCGAGTCGACGACCAGTTCTGGCGAGCGCTTGGCCAGTTCGCGGAGCGTGACGCGGGTCTCGGGATCGAGGGGCATGACGTGCGAGAGGGGCACGCGCTGCGCTGCCTCCCGGTGGACGCGTTCTCGCCGGTCGCGTGCCAGTTCCTCGAGGAAGACGCGCCACTCCCACTCCGCACGCAGGCTACGCAGCCAGCGCCGCCCATCGGTGACGGGCGCGATCGCGACGCAGGCGCGCACACGCTCGTCGCGGGCAGCGACGGAGAGGGCGTGGGCACCACCGAGACTGAGCCCGAGCACGGCCAAGCGGGAGGGGTCGACTGCTGGATGGGTCTCTAGCACAGTCAACGCGGCGCGGGTGTCGCGCACACGGTCGGCCGGGAGGAGCCGACCGCGCGGCCCCTCGCTCGCCCCGAAGCCGCGGTAGTCGAACGTCAATGCAGCGTAGCCGGCCTGAGCGAGCGCGTGGGCGAGCAGCGGCATGCCCAGCTCCTTGATCCCCTGGATGCCGGTGCAGAGGACGACGCCGGGGACGGGGCCGGTGACGTCGGCGGGCAGGAAGAGTTCGCCGGCCAGCGCGTAGCCATCGCTGTAGAAGCGGACCGGCTGGCCGCGGGCCGGTGCTGCCGCCGCGCGCTCGGCCAGGTAGCGCTCGACGTCTTCGGCCGTGATGCGACCGCCGGGACCGGTGCCAGTGAGCCGGCGCAGATCGACACCGTGCTCGCGCGCGAGTTTGCGCGCGGCCGGTGTAGCGCGGATCTCTCCGCTCGCTGCCTCCTCCCGCGGCGGCGCCGTCGGAGCAGCGGGGGAACTCTGGACAGTCGCGGTGACCGGTGCAGGGGCAGGACGACCGAGCAGCGCCGCCAGGTCGACCGCTTCGCCCGGTTCGGCGATGACCGCGATCGGCGCGGCGACGGGAAGCGTCGTTCCCTCTTCGGCCAGGACGTGGCTGAGGATGCCGGATGCCGGTGCCTCCACCTCGACGGTGAGCTTCTCCGTCTCGACCTCCAGGACAGGTTCACCAGCTCGGACGGGCTCGCCGGGACGCTTGAGCCAACGGACCACCCGCCCTTCGGTCATGGTGAGACCGAGCTTGGGGATCACGACGAGGGTGGCCATCGCCGCCGCCTTTACCTTGTCACCAGATCACACGGAGATCTCTTTCTAGCCTAGGAACGGCTGCCCGGTCTGTCAAGCCCCCTGGCCGCGGGCCGGGGTGCGTTGCTCGAGCAGGTGTCCGTTCAGGAGCCCCAGGGGAAGATTCGAGGACTATACTGGGGCGCAGTCGGCGACCGGACGTGGCGGTCGTCGGGTTCCCGTGCTGCGACGAGGAGGTAGGCAATGGGAGCGGAGGGGGCAGCAGCGGCGAGGGCGCGTACAGCCCAGGGCGCTCGGGTGTGGGACGCGCGTGGCGTCGGGCTGATGTCCTGGGCGCACTTCGCGCACGACCTCTATCCGTCGTTCCTCGGTGTCCTCGTACCGGCAGTCCAGGCCAAGCTGGGCGTCTCGCTCGCGGTGGCGAGCGCGATGGTGCCGGCACAGCAATTGCCGTCGATCGTCCAGCCGTTGCTCGGGTACGTCGCTGACCGCACGAGCCGGCGCTGGTTCGTCGTGCTCTCGCCTGGTGTGGCCGCGCTGGCGCTCTCCTCCATCGGTATCGCACCGCACTTCGCTGTCGTGTTACTCCTCTTGCTCGTCTCGGGGCTGGCTTCAGCGGCCTTCCACGCCCCGGCGGTCGCCTTGGTGGGCGAGTTCGGCGGGCAGCGGCTCGGCCGCGCCATGGCGATCTTCATGGCCGGCGGCGAGTTGGCCCGGACAGTGGCACCGGTCATCCTGACCGCCGTCATCGCGCATCTCACGCTCGACGGGATGCCGGTCGTGATGGTGGTAGGGCTGGCGGCCTCGGTCAGCCTGTTCCTCTTCCTGCGCACCGAGGAGAGCGACGCCATCGCGCGACGCCACGCCGGTACGGTGCGGATCCGCGACCTCCTGCGCGAACGCCGGCGCCCCTTCATCGGCCTCCTCGGTTCGGTGGTCGCCAACACGGCGGCGGTGACGCCGCCGAGTTTCTTTCTGGTGGAGTATCTGCTCCAACGCGGGCGGAGCGAGTGGTACGGAGGACTGGCCCTCTCGGCCTTCTACGCGAGCGGTATCATCGGCGGCCTCCTCGGAGGGACGCTCTCGGACCGCATCGGCCGGCGGGGCGCCTTGCTCCTCTCCTCAGTGGGGACGGCGCCGCTCCTGGCGCTCTACCTGGCGACCGAGAACGGGAGCTGGTGGATGCTCCCGCTCCTGGTCGTCATCGGGGTCTTCGCGACGCCACCGCGGTCGGTGACCTTGGCCCTGGCCAACGACATCGCGCCGGAAGCACGCGGGCCACTCTCCGGTTTCACCCTCGCGACCAGCTTCGTCGCGCAGAGCGTGATCGCCCTCGCCTTCGGCGCGGTCGCTGACGCGATCGGGATCGACCGTGCCTTCTGGCTGACGGTGGGTGCCTCGCTCACCGGCGTGCCCTTCGCCCTGATGATCCCTGCCCACGTCGGGCGCGCGCCGGTGTCCTCAGCCTGAGGGGGCCCGGTGCCCTTCCAGGCAGACCACGCCGGCCGGGCCGACGACTGCACTGTGCAGGGTCCCGGCCGGGAGGTCGAGGCGGTCACCGGCCTGGAGTTCGATCGGGCCACCGGGATGCAGCTCGAAGGTGATCGATCCTTCGACGACGTAGAGGACCTTGTGGTACGGGTGCGTATGCGCAGCGTAGCGGTCACCGGGAGCGTTCGACCAGCGGTACGGTACCAGCCCTTCGGCGATCAAGCGGGCCTCGAGCTCCGCCTCGCTGGGTGGCTCGGGACGGTCCCATCGAGTCACCGTCGCTCCGCGCTCCATAGCGTCCTCCCTCTCGTCCCCAGAGACGTCGATCTCCTCCATCGGCCGCACGAGCGAAGGGAAGGTCGATGAGCGTCCACCGCCGGATACCCTTCCTCTCGGTACGCACCATCGCTTCATGGTACCGGACGCATCGTGTCCTCGTCTGGATTTCCGCCATCGTCGGTATCAACCAACTCGGCTTCGGGAGCATCGTGCCGGTGGTGCCGCTCTACGCGCAAGCCTTCGGAGTCACCGAGTCGCTGATCGGCCTCGCCATCGCCGTGTACGGGCTGGCGCGCTTCACCTCGTCGGCTCCGGCGGGGTGGATCGCCGACCGCGCGGGGCGGCGGTGGTCGCTCTTCTGCGGCGGGCTCCTCACGGCGGTCGGGAACCTGGCCTGCGCGCTCGCCCCCACCTACGAGCTCTTCCTCCTCGGGCGCTTCGTGGCTGGGAGCGGGGCCGCGATGGTGCTCACAGCGGGTCAGATCGTGCTGGCCGACATCACCGAGCCCGCGACGCGCGGACGGAGCATGGCGATCTACCAGACGGTGTTCCTCTTCGGGGTCGGGTTCGGTCCGATTCCGGGAGGGCTCCTGGCGCAGTACGGCGGCCTGGCTGTGCCGTTCTGGGTCTACGCGCTCGTCGGCACGGTCGTCGCTTTGCTGGGGCTGTGGCGCCTGCCCGAGACCCGACCAGCCCAGCTGCCTGCAGCGGACGGGCGCGACGTCGTGTTCCGCCAGCAGTTGTTCCAGGTGCTGCGCCATCGCCCGCTCCTCCTGATCAGCCTCGTCACCTTCGGCAGCTTCTTCGCGCGCACCGGCGCCTTGTTCACGCTCGTGCCCTTGCGCGCCGAGCGCGAGATCGGGCTGACCCCGTCGCAGATCGGGTTCGGGCTGGCGGCAGTGAGCGTCGTCTCGCTGGTCATGGCCTACCCGGCCGGTGTGCTCGTCGATACCTTCGGCCGCAAGGTGGTCATCGCTCCGGCGACGCTCTTCAGTGGCCTCGGTCTGGTCGGCTTCGCCGTGGCGCCGTCCTACCCGTGGTTCCTCGCCGCCTGTGTCGTGTGGGCGATGGCGAGCGGGATCGGGGGAGGTGCTCCAGCGGCCTATGCGACCGACGTCGCTCCGCGGGGGATGACTGCGGCTGCCCTCAGTGTCTACCGCATGCTGTCGGAACTCGGGTATGTGCTCGGCCCCACGCTCCTCGGCGTCGCGGCGCAATCGCTCGGCATCCGCTCGGCGCTCGTCCTGACGGCACTCGGGATCGTCGCCTTGGGCACCCTGTTCTGGTTCGCCGCCCCCGAGACGTACCGCGGCCGGCGACGAGTCGCGGGCGAAGAACGCTCACCAGCGGTCACCGGACGCGACTGAGGCCAAGAGCACGAGCGGGAAGCGTTCTCCGTGCCGGAAGACCTGCTCCTGGCCACGCCGGAGGACGGTGACGCTGCCGTTGCCGAGCACCTGTGCGGTCCCCGCAGCGACGTCGAGGATGCACGCGGTGTGCTCGTCGATCCCGAGGACCGTCGTGCTCTCCGGCAGGGCGCGGTAGAGGTAGGCGAACCGCTCGCGCCCCATGAAGCAGCGGCTGGTATCGAGCTCCCGCCCGCCTTCGCGGTTGTTCCAGTGGGGGACGATCGCCAGCTCGAAGCCGAGCGGCCCCAAGAGGTCGAGCCCCTGACTCCAGCGCAGCTCCTCGCCGACCTTGTAGATCTCGTAGACGGGGAGCGCGAAGCGACCGACGGCGATCGCCGCGGCGCTGGCGAAGACGAGCCGGAGGCCGGCCTGCCAGCGCTCGACCAGCCGTTGCCAGGTGTAGGAACCGGCGAGCTGGCGGACCATGTAGGTCGGGCTCCCCGGCCCAGCGAAGACGCAGTCCGCCCAGTCGATCGGCTCGGCGACGAGCGGCGCGTCCGGGTCGAACACCGTGCCGCGCTGGCGCGCCGGGACGAAGCGGACCTCCGGCTCGAACTCGGGCAGATGGTCGCGGAGAAAGTCAGCGACCTTGCGGGCGACGAGGTGGGCGTTCGGCTGGAACCCGGCCGGTGTCTCGAGGATGGCGATCCGCACCGGTGGGGTCAAGGCGCTGAGCACTGCCGCGAAGGCTTGTCGCCCGGCGCGGGCAGTCTCGCCCGAGCCGATGAAGGCAATCGGCCTGGGGTACGCGCGGCGCGACGCGGTAGCCCGTGTCTCGGCGAGCGTGGCGACGATCCTTCCCGACTACCTCTGCTCGAGGACTCATCGATAGGTCGACCAATAGGCGACGATAGTCACGCCGGCGAAGACCAAGAGCATCGCGGCAGCTGTCTGGACGTACGGCACCGCCCGGCGCAGCAGGCGGACGAGACCGAGGCGCAGGAAGGCGAGCGCGAAGGTGAGGCTGACGATGACCGACGCCATGCCCAGACTGTAGCTGGCCAGCTGGAGGACGCCGCGGCCCAGGTCGCCGCTCAGGAGCGCGCTGCCAGCCGCGATCATGAAGACCGGCAAGGTACAGCTGAGGGAAGCTAGGCCGTAGGCGAGGCCGAAGAGGTAAAAGGCCCGAACCGAGCGTTCGTCGCGTTGGGTGAGCCGGTCCGCGAGCTGGACGAAGAGGCTGGGACGCACGACCTTACCGAAGAAGAGGGCGAGCCCGAGCAGGACCAAGAGGACACCGATACCGGTACCGACCCACGGCATGACCGGGAAGAGGAACGTCCCGCCGAGCGAGACGACGAGGCCGGCCAGCACGAAGAGCGTCGAAAACCCCAGCGAGACGCTCGTTCCGACCAGAGCGGCGCGTGCCAATCGCTGCGGAGAGGAGAGGGCTCCGCCGTCATCGCTGCCGAGGAACAGCGCGAGATAGGCAGGGAGCATCGCGAACCCGCACGGATTGACCGCCGCCAGCATGCCAGCGCCGAAGCTGTAGCCGAAGGGCAGCCAGCCGGCCACGACCGACAGCCAGCTCGCGAACCAGGCCTGGAGCTCAGTCATCGCTCGCCCCCGTGCAGCGCCTCGCCGAACGGTCGTCGCAGCCGCCTGCCGCCCTGTTGACCAGGAGACCGGTGAGCAGGCCGACGGCTGGGGCGAGTCCGGCCAAGAGCGCTGTCCATTGCTGGGTCGCGACCCCGTACGCACCGAGCGCGACGGCGAGCGCGAGCCAACCCACACGGCAGGGTGCCGAGAGCCACCCGAGACGGTCCGTCATCGGTCGATCTCCTCCGGCTCGTCGTGACGCAGCGCCTGGGCACACGAG
>JBEPZP010000048.1:0-11805 GCA_041640735.1 Thermomicrobium sp.
CCGGGCGGGCCCGCCAGGGCCGGGTATGGCCCACCTGCCTGCGCCCGCCACGTCTACGGTGCCGTGAACTTGGTCGACACATCCGTCGACGTCGCCGCCCTATCGGGGTGGTCCCCCGCGCCTGGTGGCGCGGCCCGGGCGCGGCACGCCGCGCCCCTACACAGGTGTTGCGCACCTCATCGACCCGGCCAGGCACCCCGGTACCGCGCCGCCGCAACCTGGGTAGGGGGATCCTCGTCTCGTAGGGGTCACGCGTGCGTGACCCACACGGGTCAGGCATGCCTGACCCGTCCGGCCCGCGCGGGCCGGGCGTACCCCACCTCGACGTGTGGCGATGTGCCAGCATTCGCCTGCCAGGTTACCCGACCCCAGGTGGTCACCCCACGCCATTTGGCGTGGCCCGGGCGCGGCACGCCGCGCTCCAACAGAGCAATCTCGGGTGCAGCATCCCTCGGTACCACGCCGACGTACACCACGGCCACCGGCAAGCAGCACCAACGCATAGCCTGTGTAGGGGTCGGGCGTGCCCGACCCGGGCGGGTCAGGCGTGCCTGACCCGCCCGGCCCGCAGGGCCGGGGAGCGGCGTGCATCGGCAGACGAGGTACCCCGTGGCCTGCACCCGGTCAAGGTGCCCGTCGAGCTGGTTCACCCGGCTGCCCGGTTACCCCGCGCCTGACGGCGCGGCCCGGGCGCGGCACGCCGCGCCCCTACACAGAGACCGGCGCACCCTGGTGCAAGGGGCTCAGGCGCACGCGTACCGTGCGGCGGCACCATGGCCCGGGGGCAGCCACGTCTCGTAGGGGTCAGGCATGCGTGCCTCGGCCGGCCCGCCCGCTGGCACCTGCCTCTGTTACCTTCCCGGGTGGACTACCTTCCCTGGCAGCGCTCCGCTCCCGCATCGCGCGCGGCCACGGTGGTGCACCCTCCTGTGAGTGCACGGTGCCCTTGCGTCCTCTCAGCTCGCTGCATCACAATCCGGCTGGAAGGGGGCGTGAGGATGACCGCACAGGCTTCGGTCGTCATCGTCGGCGGTGGGATCATCGGTTGCGCCGTCGCGTTCGAGCTCGTCCGCCGCGGCTGGCGCGACGTGCGCGTGCTCGAGCGCGCGACCGTGGGTGGTCAGGCCAGCATCGCGTATGCTGGGCTCCTCAGCATCCCGGGTAGCGGCTCGACCGGCGATCCCCTGAGCGAGCTCGGGGCGGCGAGTCTCGCGCGCTTTCCCCAGGTCGCCGCCGACCTGCGCGAGCGGACAGCGATCGACGTGGAACTCCGGCACACCGGTGCCCTCCTGCTCGCCTTCACGGCCGACGAGGAAGCGGCGCTCCGCGCAGCGTTGCCGGTGCTCCGCGCCCGCGACGCGGGGTGTTGCTGGCTCGACCAGTACGAGCTGCGACAGCTCGAACCAGCCGTCTCGCCGCTCTTCCGCGGAGCGCTCCTCCTCCCCTACGAGCACCAGGTCCTCTCCCCGCGGCTCGTCGAGGCGTATGCTCGTGCGGCTGCGCTCGGTGGGGCCCGGATCGACGAGGGCGCCGAGGTGATCGGTTTCGAGCGCGAGGGAACCCGCCTCCAGGCCGTCCTCACCCGCACGGAGCGCATCGCCTGCGACCACGCGGTTATCGCGGCCGGGGCCTGGAGCGGCGCACTCACCGCCCAGCTCGGCGTACCGCTGCCCCTCGGCCCGCTGCGCGGTCAACTCGTCCGTCTCCACGCTTGGGACGCGCGTGTGCGGCATACGCTCTACCGCGGCGAGCAGTATCTCGCCGTCAAGGCAGATGGAACGGTCGCAGTCGGTTCTACCGAGGAACTGGCAGTCTACGATCGACGCCCGACACTTCGGGGCGTGCACGACCTCCTGACCTTCGCCCACGAAACCGTTCCCGCGCTCGACCATGCGGTGTTCGTGGAAGCGCTGGCTGGGCTCCGTCCCTGGTCGGCCGATGGCCTTCCTGTGCTCGGCCGGCTGCCCGGCTACGAGAACGTCTGGATCGCGAGTGGTCATGCCCGCAACGGGATCCTCTTGAGTCCCATCACGGCTGAAGTCGTCGCTGACCTCTTGGAGGGAAAGTCACCGCCGCTCTCGCTGCAGCCCTTCGACCCGGCACGCTTCGCATCGTGAGTCCCTGGCTACCGTTCCGTCGTACCGGACCGCGGCGACACGGCTCTCTCCTCGCTGCTCGGTGCCTCGCCCGCTGTTTGGTTCCCTCCGGCCGCGCGCGGCGGCCGGTGCCGAGTTTCGCGCGTTCCGCCGGTGTCCACTCACCTGGTCCGCAAGGAGCCCGAGAAGTCGTCAGTCCTCGCCGCTGGCTACCTGTGTCGGGGCGGGACGGCGCGGGGCACTCGTTTCGTCCGGCGGGAGGGCCCGCCACACCCAGGCCACTGTGGCGGCGAGCGCGAACCCGATGACGACCAGTGGCGCATGGAGTCCCCACACTGCGGCGAGCGCAGTCCCACCGAGCGGGCCGACGAAGGCGCCGAGCGACGAGGCGGTCGTCGTGAACCCGTAGACGGTCCCGCGTCGCTCCTCCGGCGTCAGGCGCGCGACCAGCGCGTTGGCTGTCGGCAGCATGCCACCCGACGCGATCCCGAAGACGCCCTGGAGGACGACGACGTGCCAGACCTCGCGGGCGAAAGCGAGCGGAAAGAACGTCACGGCGGCCAGTGCGCCGCTGGCGAGGAGGAGCGGCCGTTGCCCCACGCGGTCGCTGGCGCGTCCCAGGACGACCGAGGCGACGGCGCTCGTGATGCCGCTGACGCCCATCGCCAGGCCGGCGAGCGAGTTCACCGCTGCGGAGTCGTGCGCCAGTTCTCGGACGAGCAGGGGGACGATCGGTTGCAGCGCCATGCTGGCTGCCCGCAGCGCGAAGAGGCTCACGACGATGCCCAAGAGTGCCGGCGCGAGGAGCATCCGCCAGGTCTCGCTCCCGGCCTCGCGTCGACTTTCCCGCGGTGGCGGTGGCTCGAAGCGCTCCTCGACGAGGAAAAAGACGAGGATTGCCGAGACGAGCAGGAGGCTCCCGGCGAGCGCGAAGGTCGCACGGTAGCCGAGAGCATCGGCCAGGACGCCTCCGATGAGCGGCCCGACCGCCGATCCCGAGAAGACGGCCATCTGCATCAGGCCGAGCCCGAAGCCGAGCCGCTGTTTGGGAACCGTCGCTGCAGCGAGCGTCGTCGAGGCGGTGACGGTGCCGGTAAACCCGCCCTCGATGAGGCGCAGAGCGAAGAGCTGCCAGGGGCTCGTCGCCAGCGCCATGAGGCCGATCGTCAACGAGCCAGCGACCATCGCCCGCAGGACCATGAGCTTGCGCCCGTAGCGGTCGGCCAGTGCACCCCACAGCGGCGCGGTGATCGCCATCACCGCGGCGCCCCCGGCGTTGATCGCTCCCGCCCACAGCACCTGGGTCTCGAGGCGCTCGGCACCCAACTCGGCGATGAAGAAAGGGAGAAACGGTGTCCGTAGGCTGAACCCGATGATCGTCAGCGTCTGCGCTAGCCACAGCGCGGCGAGCGTCCGTTGCCAGTCGGGCGTCCCCGCGTGTGCGCCGCCCGCCGCTGGCCCGCTCCTACCGAGTCGCACTGTCCCCGCGCTCCTCCCGAGGGCACGAGCCGTACCCGGGCTCGTGCGATCGGGGACAGTCTACGACTCCTCAGCCGCGACGGCCACCGTCCACCGGCGCCAGCGCGGCCGGATCCTCGACGATCGGACCAGGCGGGACCGCACCGTACCGCCAGCGATAGTAGTGCTGGCCGACGTTGCCGAGCTCGACGCGCCAACCCGGCGGGTTCTCCGGAGTGTAGGTGAGGCAACGTCGCTCGAAGCACTGCACCAGCACGTCCCGTTCGGTCCCCCCGACCTTGGCGCGCGTCCAGTACGCTTCCGTGATCGGGAAGCCGGTCACGGCGAAGAGTGGCCAGAACAGCCGGGCGGTGCGGTACGCTCCCGCCTCGTACACGAGGCTCTCCTGCTGCAAGAACTCCCAGAAGACCGAGGCGATACGGTGACCCGTCTCCGGCACCAGCGGGCCAGCCCGCACGTCGTACTGTGCTAGGCGCTCCTCCCGACCGGCGCGACCGGAGCGGTCGAGGGTCTGGACGATCGTTTCGCCCTCCGCGAGCGGCGGGGCGGTCAGCAGGCGAGCCAAGCTCGCGTAGGTAGGCGCGGTCGTATCGTCCGGGTCCCCGGCGACCGGCACCGCTGCGGGCTGGCGGGGGACGAACGAGGCATCACCGGTCTGCATCAGGCCGGTGATGAGTTCTCGCGCCAGCAGTCCAGAGGTGACCGCCCATGGGTCCTCGGGCGGTCGCTCGGGATCGGTCAGCTCCAACCGTGCCTTGTCGAAGTAGACGACGGCGCGGCTCCCTGAGCGCGTTCCTTCGTACGGCTCGCGACCGGCCGCGAAGGCGCTGGGTCCCCACAGCCAGGAGCGCGTCGCGTAGCCCGCCGCGACCGGGAGGTCGGTTCGCTGCCAGGTCTGGGCGAAGCGCCGCATGACGGCGCGCTGGACCGCGCCGCCCGCCGAGAGCAGCCCGCTCCCGGTGCCCGGTTGTCCCGGTGGGTCGAGCGGCTGCGCCGTCTCCCGCAGTGACTGTCGAACCCATTCCACGCTGCTGTCCGGCGCGACCGAACGGACGAGTGCGGCGGCGGCACTGACGATCGGCGCTGCGAACGAGGTGCCGGTGCGCGGTTCCCAACCGGGATGGCGACCGTCCCAGCTCGTCGTCAGGACGTTCTCGGCCGGTGCGATCAAGTCGACGCGGGTCAAACGCGAACTGAAGCTGGCCAGGCGCTTGCCGTCCGCCGTCGCGCCGCCGACCGCGATCACCTCGGGGTAGCTGGCCGGGAAGGTCACGGCGTCCGGCGTATTCCCGGCTGCGGCGACGACGACGATGCCTCGGTCGTAGGCCTCTTCGATCGCGCGCTTCAGGGTCGCACTCGGGGTATCGGCGCCGAGACTCAGGTTGATCACCTGGGCTCCCCGCTCGATCGCGCCGTAGATCGCCTCGGCGATCAAGAGCGAACTCGCACCCGACTGGTCACCGACCTTGAGCGGGAGGATCCGTACGCCGGGTGCGCCACCGACGATCCCACGGCCGTCGGCTGCTGCCGCGATGATCCCGGCCACCGCCGTGCCGTGGCCCACTTCGTCGTCGGGCTCCGGGTCCCGGTGCAGGTAGTCGTACCCGGGCACCAGCTTCCCGGCGAGGTCTGGATGACCAGCGGCCACTCCCGAGTCGATCACCGCCACGAGGAGGTTGGCCCGCCCGATCGTGTCCTCCCAGGCTTGGGGAAAACCGGTCACCGTGAGCCAGCCCTGCTGGGGGAACAGCGGATCGCTCGGTGTCCACTGGTACACCAAGCGTACCGCTGGCTCGACGAGGGTCACGCCCGGCGTCGCCAAAAGGCGCGCGATCCAGTCGCTGGCTTCGGCCTGCGTGGCGAAACGGAGGTGCCACCACGTCCCGTCCGGCGCGATCGCAGCCTGTCCGGCCGGTACCCTCGCGAGACAGCGAGCGCGCGCCGGCTCGGCCTGCACGACTGGACAGACGAGCGGGTCGATCGCGACCGCCCATTCGGTCGCCAACTGCTCGGGTTCGGTCGGAGGTGCTGCTGCGACCGGGCGCAGGCCTACCAGGACGGCTACGAGGAGGACGCACACGGTGACCCGGAGCACAAACTGCAGTGCCTGGTACCGCGTGGTTCGTCTCCGCTTTCCCGCCCGCTGCACGCTGAGCCTGCTTCCGGTCACTCGCCTGCTCGCTCGAGGCACTCCGAGTCCGGACACGACGGGAACGCTCAGTGTGTCCCGAAGAGGCGGTCGCCGGCGTCACCGAGACCCGGCACGATGAAGCCGCGGTCGTCGAGCCGCTCGTCCAGCGCTGCGAGGAAGATGCGGACGTCAGGATCGGCCTCGAGCAAGTGCTGCACACCGTAGGGCGCCCCGATGATGCCGAGGAAGGAGATCGGCCCGTCGTAGGTCTGGCGCAAGAGCCCCACGGTCGCCACCGCAGAGCCACCGGTCGCCAGCATCGGGTCGACGATCACCACGTGGCGCAGGACGTCGAAGCGCTCCGGCAGCTTCTTGTAGTAGATGGTCGAACGGAGCGTCTCCTCGTCGCGCCGAGCGCCGACGAGGTAGATCGGTGCTGCCGGAATGAGCTGGCGCAGCGGTGCGAGCATCCCCAGGCCGGCGCGTAGGATGGCCAAGACGGCGAGGCCGGCCCGCAGTGCACCGCCGTCGGCTTGCTCGCCGGTCGGTGAGGGAACCCGGAACGTCTCCAGCGGTTCGTCCCGTAGCGCTTCGTAGAGGAGAAATCGCGTCAACTCGTGCAGCACGCGTTCGAACTCGGCCGGAGGTGTCCGCTCGTCACGAGCGACCGTCAAGAGGGCGGTCACCAGCGGGTGTTCGAGAATCGTCAGCCGTGGGTGACCCAGCACGTCCTCGCGCCTCGGTTGCGGCACGCCGCGCATCGGTGTCGGGTGAACCAGCTGCTCGGCCATGCTATCCCCCTCGTGCCCGCTGCTCCCCATCCATCGCCAGCCTGCACTCGCGACGCTGCCCTAGGGTGTGTTGACCGCGGCAGTCGCCTCTTGGGGCTCGAGTATAACGCTCGCGCCCGCTGGGCGGCAGCGTGAGGCTCGCTCGAGTGCACAGGAGACTCTGTCGCTCGCATGGGGTATGCGTGCCTGGTTCCATTGCCGAGCGCAGCACTGCTCGGTGTACCTCCCTACGGGGGAGAGCTGGACAGCGGCTGCCTCGCTCCGCTACGATCGCTGGCGAGGTTCGCGCCGGTATCAGCGAGGGATGCGGGGATGGCGGTCCGTCCGGTTCCCGAGGAGTCTTCGGCGGCTCCCTCCGAACAGACAGCCGATCGAGCAGCCACCGAGCAGCTCTTGGCTGAGGTCGCCGCGCGCGTGGAGGCGCTGCGCTCGAGACGCTTCGCCGGTGAGGACCCGGTGGTCGAGCCCACGCGCGTCCGCCGGGTCGCTGATGCGCTGCGGGAGGGGGCTGTCGCGGCACTCACCGCTGAACGCGCCGGTGGGCTCCTCCGGCTCGACGGTGCCCTGCTCGCCCCAGCCGAAGACCTCGTGCGCGACGAACTCGACGAGGCCTACCGCGCGCTGGCGGTCTGGGATTTGCGTGCCGCGGCGATGGCCCTGCAGCGTGCTGCTCGCCTCGCGCGGTTTCCCGAGCACCAGCAGCGGATCGCCCTGGGCTGGGCGCTCTATCGCCTGGTCAGGGACGTGTTGCAGTCGGTACCCGGTGAGGGCGACGACAGACAGAAAAAGGAACGCACGCTCCCCAGCGTGCGGGTCGTCCGCGAGCTCTTGGCCAGACTCGACCAGCTCCCACCCGAGGAACGCGACTTTTATGCCGCCGAGGTGGATCGGCTGGCGGCAGTGTGGCGGGAAGCCGCGACCGACGAGCGTGCCTGGTGCGCCTGGGCGCTGTTGCGTGCTCGCGTCGCCATCCTGCGCGACCAGGGGACCGAGACGGCCCTGGCCTGGCTCCTCCGCTTGGCCCAGCGCGCCGGCCTCGCGGAACGTGCCGACGACCCCGATGGCCTCGCCACGTTACTGCGCCGGGCGCGTGCCGTCTTCGCGCTCCTCGCTGGCGCACCGGCTGACGAGGAAGAGGAACTCCTCGCGGCCGAAGCCTCGCCGCGCGATCTCTTCCGCGCGTTGGTGGCGACGCTCACCGCCGCCTGGGGCGAGGACGCGCTGGCTTTGACCCACCGGTTCGCCCTCGCGCTCTACGTGCCCCAGCGGAGTCCGAGCGAGGAGCCGGAGCATGGCGCAGGATGAACGCCCCCCTCGCGACGACCAGACCGAGGCTGCCTGGCGGCAGCTGCGCATGGCACCGGGTGTGCCGCAGTGGCTCGATGTCCCGCTCCTGGTCGAGCCGGTCGCCCCACCGGTCGACCGGCGCAAGCTCCTCCTCCGCGCCTACACCGAGGACGGGCGGCCGCTCGGGCTCTGCGCCGTCTACACCAACGAGTGGTATCCCGGCTGCACCGCGCCCAATCCCTTCTCGCACTACTTTCCCGTGCTCTGGTACGTCCTCGATGCCCGGCACCGGCGTGGCATCAGGGAGCGGCTGCGCCTGCAGGTGCTCAAGGCCGTCGCGGCCCGGACGACCAGCGGCTACCTGCAGACGGTGCTGCTCAAGTTCATCGTCGCTCCCGAATACACCGTCACCGGGAGTTTCGTCGAGCAGCTCTACAACTGCCCGCTCCGCGTCTTCTTCGAGCGCTTCTTCGGCCTCTCCCGCGATGACCGCGAGCCACCGCGCCGTCCGGGTGACGTGCGCGGGCGAGCGATCCACGCGGGATACCGGCGCGCGCTGGCCGAGTTCGCTCGCACCGGTGACGTTGCGCGAGCCGCGCGCGCCTACCGGGCTGCCGTCTGGCAGGAGTGGACGCGCACGATCCAGAGCCTCCTCGGCGTCCGCCCAGGGCGCGACGGCGGAGCGCCGAAGGACGTCCTCGGTTCCTTCGGCGCTGCTGGATCGATCCTCGAGCAGATCGCGGCCGGGCAGGAGCCGGAAGCAGCGGCGGTGGAGCTCTACCTCGAGCGCCTCTTCTACTCGGAGCGGCGTGGCCTTTCCGGTCGGGCCGACCGCGTCGAGCTCCCGCGGCAGCCGGGTCTGCCCGTGCGCGTGGCCGAGGTCAAGACGCGCTCCGCGTTCGCCGAACGCGACCCGCTGACCGGCGAGACGTTCCCCGGTGGTATGCAGGCCCTGGCCTACCGCGAGCTGTTGCAGAGCCTCGGCTTCGAGGCGATCGATGCCGTCGTCGAGCTGGTCGAAAACGAGCGCGTCACGGCCCTGCCGCTCGAGCAGCACCCGATCGTCCAGCGGCTGCGGCTCAACCTCTCGCGGCGCGACGAGCGCCTCATCGATCTCATCGCGCAGGCCCGCAACGTCTTCTACTGCGTGGCGAGCGGCCTCTTCACGGGGTACGACCGTTACCGGCTCGACCAGGCGACACAGGACTGGCGTCTCCGCCATGTCGTCGGGCAGTTCGACCTCCTGAGCGAACGCCCGCCGTGTCACGTATGCCCGGCCCGGATGCGCCAGGTGTGCACCCAGTCCCGCGACCGGGAAGGGCGCGCGCTGGAGGGACTCTTCCGCTTCGCTCCGGCCCCGTTGTTCGCCTACTGGGTCTGGTTCCACCGCCAGCTCAAGGCCGAGGAGCACGCCGAGTGGGAGCACCTCTTCCACCTCGTGCACACCCCGCCCGCGGCCCTCGAACGCGAGGGGATCACGCTCGGCGACCTCCGCCTCGCCGAGCAGCAGGAGCGCCGGGTGACGTTCGTCCGGCCGGAACGCCGGCTCGATACCCGCATCCGCGAGGACGACACCGTGCTCGTCACGCCGCAGTGGCCGGACGGCTTGCTCGGTCGCGTCCCACGACCCGGCGAACTCTTCTCCGTCCAGGGACGCGTGCTGCGGGTCGCGGAGCACGAGATCGAAATCGAACTCCACGACCGCGTCCCGCTGGCGCCCGCTGGGGAAGAACCTTGCTACCGGGTCGACCACCTTACCGGGTTCGACATGCGGGCCTGGGAACTGGAAGGGTTGGCCGACTTTTTCGTCGCCTCGATGGAGGCGGCGCCAGCGCGCGGCCGCGAGATCCACTGGCGGGAACTGCCGCCGCTCAGCCAGACCATCCTCGGCCTGCGTCCGCCGGAGCGTCCGCGGACGACCACACCGCTACCGAGCTGGGCCGGCGTGGGGCTCAACGCCGTCCAGCGCCAAGCGTTAGCAGCCGCCCTCGGGCTCGAAGCCGGGGAGCTTCTGCTCGTCCAGGGGCCGCCGGGTACCGGCAAAACGGCCCTCATCGCGGCCCTCGTGCACGCGCTGGTCGCGCGGGCGCTCTTCGACCCGGCACGCGTCCCCGAGCGCCGGCCGGTCCTCGTCCTGACCAACACGCACCGGGCAGCCGACGAAGTCGTGCACAAGATCGTGGAGAAGCATCCAGAGGTGCTCCCCTTCCTCGTCCGCGTCGGCAACCCGCGGGAGGGTATGGAGCGCCACGTCCGCGACCAGACATTGCTGCACCGTGCCGGGCTGGCTGAAGCGGTACCACCGGAGACGGACGAGGAAGCGATCGCTGCGCTCCTCGCGGCGAGCCAGCGGGCACAAGTGATCCACGACCACGCAGCCGTGTTCGTCGCCACGTTGGGTTCGGCCGCCACCCCCGAACTCCGCGGCCTCACCTTCGATACCGTCATCGTCGACGAAGCCGCGCAGGCCACCGAACCGGCCTTCCTCCAGGCCCTGCGTCGCCTGCCGCTGGGGTACCGCGGGCGCCTCGTCCTCGTCGGCGACCCCAACCAGCTCCCGCCAGTGGTGACTGCGGCGCGCGCTCCCGTCTTCTGGGACGACCTGCGTCGTCTCGGACTGCGTCCGGAGGACAGCCTGCGTACCTCGGCCTTCGAGCGGCTGCAGCGGCTGTATCCCGAGTCCTGCATCCGGCTCAGCGAGCAATACCGCATGAACGGTCCCATCTGCGAGCTGGTCAGCCGCGTCTTCTACGACGGCGTGTTGCGTCCGGCGGACGAGCGCGTGGCCGAGCGGCGCCTCGCCCACTGGCTGGACGACCACGGCGCGCAGGGTGCACGCGGGCTCTTGGCGCAGAGCCCGCCGGTGCTCTACCTCGATACCAGCGACGATCCGCTCGGGCGCGACAGTGGCGCGACGCTGGCGGCCGATGACGAAGGACGGGCAAACGAGCGCGAGGCCGACCTCATCGCTGCGCTCCTCGCCGAGTTCCTGGCCGGTATCCCGCCGGAGCGACACGAGCGGGTCGTCGCGGAGATCGGGGTGATCTCCCCCTACCGTCGCCAGAACACGCTCATCCGCCAGCGGTTGGAGCGCGCGCAGCCCACGCTGGCCCGTGTACGCGTCGATACCGTCGACCGTTTCCAAGGGAGCGAGCGCGAAGTGATCGTCGTGAGCCTGGTCAACAGCAACGCGGAAGGGGCGATCGGAGCGCTCCACGCCGAGTGGCGGCGCTTGAACGTGGCGATCAGCCGGGCGCGTTCGCTCCTCGTCCTGGTCGGCGACCGCCGCACGTTCCTGGCTGATCCCCTCGATCCAGCGGAAGAGGAAGCGCGCGAGCGCTTCCGCCAGCTCTTCGCCGTCGTCGACGCCTTAGCGCGGCGTGGAGAAGCGCGCATCCTCTCGACGCGCGGGTTGTACCAGGCCGGAGGACAAGCGTGACGGAGGCGTGGCGTCTCGACCTGCGCGACCTGGCTGCGCGCCTCGCTGCCCTGGGCGAGGGCGGCGTCGCCTGCCTGCACCAGGCCGAGCACGACCTCCCCGGCGCCGTCGCTCCCGGGGTGCTGCTCGCCCTCGGTCGTGTCGGCTTGTTACAAGCGCTGAATACGAAGATACCCGCCTGTGGTGAGCACGGCTGCCAAGTGGCTCAGCAGTGCCGCTACGCAGCGGACTTCGCGCCCCAGGCGGAGCGTGGAAAGAGCGGGGCGCGCAAGGGCGGGCGCAAGTTCCGCGGCACGGCGGCGAGCGCGCGCCTGCACGAGCACCCTGAGCTCCTGGCCGCGTACGTGCTGGAGCACCCGGCGGTACGCTGGCTGGCTGCGCGTTTCGCCGAGCGACCGGTCTGGGGCCGCTTCGAGGTAGCTGGTGCGTGGTTACAGGCAGCGTTGGCACAGACCGACCAGGAACCTGGTGCAGCGGCCGAGACGGATGCTCCACCGGCCTTCGACGGGTCGCGGCGGGAACTGGCGGCCTGTCTCGGGCTCCTCGCAGCGTTGGGGTGGGTCGCCTGGGAACGCGAGGGGC
>JBEPZP010000049.1:0-3433 GCA_041640735.1 Thermomicrobium sp.
AGTGCCTTGATGCGGAGGAACGCCTTCGCGCCCTGACGCATCGTGTCCAGGAGCGTCATCCCGGCGTTGTCCGCCTCGATGAGCAGGTTGAGCTCCGTATCCGGCTCGGCCTCGTTCACCGCAGCGAACGAGTCGATGTCCGAGTCGAGCACCCACAGCGGCGAGAAGCGGTCACTGATGCTCCACTCGATCGAGATCGGGCGGATCTTGGTCGTCCCGAGCGCGGTGTGGCTGGTATCGAGGTAGACCGAGATCTGGGTGGGGAGGATCGGCTCCAGGCGGATGGCGGTCGGGTTCGCGGTCAGGCTCGACACGCGCTCGATGCGCTTGCCGAGCATGGTGCCCTCGATCTCGATCTCCTCTCGCGAGATGTTCATCCCGAACTCGGTGACGAGCCCATACGTGAAGCGCTCGTTAGTCGTGCCGTCGCCTTGCTCTACGGTGAACGTCTTTACGGTGTCCGGCGCGTTGGCCTTCGGCTCGAAGATCCACTCGTAGGCCGTACCGGACGGTGGGTTGAGCTGGGTCGGATCCTGGTATCCGAGGATCGAGGCGAGCGGGTACACCAGCTCGGTGTAGGTCGGCGTCCCCGAAAGCTCGGCCTCCGTCCATTCTTTACCCACGACTGAGATCGTGGGGAACTTGAACCCGGCTGGCTTGAACTGCGCCGACTCGATCTCGATCGATTTCTCGATGCCGAGTGCCTGCAGAAGCCGGTTCGCCGGCACGGCTGTACCCGGCGTGGTCTCGACTCCGATCTGGACTCGCTGGGCGATCGATGCACGTGGCATATCTCACCTCCGCTCTCGCGCGATGACCTGGTAAATGCCGCCGACGTGGGCGTACCCGCCCGTCTCCACCCCTTCGAGGTAAAGCACCTGCTCGGTGCGCACGCAGCCATGCACGGTCACAGCCGTGAGTTCCGCGCTCGCCCCGTGGAGCACCTCATCGAGCCGTTCCGCGATGGTCGCCAGCGACGGCAGCCCGGTGGGGTGCCCGATCACCTTCACCAGCACCTGCACGACGGTCACGACGCGAGCACCCCCGATCGCGTTCACGTCCCTGGTCGAATGCTGGGAAACGACGATGGCTGGCAGCTGGCTGTCTGGTGGCACCTGGTCGAGGTGCACCCGGCCGGCAATGAGCCCGGCCAGCTGCGCGTCGTTGCGCAGGGTCGTGACGATCCAGCGCATGATTTCGAGCGCCTCAAACACGCACCAGCTCCCTCAACGCAGCGCGGAGCTCCGGCAGCACCTCGTCCACTGCTGGGCCGAGATAGGGTTGTGCTCGCATCTTCCGTGTCCCGTACTCGACGTAGATGCCGTACTCCGCGCCGACGTTCACGATTGCCGTGAGTTCCCCAGCACGCTGCCACGTGATGCTGTTCCGCAGGTTGCCCGTATCGACTGGCGCACGGTTCTTGGCCGACGCCGTGATGTCCGCTGCCGCCTTGCGCACCAGCTGCCCGGCTCGCGGGCGCAATTGCTCGGCGACCTTGGGCACCTTGTTATCGAGCAGATTCACCTTGACCTTGATCACCTGGCACCTTCCCCTGGAGTGCACGCCGCACGGCGTCAGGTACCGGCACGCCGGCTGCGATCGCGTGTTCCGTGATCGAGAGCGCCTCGTGCGCCACATAGAAGGCGGCGACGGCTGAGGAGACCGGTAGCCCCAGCGTTGGCTCAATGACATGGGTCGTGCTGATTACGAGGAGAACGAGCGCCTTTTTGAGGAGCCCCTTCCACATGGCACCGGAGTTCGCCCGCCCGGCCACGGCGGCGCTCAGGAACCCGGCGAGGATGTCCAGCGCCATGAGCACCACGAGCGCTTTGACCAGGGCCGGCACTGCTGCCCACAGCGCTAGGGGCACCGCGACCACTGCCTTGGCGGCAAATTCCCACAGACTGTCCCTCGTCACTCTCATATCCCTTCCCCCTCGATGACGCGCGCGAGCCCGTATGCCGCCTCGCTCACACTGCGCGCCACGTACGAGCGCCCGCCGAACGTGACCCGGTCGCCCGGGCGAACGTCCGCTGTGCCCGGCACGATGACGCGGATCGACTGGGCGAAGAACGCCAGTTCGTCCGGCGTTCGAGCTGGCCCCCGCACCTGCACGTGTGCCGGCACCGTCGCGACCGTCACCCAGGTCTCCTGTGGCTCGCCGTAGTCGCCGACCGTACGCGTGACTCGCTCGACGATGACGGTGTGCGCGAAAAGCCGCACGAGTTCGGCGGCGATCGCTGCGTGCTCGCGTGCGTCGATCACCACGGCACGACACCTTCGAGATCGGTCCGCCCAGCTGCGCTCACGCGCGGCCAGGCCTGGCTCCGGTACCGCGCGGCGAGTTCCAGGAGATGAGACACCTTCTGCGAGCGAGAGAGGCGGGTATCACCCGCTACCTCGACGTCGTACGACGCCTTTTCTCGCGCTGCCCAGGCGTCGAGGAGGCTCGCTGCAGCAAGGTAGACGTCGATCAGGTTCCCGAGCACCCAGACTGGGCCACGGATCGCTGCAGCTGTCTCCCATACTCCGCTCGTCCCTCGATCGGTCGCAACCGCGAGCTGGTTTCCTGCCGCGTCGTAGAGCCGTGCACCCAGCTCCCAGGGCGCGACCAGGGTGCGCCAGGTCGTGGTCGGAAGCGGGCCCACGGGGTCGAGCTGCACCTGAGCCCCGACGATCGCCACCGCGTCGGCGAACCGCTCGATCTCATCGTCCGACCAGACCGGGTCAGGCCCGCTGTCGCCCACGAGGTCGCGGATTCTGGCCACGATCGCTGCCATCGTCGGGCGCACGCTCGTCTCCCTCGCTGCTCACGGCTGGCGGGGGAGGAATCTCGACACAGCCGTTCCGCCGCGCCAGCTCCTCCCACACCCCGACTGCCTCGAACTCCTGACCGCTCACCGGATGCCGGAACCAGGCCATCGCTCACTCCTACGCGTAGCTACCGCGGTTGAACGTGCCGAGCGCGAGGTACTGCCCGCGGGGGAGCTTCGCGCCGTACACGTACAGGGCCTTGACGCCGGTCGCGAAGTCGTTCGGCAAGCGGGTCGTCTCGACCTTCTCGATCGCCGACGCGAAGGTGATCATGGGGTCACCGGCGAGCACCTTGTACTTCGTGCCGGTCGTGTTTGGGACGTTCGGCGACACGTACACCTGCAGCCCCTCAAACGTCCCCAGGAACCCCGGTGCCACCATGCCCTCTTGCGTCGCCCGGTCACCGAGCTGCGTCGCCCGGCTGCCCAGCTCCAGGCTCAGCATGGTGGCGAACCAGACCGGCACCACCACACGCGGGTTGGTCATCGGTGCCCGCGCTTCGGCCAGCACCTCGCGGAGCCGCACCAGCGCCACGGTCGGCCGCGTCTCGCCGTTGCCCAGCCCCACGGTGACCGGCGTGGTGTCGTCGCCGTACTGGTTGGCGCTCGCCACCTCGGCG
>JBEPZP010000049.1:3443-11651 GCA_041640735.1 Thermomicrobium sp.
TGCGTCGCCTGGTCGATGAGGTCGATCACGGAGAACTGGTCGCGGACATCCGGCACCTTGACCAGGATCTTCTTGGCCTGGTCGATCTGGATGGTTACCTCGTTGTCCGAGAGGGCCGCCCAGTCACTGTCCGACCAGCCCCCGGTGTAGTCGCTCACCGTCACGTCCGAGACGTAGAACGCCTTGACCGTGCCGCCAGCCCGCGCCTCACCCTCGTAGTTCCGGTTGGTGAGTGCAGCGACGTAGACGTAGGTCTTGTCCAGGTGCGCCAGTAGCCGGGCGCTCCATACAGTCGGCTCGCTCAACAGCGGTGTACCCGGTCCAGCCATCGGTTACGCCTCCATCACTTCCGGCGCGCGCGGAGAATGGCGTCGAACGCCTGGTTGATGAGGCTCGGGTCACCCGCTCGCACGGCGTCTTCGATGCCAGGCACCCCAGCCCGTCCAGGATTGGTCGGGGAGACTGCAGGACGGCCTGCGAGCCACGGGCGTTCGGCCACGAGCGCCCGGAGCACCTTGTCCAGGTTGGCTGGGCGTCCCTCGTCGTCGAACTCGACCCGCGAGAGATCGAGCAGGCGATACGCCGCTTCGGGATCGACGATCCCGTGCCGTTGCGCCGCCAGCATCACCTCGTAGCGCAGCGTGCGCTCCTGCCGCTCGCGCTCCCATTCGAGCTGTGCCCGTTCCAGCTCGGCCAGCCTCCGCTGCAGCCGCTCGACCTCGCCGAGCTTCGATTCCTCCGCCTCGCGGACGACCTTCTCCAGTTCACGCAAGCGCTTGCGGTACTCCGCCGCCTCCGCGCGCAGCTTCCGCACGTATGCCGCATCGAACTGCTCGTCCTCTGCCTCCTGGGCAGCCTCTGAGCCAGCCTGCGCGGCCACAGGCTGTGGTCGCTCGGCCTCCGGGGCCGAACCAGCGTCGGGCACCTGTCCCTGCACCTGCTCGTCAGCCATCACACACCTGCCAATCGCTTCAGCGATTCCGGCGGCTCTTCGTCGAGTTCTCGGTAGAGACGGATCAGCTTGCGGGCAGCCTGGCGCTTGGCATCCGGCGGCGCATCGACACCCCCACGGGCTCCTGCCAGCACTGCCGCCGCAGCGTGCACCGCGTTCCGGTTCAGCCGCCGCCCCATGCTGCGCGGCTCGTAGACCGGGAGCTTGCAGTTCGCCTTCGTCCATTCACGTCGCGGGCCTTGGTTGAGGTTGATCAGCGATGCCTCGCAGAAATCGACCGCGTCCTCGTAGTCGGACTCCGAGATGCTGCTCCAGGCCCGGTTCGAGATCTCCGCCATGGCTCCCCCGCAGCACACAAAAAAGCCGCCGGAAGGCCGTTTCGGCCGTTCCGGCGGCAGCGTAGCCGCGCTCTACGAGCATTTTAGCCGTGTTCGGGCGTGAGGTCAACCCCCTCTGCGATCGCGAGCATCACCAGCGACTCAAGCGCCGCACGCACCCCGTAATCGTCTCGCACCCGTAGATAGCGCAGCGCAGCCTGGTACGCTGCCCGGATCTCGTCCGGCGTGCGGGCGGTGAGGATCTGCTTGATCAGTTCGCCCCGAACGCTCATCCAGCGAATCCCATCTTCAGTAGGAAGAGCGACATGTCGATGTTCTTCCAGACGCGATCTCTCGTGCGCTCACTCGCGTTCGCATAGACGCGATCGAACTCGCGGCGGATCACGAACTCCCTGGCACTGAGCTTGTAGTCGTACAAGAGGTTCAGGAACGGCTCCCAGTCCATGTTAAGCGCGCTCCGGATCTTGTCCAGCTCGTAGATGTAGAGGTTGTAGGGATGGTCGGCCTCGTGCCGCTTCGCGATGTCGTCCCACTCGGCGGGCAGCCCGAGCGCGCGCAGCACACGAGGGCGGAGAATTCGCTGCATCTGCTCGGCCATGCCCTCCTCGATCCCCTTGTACTGGGAGTAGGACTCGCCGACGCCCTCGCTCAGGACGTGCATCAGCTCGTGGAGGGTCGTCGCGAACAGCACCGGCTCGTCGTTCACCACGCGACGGGAGATGACCACGGTGCCGTTGCGGTGGTCGTACAGCCCGAGCCATCCCTCGCCCTCGCGAACGTCGAACCGCCCGCGCCAGGCGCGTACCTCCAGCGGATCGCGCCAGACCTGCGCCAACGCCCCTGCGATTCGGTCCGCCATATCGCGCGCTCGGAACCAGTCTGGGTCGCGCAAGCGCCGGGCGCGCGCCTCTTGCGCCATCTGCCGTGCGCGCTCGTAATCGATCGAGAGTGCGCCGCGCACGGTGTTGGCAACGACCGATTTCCCCCACACGGGGTGATCGACGACGCGGTACAGGTTTTCGCGGCGCACGAGCCGCGCGCGATACGCCTCGACGAGCGTCTCGCTCCGGAGCACGCGCAGGCGCACGTCATACGGCTGCTTGCGTAGCCACTGCTCGCCCGTCTCCCACTGCTGCGCCTCGGCACTGGTCTCACGCGGTCGTTCCAGGCCGAGTTCTTTCCAGCTCCTCGTCACCGGCACGAGCGTGCACCGCCCGTTCGGGTGATCGTTGAGCACCCGGTCGATGGGGAACTCTCGCCCGTCCATCATCAGGCACCCAGCGCAGGTTCGGGTATTTTTCGCCGCCAGCCAGCGCCAGCCTTTCACGATGTCGGCGTTCTCGCGGAACAACTCGTGGTGCGCGTGGCGGTACGCCCGCATCGTCTCAGTGCGGGCGATGCGGAGTGCTCGGGCGAGCGGGACACCGAGCGCCTGCTGGAGCAATTTCCGAGTGCGGCGTGGATTCCAGCCGAGCGCCACGCCGGTCACGAGCGCGGCCCGGGCCTCGTTCACCGCCGCCGGCGCCAGGCTGGCCAGGAGCTGGCCAACCGGCGAGTCTGGCTGCGTCGCCGCGATGGCCGCCTCGGTGGCCAGCCGGTTCAGGCTGGCGAACGAGAGCACCAGCCCAGGCCGCTGTTGTGCCACCGCTGCCTGTACGTGCTCGGCTGCCAGGCGTATCGCCTCGACCTGGGCCGCCGAGAGGCGACCGGCGACGGCGTCGCTATAGATGCGTACCTCGTTTTCGATCGCTGCCAACAGTGCCTGGTACCGCTCCTGCCGGTAGAGCCACGAGGGGGAGACCTCGACTCCGGCAGCCCGCGCCGCCTCGATCTCGGCCGCTAGGCGCTCGTACTGCTCCTGCAGCGTGCGGTACGGTGCCTCGTACGCTGCGATGACGTCCTTGAGCACCCGTGCGTCGAGTTCCCGGATCTCGTTCTGGACCCGTTCGACGTGCTCGGTGATCGTCACGCCGTGAGCCCCCGCTCCCGTGCCCAGCGGGCTACCTGGGCGCCTTCATCGAGCGGTGCCACGTGCACGCGCCATGGCTCCGGCTCGTTCGGCGCGTATTTCAGGACGGCACGCTCGAAGACCTGGTACGTCGCTGCCCCGTACCCGAACTCGTCGCTCAAGGGCCAGCCGAGTATCCGCAGCGGCAGGGTCGGGTCGTTGTTTTCGAGCCGCCGCCACAGCGACAGAAACCCGTGCCCGAGTCGCCGCTTGAATGGGCCGATCTCGATGACCTCTCCCGCCGGCGCAGAGAGGCGCTGGCGGACGCGCGCACGGAATCCCTCGAACCCCTGCGCGAGGAGTCTCCGCGGGCACTGCTTCCCGCTCCAGTGCTGGTGTGGCACGACCTGCTCCGGCGTGAGCCCGAAGGCCCGGCAGAGTGCCACCACCAGGCGCGCGCCGTGCTCCTGGGTGCGCTCCCAGTCCCCATCACGGTTCACGCAGAGTTCGAGCGCCACGCTGGTGCGGTTGCCCGGACCCTGGGCGCCGTCACCGGCGTGCCAGCCGTTCTCGGTGGTGGGGAGGAGCTGCACGATGCGCTGGTCGTCGACCACGAAGTGGAAGCTCACCCCCTCGGGGCCGCCCCCACTGTGCACGAAACGCTGGTGAGCGCGGGCATCCGCTCCTGGGTTCTCGTTCGCCGTCTCGTGGACGGTCACCCAGGCCACGCGCAGCGGGTATCCGGGCCGGTTGGCCGCACCACGGGGAACGAGCGCGATCTCCAGCGGTACCCCGGGTACCGGCTCCTCGGCATGTCGCTGCATGAAGTCCAGAACGGCACGGATGTAACTCCCAGGCGCATTCCCGTCCGAGACGGGTGCCCAGAGCGGGATGATGGCCTCGACCGTATCTGCCCCTCGCTGTCGGTAGACGTAGCCCGGATCGACCAGCCGGCGGGCCAGGTCCCGGAACCCTTCGGTCCAGTTGGGGTACCGGACGAACTGGCCACGGCTCGGCACCTCGACCGGCTCACCAGCGCCCGTGCGGCTCGTACGCGTCGCGCCGGGGTTGCGGAGATCGAACTGGGCGACCACGCCGACCGTGCCCAGTTTCGACTCGTGGTGGAACACCGCCAAGGCGAAGAGGGGATCGACCCCCTCACGGGCAACGGCCTGCCAGCAGGCAAGTGCCTCACCCGCTGCTGGTGAACCTGCGTCAGCGAGCAGGGTGGCGAACCGGCCGGGCGAGATCCGCGGGAGCGCACCCACAACGAGCATCGTCTCTCCCCCTTCAGTGCCCATGGTCGAACGCTTCGAGCAGTCGTTCGGCCACGTCGGCACTCGAATACTCACGCTTCTGCCGCTCGATCTCAGGGTCGAATCCCAGACGCTGCAGGATCGTGTCCTGGGAGACGCCCAGCTGCTGGAGCACCAGCCCGGTCTCGGCATCGGCGCGGAAATCGCTCGGGAGGAGCGGCGGCCAGTGGATGGTCACCGGCTGGTCTGCCCCGAACCCACCGAACTCCAGCAGGCGCTGGTTCAGCTGTTCGAGCAACGTGCCATAGGTCAGCCGCTTGGTCTGCGTCTTCTCCAGCAGCGGCTGGTAGAGAATCGCCAGTGCCACCCCCGATCTGCTCCCGAGGATTTCGACTTTCCCCGTCGCGACCTCGGGAATCCGCGTGATCTCGTGCAAGGCCTCGCGTAGGCGCTGGTAGAGGGCGATCGAACTGCCGAGATCGCTCTGCATCTCCAGGTTGCGCAGTTCGGCATGCTCGCTCGGGAGCACGATCGTCTCATCGATCCCCACATTGAGCTGCGCCGCAGTGAACCCACGCCCCCAGGTGCGCGGGTGAGCGTGGTAGCGCACGATCCGCAAGAGATTCGAGAGCAGGAAGTTGATCGCGTCGTTCAGGCGAATCACGTCTTCTTCGAGGTCGCTCACGCCCCAGAACGCGTGCGGGTTCGGCAGGTTCTGGGTGTGGGCGATCGGCGGCCACGGGTAGGGCCAGGTCTCTTCGGCGAGCGTTTCCCATGCGTGCGAGCCAGTGCGCGACCGCTGTGCCACAATCGCCCATCCGGCGCCATCCCGGCGGATGACCTCACGATAGACGTACGACCGTCCATCAGCGGGATCGACGAACGGGAACTGGATTCGGAACACCTCGACCGCATCGTAGTCGTCTGGCCGCGTCTGCACCCACACGGTCGCCGGGTCAAGGAGCACCAGCCGGGGAATCGGCTGCTCTCGGACGATTTTCACGAACACGTGCCCGGCGATCGCACCGGACAACGCCATCTGCTGGAGCAAGAGCAGCTTCCGGTTTTGCGCCCACACGCGCTCCAGCCAGGCCTCCGCCTCGGTCTCGTGAAGCTCGTCCAGCTCGAACCGCGGCTCGCTGCCGAAGAGGAACGCGACGCCCTTATCGACGACCACGCGCGCGAAGTTGACCACCACGTTGTCGTCTGGCTGGCCCGGCTTCACGCGCAGCTGGCGACGGTGGTCGCCGTGGTAAATCCGCCAGCGCCGCTCGATCGCCGCCGCGTGCGCGATCTCCGCATCGATACCCGACCGCAGTAGTGCATCCTCAACTAGGTTCTGCACCTGCCACCCCCTCTCAGCTCCAGAGCGACGGGCCGAGCTCGACGCTGGATCGAGGCCCAGCCGCCCAGCACGCCAGTGCCAGCGCCATCACGCAGTCCGTCGTCAGCTTCGCGTCGTCCCAGGCGTACGCCTGCAACTCGTCCACCAGCTCGCGAATGAACGGGAAGCGGAGCTCATGGCGCTCGATCACCAGCTGCAGATTGGTGATGAGATCGAGCTTCGTGCGGCTCGTGAACACGAGCCCCCGCGCGATATCACGCACCTCATCGAGCACCACGTCGCCGACGCCAGTCGCGTCGATGAGCGTCTGGTGGCACTGGTACCGCTGATGCACCTCGCGGATCTTGGCCGCGACCGCTGGCCAGGGCGTGCGCTGGTACCGCTCGAACGCCACGAGCTGGTACGGACGCTCGGTCGCATCCAACACGACGTGCACCGTCCAGTCCTCGTGCTTGGCGAGATCGACCCCTTGCACATAGCGCCTGCCTGGCCTGGGTGGGGAGGGTAGCTCGTACACGACTCCCTCGTACGCCGCCTGGATGTCCGCCCAGCGGAAGACCGCGGCATCGTCGTCCACGTACTGGCCCTCGACCTCCCGCATCCAGGCAGCCTGCGTCATCCGCTCGCGTAGTGCCTGGATGTAGGCGTGATCGACGTTCGGGTTTTCCCAGGTCGCTCCCTGCTGCGCATAGACCGTCGGATCACCCGCCAGCCCACGCTGGAGTTCACGGTAGACCAGGCCGCGTCGCGCCCGCGGCGTCGAGATGAGCACCAGCTGGCCGCCCACGTCCGCCAGCGTCATCCGGATCACCTCATCGATCAGCCGCTCGCTGAGATAGTCCGCCTCATCGGCGATCACCCGGTGGAACTTGTGCCCACGCAGGTAGATGCCCTCGCGTGCTGCCGTGCGAACCGTCAGCTCTGACCCGGTTTTGAGCCGCAGCGTGGGGAATGGCGTCATGCGCAGATCACGGACGAGCGCCCGCAGGAGTGGCTCGCGCTCGCACAGCTGGATGGCCACATCGAACGAGAGGCGTGCCTGGTCGAGCGTGACGGAGACGATGCCCTGTCGTGAGCCCGGCCGGGTCACCGCGAACCAGAGCGCCTGTACCGCTGCCACCTCGCTCTTCCCCCACCGCCGTCCTGTGACCAGCACCTGCACGTTCCGCCACGGTGCGGTGAGCCAGCGTCGCTGCCCCTCGTGCGGTTGCCAACCCAGCCAGCGCCGGCAGAACGTGAGCGGGGAAGCCGCATCGCGCGCCGCCTGTGCCAGCACCGCGTCCAGCCGCTCATGCACCAGCGCTGGCATCCTCACCCTCCGCAGCGCGCGCCAGGTACCGCGCCAGGATCTCGCCGATATCCACCTCGTGGCGCACCATGTCGAGCCCGAGCAGCTTCATCCGGGTCGTGATGAGCGAGACCAACCGATCGATGGCCCAGCCCTTGCCTGCGGCCACGTTCGGCCACAACGCCGCAATCGCCGCATCGGTACGGATCAAGTCCTCGACGAGCCGCTCCTCGTACGCTTGCCGCCGCCGCTCGGCCCATTCCTCCCGGATGGCGCGGACATCCTTCGCTGCCGTCGTGTGGCTCACACCGAGTTGGCGTCCAATGGCCACTGCCGAGATGCCGGGATTTGCCAGCATGAGTTCGGCAACACGCGTCCGACGTGCCTCGACTGCTCGTCTCCGGGCTTGCCGTTGGTTAGCCATCGGCGAGTCGCCCTTCAACGGTCATGGCTTCAACCATTTCCCGCACGCGCTGTCCCTCGTGCACCGCTCCGCACCGCCAGCAGGAGAGCGCCCGCAACCCCGCGAGGCTCACCAGGATCAGCCGCTGGCGGTGCCGGATCAGCACCGCATCCTGAACCCGCTCGCCGATCGTCGCGCCACACGAGGGACAGGCGATGAGAGTCACGCACCCTCCAACACAGAAAAGCCGCCCAGGACATCCCTAGGCGGCTCTGCGCCGTTGCCAGCCATTGTAGCACCCCCGCACGAGTTACGTGCACTGTCAAGCCTCCACCTCCTCGCCCGCCACCACGACGACCAGCCCCTCGTCACGTTTCGACGCAACGCGCTCGTACTCCACGCTGATCGTGACCTCCCGATCACTCGCGAGCACGCCGGCGGCGACGATCCCATCGAGCACCGCCTTGCAGCGGGCGATCAGGTTGTCCGGGTCGGGCATCGGCCCACGGCTGGCACGCCAGCGGTAGCGCACCTGCGCTCGTATCCATCGCGGCTCAGCGAGCCCCTGCTCAGCCATCACGCTCCTGGCCAGTCGCCGGGTATCCTCGCGGACCCGACGGGCGTCTCTGGCCCGGGTAAGCACATGAACCCGAGCGTTCGGCGAGAGCGTCGTTGGCG
>JBEPZP010000050.1:0-11623 GCA_041640735.1 Thermomicrobium sp.
GGGGCGCGGCGTGCCGCGCCCGGGCTGCGCCGGAGGCGCGGGGAATCACCCGGGCGTGTTGCCCACCGCGACGGGGACAGGAACCCGGGCCACCTGTGGGCATGCGTCGCGCACCGGTCCAGGCCGCGCATGCCCGGGCCCTGTCGGGCCCGCCCGGGTCACGCACGCGTGACCCCTACACAACGGGAGCTGCCCCTCACCGCGCCGACACGGTATGGCACACGGGTGCCTGGCCGCCGCTGACCGGGTGCGGCGCATCTGTGTCGGGGCGCGGCGTGCCGCGCCCGGGCCGCACCGCAAGGCGCGGGAAACCACCTGTGCCGATCGCCCACCACGACGATGTCCGGAACCTGGTCCACCGATGGGCGACCGTGGCGCACAGGCGTACGTGTCCGATCCCCGGCCCTGACGGGCCGGACGGGTCAGGCACGCCTGAGCCCTACACCGACGTGGGCTGCCCCGCATCGGGTCTGCGCAATCGCGCGGGGTCTAGGGGCCTTGACGGGACTGGCCGGTGTGGTGTCCACGAGGTCGCCGGGGCGCGGCCCAGAGTGGCCGCGCCCGGTCGATTCTGTCGTCGCGTCGCTCAGGAGACCTCAGGCACGCGATTAAAGACCACGAGGCGCAGTTCGGTCATGTCTTCGATCGCGTAGCGCAGTCCTTCGCGGCTCAGGCCGGAGTCCTTCACGCCGCCGTACGGCATGTGGTCGATGCGGAAGGTCGGGATGTCGTTGATGATGACGCCGCCGACCTCGAGGACCTCGAAGGCGCGTAGCGCGTGCTCGAGACTCCCCGTAAAGACCCCCGCCTGGAGCCCGTAGACCGAGTCGTTCACCTCCGCCAGCGCCTGCTCGAAGTCGTCGAAGGGGAAGAGCACGACCAAGGGGGCAAAGACCTCGCGGCTGCACACCGGATGCCACTTCGGCGCATCGACCAGCACCGTCGGCTGGAAGAAGCGCCCCTCGGCCTTGCCACCGATCAACACTTTGGCCCCCTCGGCGACGGCCGACTCCACCCAGTCTTGCGTGCGGCGCGCGGCCTTGTCGTCGATCATCGGGCCCAGGTCGGTCGACTCGTCGAGGGGGTCGCCCATCTTGATCTTCTTGACCTCTTCCAGGAAGCGGTCGACGAACTCGTCCCAGCGCGCGCGGTGGACGAAGACGCGTTGCACCGAGATGCAGACCTGCCCGGCGTAGGCGAAGGCTCCGACGCGGATGCGGGGGATAGCAACGTCCAAGTTGGCCGTACGGTCGACGATGACACCGGCGTTTCCACCCAGCTCCAGCACCACCTTCTTCTTCCCGGCCCGCGCCTTGAGGTCCCAGCCGACGTCCGGCGAGCCGGTGAAGGTGAGCAACTTGAAGCGTTCGTCGGTGACCAGCCGGTCGCCGACGACGCGGTCCATCGGCATGATGCTGACCGCACCCTTGGGTACGCCGGCCTCCTCGAGGAGTTCGGCGAAGGTGAGCATGGTCAGCGGATCGCGGCTCGGCGGCTTCAGCACGATGGTGTTGCCGGAGGCGATGGCCGGGGCGATCTTGTGCAAGGCCAGGTTGAGCGGGAAGTTGAACGGGGAAATACCAGCGATCGGCCCGATCGGGAAGCGGCGGGTAAAGCCGAAGCGCCCCTGGCTGTAGGCCATGAGGTCGAGCGGGATCACCTCGCCACCGATCCGCTTCGCCTCCTCGGCCGCTGTCGTGAGCGTGAAGACGCCACGTTGGACTTCCACGCGGGCGTCCCGGATCGGTTTGCCGGCCTCCTGCGCGATCAGGCGCGCGAACTCCTCTTGCCGACGGCGGAGTCCCTCAGCCAGCCGCAGGAGGATCTCGCTGCGCTCGTAGCTCTGCAGCCGACGTGTCACTTCGAACGCCCGCTGCGCGGCCGTGACCGCGTCCTCGAAGTCCTGGTCGGTGGCCGTGTAGGTCACACCGACCAGCTCGTCGTTGTACGGGTTGCGGATCTCCAGCCGGTTCGGTGAGGTCCGCCACTCACCGGCGCAATAGAACGGGTACTCGCGTGCCATGGCCCACTCCTCCCATGCCGCTCCTCGACCGGACCGACCCTGAGGCGGGCGTTCGAACCGTGACCGTCCGGCCGCCCGCCTCCCCGACGCTCAGCACCGGTTGGCGTCGGGATCCTGCGGCAACGCCATCTTCACCGGGTCGAGGATCTCGTCTGCCTCTTCCGGCGTCAAGACTCCTTCCTCCACGACCACGTCGCGCACGAACTTGCCCGTTTCCCACGCCTTCTTGGCGATCTCGGCCGCGCGCAGATACCCGATGCGCGGCGTGAGGATAGTCGCCAGCGCGATACTTCCGTGCGCGAGCTCGGCGAGCCGGGCCTCGTTGGCCCGGATCCCCTCCACGCAGCGGGTGCGGAACACCTCCAGCGCGTTGGTCAGGATGTCGGTCGCCCAGAGCAGGTTGTAGATGATGAGCGGCGTCCAGACGTTGAGGTCGAGCTGGCCGGAGAGGACACCCAGTGACACTGCGTGGTCGTACCCGACCACCTGGAAGGCGACCATGTTGACCATCTCGGCGATCGAGGGGTTGACCTTGCCCGGCATGATGGAGGAGCCAGGCTGGACCGGTGGCAGGATGATCTCGCCGAGCCCAGCGCGCGGGCCCGACCCGAGCAACCGGATGTCGCTGGAGATGCGGATGACCTCGAGCGCCGCGTTGCGGATAGCGCCAGACAGGTGCGCGAAGTCGGCGTGACTCTGCGTGATCTCGAACGTATTGCGCGCTGGTCGCAGGGCGAAGCCGGTGATCCGGCTCAGCTCCTCAGCGACCTGCGCTCGGTAGCCCGGGAAGGCGTTGATCCCCGTGCCGAGGGCTGTGGCGCCCAGGTTGATCTCGGTCAGGGCCAGGCGGGCTTCGGCGATCCGCTCGGCGGCCCGGCGCAGTGCCGACCCGTAGCCAGTGAACTCGTCGCCCAAGCGGATCGGCACCGCGTCCTGGAGGTGCGTGCGTCCCGTCTTGGTCAGGTTCCCGAACTCTTGCGCCTTCTGGCAGAAGGCGTCGGCGAGCTTGGTGAACGCATCGACCAGCTTGGGGGTGGCTCGCAGCAGCGCCAATCGTCCGGCCGTGGGAATGACGTCGTTGGAGGACTGGCCGAGGTTGACGTGGTCGTTGGGATGGACCGGCTTGTACTCGCCGCGCCGCCCACCGAGGATCTCGTTGGCTCGGTTGGCGATCACTTCGTTCGTGTTCATGTTGTGCGAGGTGCCAGCTCCAGCCTGGTAGGGGTCGACGACGAAGTGCTCGTGCCACTGGCCGTCGATGATCTCCTGGGCCGCTTGCTCGATGGCCCGCGCTTGCTCGTCGGTCAGCCGCCCAGCCCGGTGGTTGACTCGCGCTGCCGCCAGCTTCACCTGCGCCGTGGCCACGATGAAGTCCGGGTGCGGGCGCAGCCCACTGATCGGGAAGTTGCGTACCGCTCGCGCCGTCTGCGCGCCGTAGAGCGCGTCGGCGGGTACCTCGACCTCCCCCAGCGAGTCGCGCTCGATACGCACTGTCTCGACAGCCATGCCTCTCGCCTCCCGTCCCTACTGCTCCGAACCCATCCCACCGTCCGCTTCCCACCAGCTCGGTCGCTGCGAGCCGATGGCCGCCAGTTCCGTCTTCACGTAGATCAGACCCTCGCGGTCGAGCACCGACTGCTCGTATTCGCCGCTCATGGTGATGGCATCGACCGGACACACTTGCGCGCAGAGGCCGCAGAACATGCAGCGTCCTGCACGCAAGATGAACTCGCCCAGCTCGCGGTCACCCTCCTCCGAGGGCACCACGTGCATCTCCAGACAACTCGTCGGGCAGATCCGCGCGCACAGGCCGCACGCGACGCAGAGCGCCTCGCCGGTCTCCGGATCCGACCGCAGCGCGGGTAGCCCGCGGAAACGCGGCGCCTGCTCGCGCTTTTCCTCCGGGTACTGGATCGTCACCGGCCGTTGGAAGAAGTGGCGAAGCGTGACCAAGAATCCACGGATGTCTTGCAGCACCATCGTGCGCCTCCTCGGCTCCGACGTTCAGGGCGCACAGAACCGCACGCGTCCGGCCAGCGGCGGCGCATCGAGTCGCAGCCAGGCGTCGCTCACGGCGATGCCGTTGCCGAGCCAGACAGCCCAACCGCCACCGGGCACCTTCTGTCCGATGCGGAGCGTTTGCTGCGTGGGAAGCGTCGATCCCGCCACTGGCCAGGCGACCGGCCCGCGTTCGAGACGCGGGAAGGTGAGACCGCGGTACTGCGGTACGACTCGGGTGATCTCCTGGTAGACGTGCACCGCGTGCCGCGCACTCCAGGGGGCACCGAGTCGCCGCGCCAGTTCCTGCGCCAGCTGCCAGCCCGGTCGCGCCTCGCCCGGCGGGTCGACCGCGCGGCGCAGCCGCTGCACGGCCCGGTCGGCCGTCGTCATCGTGCCGTCCTGCTCGATGAACATCGCCGCAGGTAGAACGACGTGCGCGCGCTCCACGAGCGGGCTGGGGAAGCTCTCCTCGACGACCAGGACGTCGAGCCGCTCCAGCGCCGCTAAGAACCGCTCGTCGAACGCCGGTGCGAAGGCATGCGAGTTCGCTGCAATATAGAGCGCGCGCACCTCGCCACGCTCGATCGCCTCGACCAGTTCGCCGAACGGCAAGCCGGCAGCTTCGGGGACGTGCGCTGCGCCGGCTCCGTTGCCGCTCGCCTCCGCCCACAGCGCAGCCAGCTCCGCCCGGGCAGTCGCATCCGTCGCTGGGCGATAACCCGGCAACCAGTCCGGGTGGCAGCCAACGTCGAGCGCTCCCTGCGCGTTCGCTGGGCCGCGGAACGCGACGACACCGGCGCCGGGGCGCCCGATATTGCCGGTGAGCAGCGCCAGGTTGTTCGCCCAGAGCGCGGCGGCGTAGACGTCACCCGTCATCGCGTGCGCCAGCGTGTGCTGGATCTGACTCGGGGCAGCGGAGGCTGCTCCTTCGCCGCGACCTCCAGTCGCGTAGAGCACGGCAGCGCGTTCCAGGGCTGCGAGGCTCACGCCGGCCGTTTCGGCTGCGGCGGCCGGATCGATGGCGTCGAGCGCTGCGAGGAGCTGTTCCAGACCGGCAGCTCCCTCGACCGGCCGGGCCAGCCCGCGGTCGCGGACGATCCGCGCCATCGCGGCCAACACCACCGACTCGGTGCCAGGTCGGACGCGCAGCCAGACGTCAGCGCGGTGGAAGAGCGGGAAGTCGTCCGAGCTCACCACCAGCAGTGTCGCCTCGCGGTACAGCTCGGCCCAGGCGTGCCAGTAGCTGGCGACCGGCGCCTTCTCGCCGATGTTGGGACCGACGATCAGCAGGCACTCGCCGTGGGTGAAGACCTCCTGTACCGAGTTGGTACTCACCGGGAGACCGAAGGAGGCCGTGAGCGCGGCGTCCACCGCGCGCTGGGCGGGCGTGGCGAGCCGCTCGACGTTCGGCGACTGCATCACCTGGCGCGCGAAACGCTGCAGGAGATAGAGGTCTTCGTTGGTCCGGTCGCCGGCAGCCAGGAGCGCGAAGGAGGGACCGCGGTGCGACGCCAACAGCGCTGCGGCGCGGTCGAGCCCCTCTTCCAGGTTCACCGGCACGAGGGCGTCACCCTCGCGGACGAGCGCCTGCTCGAGCCGTGCTGGGTGCTGGACTTCCTCGTACCCCCACTTGCCGCGGACACAGGTGTAGCCGTAGTTGAGTCCCCGCTCCCACAGGTGCGTGATGCGGCGCACCAACCCGCGGTTGTGCTCGACGTTGAGCGTGCAACCCACGTCGCAGAAGGCGCAGATCGTCTCGGTCGCGTCCAACTCCCACGGGTGGTGAGCGAAGCGCCGGTCGGTCAAGGCACCCACCGGGCAGACGGCGATGCACATCCCGCAGGAGGTACAGGTCGTCTGCTGGAGGTCCATGTCCCAGGCGCTGCCGATCTCTCCCTCCAACCCGCGCCGCAGCACCTCGATCGCCGTCACGCCGATCATCTCGTCGCACACGCGGGTGCAGCGCGCACAGAGGATGCAACGCTCCCACTTGTAGTCGATGTACTGGCTCAAGTGCTTGTAGGGGCCGGCCAACTTGGGACGCCGGAAGGGGTTGGCGTAGACGTTATGGTAGTATGTGTTGTCTTGCAGGTAACACTCGCCCGACTTGTCGCAGGTGGGACAGTCGAGCGCGTGGTCGATGAGGTAGAGCTGGAGGACGAAGCGCCGGGCCTCCTCGCAGGCCGGTGACTTCGTCGCGATCTCCATCCCGTCCCGCACCTGAGCTGCGCACGACTCGACGAGACCGCCCCGTCGCCCGAGGATCTCGACCGTACACAGCCGACAGGAGCCCCACGGGCGGAGCAACGGTTGGTAACAGAGGTTCGGCACCTCGATGCCGACCATGCGGCAGGCCTCGAGGATCGTCATCCCCTCCGGCACGGTGTACTGTTGGCCGTCGATCGTCACCGTGACGAGGCGGGTTTCCGTGGTCGCCGTCATGCGACACGTCCCCCTCTCGAAACGTCGGGAAGTCGATCGGCCCGGTGCTGGGCCGAACCTGGCCTCATCTTACCACCGGAACGACGCTGTCGCCGCAGCCAGAAGGCGCGCGGGGAGTGCTATACTCCCCGCCGGGAGCGGGATGGAGGAACCTGTGGAGCTGGAGACGGTCATCGGGCTGGAAGTCCATGCCCAGCTGTTGACGCGCTCGAAGATGTTCTGTGGTTGCTCGGCTGACTATGCCGGTGCGCCACCGAACACGCACGTCTGCCCCGTCTGTCTCGGGCTTCCGGGGTCGCTCCCGGTCATCAACCGGCGCGCCGTCGAGATGACGGTCATGACCGGGCTGGCGCTCGGCTGTCGCATCCCGCCCTACAGCAAGTTCGACCGCAAGAACTACATGTACCCGGATCTCCCCAAGGGGTATCAGATTTCGCAGTACGACCTCCCGCTCTGCGTCGAGGGCGCGCTGGAGTTCCTGGTCGACGGCGAGCGACGACGGGTACGGATCCGGCGGGTGCACCTCGAGGAAGACACCGCTCGGCTCGTCCATCGGACGGTCGCGGGCGAAAGCTACAGCTTGATCGACATGAACCGTTCCGGGGTGCCCCTCATCGAGATCGTCACCGAACCGGACCTGCGCTCGCCGGAAGAGGCGCGGCTCTTCCTGCAGGCGTTGCGCCAGGTGCTGCGCTACCTCGGCGTCTCCACCGGCAACATGGAGGAAGGCGCGTTCCGCTGTGACGCCAATATCTCCCAGCGGACGCGCGACGGTCAGCACCAATGGCCGAAGACGGAGATCAAGAACCTCAACAGCTTCCGCTCGGTCGAGCGGGCGCTCGCCTACGAGGAGCAGCGCCAGCGCGCCGCGATCCGCCGCGGCGAGCCGCTCGTCCAGGAGACGCGCGGCTGGCTCGAGGACCGCGAGATCACCGTCACGCAACGGACCAAGGAGTATCCCGACGACTACCGGTACTTTCCCGAACCGGACCTTCCGCCGATCTTCTTGACTGAGGACGACCTGGCCCGTATCCGGGCGGCGATGCCGGAGCTCCCGCTGGCCCGTTGGGAGCGCTTCCGCACCGAGTACGAGCTGGGACCGCAGGAGGCGGCGCTCCTCACGGAAGAGCGAGCCGTCGCCGATTACTTCGAGGCCTGCGTCGCCGGTGACCGCAGCCTCGCCCGCGATGCCGCGAACTGGATTACTGGCGAGCTGTTCGCGCTGATGCGCGAGCGTGGCCGCAGCATCTCCGAGGTCGGGGTGCAACCACGCCAGCTGCGACAGCTCATCGAGCTGGTTCGGCGTGGAACCATCAGCACGCTCACCGCCAAGGAGCTCTTGGTGGCTGTCAGCGAGACAGGGACCGACCCGGAGGTGCTCGTCGCCGAGCGCGGTCTGGCGCAGGTCAGCGACGAAGCGCAGCTGCGCGAGGTCGTGCAACGCGTCTTGGCCGAAAATCCGAAAGCCGTAGCCGACTATCGCAAGGGGAAGGCCGCCGCCATCGGCTTCCTCCTCGGCCAAGTCAACCGGGCGCTCGGTGGACGGGCCAACCCCGCAGTCGCGCGCCGGCTCCTCGAAGAGGCGCTCCAGCAACCGGTCGAGTGACCCCTGCTCGCCCCCACCGATCTGGCGGTGAGAGCGCACGCTCGCGACGAGCGGCGTGCAGCGGAGGACTGTGCGCCAGTCTGCGATCGGATTGCGACGATGGGGGCAACGCATGGCAGTGACAGCTCCAGAAAAGAGCTTGTTCGCGATCGCTGTCGAACAGTTCGACCAGGCTGCTGACCTGATCGGTCTCGAAGACGAGCTCCGGCAGATCTTGCGCACGTGCAAGCGCGAGCTGATCGTCAACTTCCCCGTGGAAATGGACGACGGCTCGATCAAGGTATTCACGGGCTACCGGGTCCACCACAACGTCGCGGCCGGCCCAGCCAAGGGAGGGATCCGCTATCACCCCAACGTCACGCTCGACGAGGTCAAGGCGCTGGCGATGTGGATGACCTGGAAGTGCGCCATCATGGGTCTCCCCTTCGGAGGCGGTAAGGGCGGCGTCCGCGTCGACCCCAAGACGCTCTCGCCCGGCGAGCTGCAGAACTTGACCCGGCGCTATACCACTGAAATCTCGATTCTCCTCGGCCCTGACCAGGACATCCCCGCCCCCGACGTCAATACCAACCCGCAAGTGATGGCCTGGATCCTGGATACCTACAGCATGCACCGCAACGGCGGCGTCAGCGTCCCCGCGGTGGTAACCGGTAAACCGCTCCTGCTCGGCGGCTCGGCTGGACGCCTGGAGGCGACCGGACGCGGCGTCGTCTTCGCGATCGAAGAAGCTGCACGGACGTACGGTATCGACCTGGCGAGCGCGCGCGTGGCCGTGCAAGGGTTCGGGAACGTCGGCTCCACGGCTGCGCTCCTGCTCGCCGAGTTGGGCGCTCGCGTCGTGGCCGTCTCGGACTCCCGCGGCGGTATCTACAACCCGAACGGGCTCGACGTGCGAGCCGTGCTGACGTACAAGCAGGAGACCGGCAGCGTGGTCGGCTACCCGGAGGCCGATACCGTCACCAACGAGGAGTTGTTAGAGCTCCCGTGCGACATCCTCATTCCGGCGGCACTCGAAGAAGTGATCACCGAAGCCAACGCTGGGCGGATCCGCGCCCGGCTCATCGCGGAGGCAGCCAACGGGCCGACCACGCCCGAGGCGGACCGCATCCTTTTCGACCGCGGGGTGATCGTGCTGCCCGACATCTACGCCAACGCGGGTGGCGTGACAGTCTCCTACTTCGAGTGGGTGCAGGGGCTGCAGCACTTCTGGTGGACTGAGGAGGAGGTCAACAGTCGCCTGCGGACGATCATGACGCGCGCCTTCCACCCGATTCGGGAGATGGCCGAGCGCTATCGCGTCCCGTTCCGGACCGCGGCACTCGCGCTCGCCGTCCAGCGCGTCGCTGAGATCACCCGCCTGCGCGGCATCTATCCGTGAAGGACAGACCAGCCGTGCCGAGAGCGTGCCCGCCCGCGTGGTCCCCGCAACCCGAGCATCCCCCGCCTCCGTCGCGGCCCGGGCGCGGCACGCCGCGCCCCTACAGGGCCACCCCGGGTACCTCCACGCCTGGCATACGCGCTACGTGCACCACGACCACCTGCACGTGCCACCCACGCGCGTCCTGTGTAAGGGTCACGCGTGCGTGACCCGTCCGGGTCGGGCGTGCCTGACCCACCGGCCCGAGAGGGCCGGACATCGCCGCGTGCACCTATCGACGCGGTACACGGTGGCGCGCGCCCGCTTCGTGTATCCGTCCAGGTGCGTCGCCGAGGAACACGGTCCCGCGCGCCTTTTGGCGCGGCCCGGGCGCGGCACGCCGCGCCCCGACACACCGATGCCGCACCCTGCTGGTCGCGGCCAGGCGCCAAGGTACCGTGCCGTCGCAACCCGGGTCGGGGGCGGCCAGGTCGTGTAGGGGTCGGGCGTGCCCGACCCGATCCGGCCCGCCAGGGCCGGGGGATGCGCCACGTCGACGCACCGCCGACGCGCCCGATACCGTGCACCTGGCCCAGGCACCCGTCGATGTGCCCGACCCGTCCCGGTGGTCCCCCGCGCCATGCGGCGCGGCCCGGGCGCGGCACGCCGCGCCCCTACACAGGATCTGGCGCCCCACCAGCCATACCAGGCCAGGCACCTGGGCACCGTGCCGTGGCAACCGCGCCATGCCGTCCTGTAGGGGTCACGCGTGCCCGACCCGATCCGGCCCGCCAGGGTCGGTCCCCCCTGGTGTGCCCTCACGACGACGCCACCGTTCCCCCACGCCAGCCCGCGGGGCTACGCCGGAGACACACACGAAGTACGACCTCTCCGCGGCGACGCTGCGTTCACCGACCGCGCTGCGCACCGAGCCACGCGGCGAGACACGGTGTATGCTCCCTCGCGGAGTACGCCACGGGGGTATAGCGAAAACCTCCGAAGGGTAGGGAGGCAACCGATGTGGTGGTGTCCCGGATGTGGTCCTTGGGGTGGAGGCATGTGGGGTTGGGGCGGCTGGCTTTGGGGGCTCGTCATGCTGATCTTCTGGCTCCTCGTCTTGGCCGGCATTGTGTTCCTCGTCCTTTGGGTCTTGCGGGCCTACCGGCGAGGGGAGGCCGCACCACCGAGCGGCGGGACGAGTCGCGCCCTCGAGATCCTCAAGGAACGCTATGCGCGCGGTGAGTTGACCCGCGAGCAGTACGATCAGATGCGTCGCGACATCCTCGAGGACAGCACGAGCCGCTGAGCGTGCAGGACGCAGATCCTCCCACACCACCGCTCGACTCCCTGCCGGGGACGAGCTCGTGCCGGTCGGCTGATGCGGTAGAGGCGACCGACACGCTGCTAGCTCGCCCTCGGCTTCGGGTCGGCCAGTGATCCGGGTCGCTCAGTGCGCCATCGTCGCGAGCGAGCCCGATGTGCCGCTCGGTCGAAGCCCGCCGGAGGCATATGGTCGAAGTTGCTCGCCACCTCCCGTGACCACGCTCCTTCTCGGGTGGGTGACTGCCCGATAACCGGAAACGCGCTGATCCGTTCCGCAGCGGCGCGTTGCGACGGCCGTCGCCGCCGCCGGCTGCTACAATCCCTGCCGACGACGCCGCACGGAGCGCACGATGACTGTCGAGGTGAGCCTGATCATCCCTGCCTACAACGAGGAACAGCGATTGCCGGCAACGCTCGCTACTGTCGAGACCTACCTCCGCGCGCGTCCCTGGTCGTGGGAACTCATCGTCGTCGACGACGGCAGCGAGGACCGCACGGCAGCCATCGTGCGCGCCTGGCACGAGCGTGACTCCCGCATTCGCCTGCTCACCGTCCCCCACCGCGGGAAGGCCGCAGCGGTGCGGAGCGGTGTCTTCGCTGCGAGTGGGCGCTACGTATTCTTCACCGATGCCGATCTTTCGACCCCGATCGACTATCTCGAACCAGCGCTCCAGCTGCTCCGCGAGCGCTGGGACCTGGTGATCGGGTCTCGCGAGGGTGCTGCTGCCCGTCGCATCGGTGAACCGTGGCATCGCCACGCCATGGGGCGTGTCTACAACTGGGTAGTACAGTGGCTGCTCCTACCCGGCATCGACGACACGCAGTGCGGCTTCAAGGGATTCCGGCACGAGGTCGCGCAGGATCTGTTCCG
>JBEPZP010000051.1:0-11509 GCA_041640735.1 Thermomicrobium sp.
CGACCTGGCGCGCTTCGAACGCGAGGCGCGTGCTGCAGCGGCGGTCTCCCATCCCAACGTCGTCCAAGTCTTCGACGCCGGGCAAGACGGTGCGTTCCGCTACCTCGTGATGGAGTGGGTCGACGGCGGCGACCTGGCACGGCTGATCCGCGAGCGGGCACCGTTGCCGGTCGAGGAAGCGATCCGGATCACGCTGGATATTCTCCGGGGGCTGGGGGCGATCCACCAGGCTGGCATCGTCCACCGCGACGTCAAGCCAGCGAACGTGCTGATCGACCGCGAGGAGCGCGCCAAGCTCACCGACTTCGGTATCGCGCGGCGGAACGACGACCCCACCCTGACCGGACCGGTGGAACTGGTCGGCACGGCTGCGTACGTCGCGCCCGAGCGGGTGCGCGGTGAGGCGGCGACGCCAGCCAGCGACCTCTACGCGGTCGGTGTGATCCTCTACGAACTCCTGACCGGTCGTGTCCCCTACCCGGGGGAGACACCGGAAGAGTTGCTCGCCCAGCACCTGCACGCTCCACCCATCCCGCCGCGGCGCTGGCGGCGCGATCTCTCTCCCGCGTTGGAGCAGGTCGTCCTCCGTGCCTTGGCCAAAGAGCCGAGTGCACGCTACCGGTCGGCCGAGGCCATGGCAGCCGCGCTGCAGGCGGCGGAAGCAGGGACGGCGGTGCGGGCGCCGGGGCGAGGAGCCCGTGCGGGTGCGGTCCAGCGGGGGAGCGAGCGTGTGCAGTCGCGTGTGCTCACGCTGGCGGGGAGCGTGACCGCACTCTCGCTCGCACTCGTCGCGCTGCTCGCTGTGCTGGCCTGGGCGCAGCGTGCTGGCAGCGAGCCCGTAGCGACGCCGACGGTGACGCCCGTAGCCGCCGCGCCGACGCGCGTCGTGGAGACACCGACACCCGCACCGAGTCCGACGCCGACGACGGTGCCGACCCCGACTCCGGTACCCACCCCGACGCCGACGCTGGCCCCTGTCGCGGGTGGAGCCGAGGTGCTGTTCGGTTCGCTCGCGGTCGTGCAGCCGACGCCTCCCGAGCTGCGGCGGTTCGCGAACGCGCGTGCACTCAGCCTCGGCCCGGAGGAGATCGACGGAGCCTACCTGCCCTACCGTGACGGTGCCCTGCCCGGGTTCACCCGCGACTTAGCGAGCGCCGCGCTCCTCTTCGGTCAACAGAGTGGGACGGTACGGTTCGTCGTTCCAGCTGGCAGCGAACGGCTGCTGCTCGAACTCGAAGGGCGGCAGAGTCGCGGCGAGCCGGAGGCGGTGCTCGAGGTCCGGCTCGGTGACCGGGTACTCTGGGAGGGGAACGATCCTTTCCCGGGCGGTGGCTGGTCCGGACGCGCGATCCTTCTCACCTTCGATCGGCTGCCCAGCGAGGTGCCGGTCGAGGTGACGCTCTACAACCGTGGTGCGCGGAGCGAGCCGGGCAGCGAACCGTGGGTAGCGATCCGCCTCGTGCGTGTCCGCGCGGTAGGATGAGGAGCGGAGCAGGTTCCGCAGCAATGCGCTGGACGCGCTGTGCGGTGGAGGAGAGGAGCCAGCGATGCGCACGGTTACGATCGGTATCGACCCGGACATCGTCAGCCTCGGTCCGTTTCTCTTGACCTGGCACGGACTGTTCACGGCGCTCGCTATCCTCGCCGCTGTGTGGTTGGCGGGCCGCGAACTGGCGCGTAAGCGCATCGCGATACCGAACTTCGACCTCGTCGTCATCCTGACCATCCTGGGCGGTATCGTCGGGGCACGGCTGTTTTTCGTCCTCGACCACCTCGGGGAGTACCTCCGACAACCCTGGCGCATGCTCGCTATCACCGAGGGTGGGCTCGCCGTCTACGGCGGCATCATCGGGGGGACGGTGACGGCGGCGCTCCTGCTCTGGCGCTCCCGGGTACCGATCGGGCCGGTCGCCGATGCGGTCGCCCCTGGGCTCCTGCTCGCGCAAGGCATCGGGCGCATCGGTTGCCTCATCAACAGTGACGCCTGGGGAGGCCCCTGCACCTGCCTGGCCTGCGCCGGTGCGGCGGCCGCCACACCGGCGCAAGGACTCGGCTACTGCCCGTTCGCGCTCGTCTACACCCACCCCAAGGCGCTGCTTCCAGCTGATCTCCTCGGTGTCCCGACCCATCCCTACCCGATCTACGATATGCTCGTCAACGCCGTCGTCTTCGCCGTGCTCTGGCGGTTGCGCCGGCGCGGACTGCCCGACGGCTCGCTTTTCGCGCTCTACTGGCTGCTCTATGGTCTCGGCCGCTTCGCCGTGAGCTTCGTGCGCCAGGAAGCGGTCTGGTTCTGGGGTCTGCAGCAGGCCCAAGTCGTCGCGCTGGCGACCGCCCTGGCTGGTGCGCTCGCGCTCCTCTGGCTGCTGCGTCGCGGCACGGCGGCAGCGGTCAGCGTGCGCTCCTGAGCGCTCAGTCGCCGCTGGGTGCCTGCTCTGTCTCCTGCCGCTTGGCGAGTTCTTCCTCGATGAGCTTGCGGCGGAGCACCTTACCGATGAGGTTCTTCGGGAGCTCGGCGCGCACCTCGATCTCCCGCGGTACCCGGTGCGGTGCCAGCCGCTCGCGGCAGAAGGCGAGGAGCTCGCGCGGGTCGACCTCGGTGCCCTCCCGCGGGACGACGTAGGCCTTGACCATCTCGCCGCGGTAGGGATCGGGGATTCCGACGACGACTGCCTCCTTGACGGCTGGGTGCTGGAGGAGGACGGATTCGACTTCGCTCGGGAAGACTTTCAGCCCGCCGACGATGATCATGTCCTTGCGGCGGTCGACGATCTGGAAGTAGCCGTCCTCGGTCATGCGGGCGATGTCGCCGGTCAGGAACCAGCTACCGCGGAAGACGCGCTCCGTCTCGTCCGGCCGTTTCCAGTAGCCTTGCATGACCTGCGGCCCGCGCACGGCCAGTTCCCCGACCTCACCGGGCGGGAGCATGCGCGTGCCAGTCTCCAGGTCGACTACGATCGCTTCCGTGCTGGGGATCGGCAGGCCGATCGTTCCGGCTCGGCGCTCGCCGAGGATCGGGTTGCAGTGGGTGACCGGCGCCTCCGAAAGCCCGTAGCCCTCGACCAACCGGGCGCCGGTGAGGCGTTCGAACTGCTCCTGGACTGTGACCGGCAAGGGGGCGGCGCCGGAGATGCAGGCTTTGAGGGAGCGGAGGTTGTACTTCTCCACCTTCGGCGCGTTCGCCAGCACCGCGTACATCGTGGGGACACCGGGGAAGAAGGTCGGGTGCTCGTGGTCGATCGCCTCCAGGATGGCCTTGAGGTCGAAGCGGGGGATGAGCACCATCGTGCCGCCGGTCACGATCGGGAAGTTCATCACGACCGTCTGGCCGTAGATGTGGAAGATCGGGATGACGCCGAGCACGACATCCGTCCCGTCCGGTTCCTCGATGTTGCGTGCCCAGGCGTGCGTCTGCAGGGCGACGGCGACCAGGTTGCGGTGCGTCAGCATCGCCCCTTTCGGCACCCCGGTGGTGCCGGCTGTGTACTGCAGGACCGCCAGGTCGTCGGGCGAGCGGGTGACGCCGGGGGCCGTCGGAGCGGCCTGGTGGAGGAGCGGTTGCAGCCAGTGCGTCCGCCCGTCCTCCGGCAGCGTGACCTCGTGCCCTTCCTTGCGCTCGCGGAAGAGCGTGAAGCCGACCCGTGCCAGCGGCGGCAGGTACTCCTTGATGTTGGTCACGATCACCTGCTCGAGGCTCGGTACCCGGTCGCGGACTGCCTGGACCTTCGGGAACATCAGTGAGAGGCAAAGGACGACCTTGACTTCGGCATCGGCCAGCTGGCCGGCGAGTTCCGGCTCCGCGTAGAGCGGGTTGCAGGGGACGACGACCGCACCGGCGCGGAGCGCCCCGTAGTAGCCGATCACGATCTGCGGGCAGTTGGGTAAGACGAGCGCGACGCGGTCTCCGGGTCGCACGCCGAAGCGGATGAGCGCGTTCGCGAAGCGGTTGACGGCCTCGTCGAGCTCCCGGTAGGTGATCGCTTTGCCGAAGAAGCGGATCGCTTCGCGCCGCGGATACCGCCCGGCGTTGAGCGCGAGGTACTTCGGCATCGTCGTCTCGGGTATTTCGACCTGCCAGGGCACGCCGGGCTCGTAGTGGCGCAGCCAGGGCCGTGCCTCGGGTGTCACCGGGAGGGACTGCGGCAACTGACTGGTCGCACCCATGTCGTGCTCCTTTCGCTCGTGTCGTGCGGAGGCGGCGACTTCGCTCTCGGATGGTTGCCCGCGCGCAACGTGCAATGATGAGATTTGGTGGATACTATAAACGAACAGCGCCGCACTGTCAGAGAGGACATCCTCGTGCACACCTATCCCGGACAGCGCTGACCTTCGGACGGTGCACGCTGCCGCACGGGCGCGGTCGCCGCGGAGGTGCGCTGCGGGAGCATATGCGGCGGAGGCGCCGTCGGTCGAGCGCCTTCCTGTAGCCCTTCGGCTCCTCCGCCGGCGGACGTCCTGTGCTGTGCCAGCCTACTCGTTCCCCGGACGGTCTCGGGCAGGCGTCGAGGGTTCGACGATGGAAGGGGTGTGAGCCGCCTCGCGGCGACTGCACCGGCGAACCGTGTTAGACTGCTCGGCGGAGGTGCAGCGCGAGCCACCGAGCGCTGCACTTACCGGCCTCTCGTGTTGGAGTGTTGCGGGTCGCAGTACCGTCGCCGCGCCTCGTGCTCGGCACGAACGAGTGTGCAGAGGGGGTAGAGCGTGCGCGTCGCTGATGTCGTCGCCGAGATCCTCAAGCGGGAGGGTGTCGAGCTCATCATCGGGTATCCGGTCAACGACGTGCTGGAAGCAGCCGCGCGGGCCGACATCCGCACCGTGATCGTGCGGCAGGAGCGTGTCGGCATCCATATGGCCGACGCGATGAGCCGCGTCACGTCGGGGCAACGGATCGGCGTGTTCGCGATGCAGCACGGTCCGGGGACGGAAAACGCCTTCGGCGCCGTGGCGCAAGCCTATGCCGACAGCGTGCCAGTTCTGATCCTCCCCGAGGGGTATCCCCGGCCGGTGGCCAACCTCCCGCCCAACTTCAGCGCCCTCCTCAACTACCGTGAGATCGCCAAGTGGGTCGAGCAGGTGGTGCTCCCGAGCGAGGTGCCCAACGCCTTGCGCCGAGCCTGGACGCAGCTCAAGAACGGGCGGCCGCGCCCGGTCGTGATCGAGCTCCCGCGCGACCTCGTCCAGGAGGAGATGCCGGGTGTCTGGGAGTACCGTCCGGCACCGCGTGTCCGCGTCGCGCCCGACCCAGTGGCGGTCGACGAGGTGGCAGCGGTACTGGTGGCCGCACAGCGACCGGTCATCTATGCCGGGCAGGGAGTGCACTATGCCCAGGCTTGGGAGGAGCTGCGGGCACTGGCGGAACTCCTCGAGGCTCCAGTCTGCACCAGCCTGCAGGGAAAGAGCGCCTTTCCGGAGGACCACCCGCTGGCGCTCGGCTCCGGTGGCCGCGCCTATCCAGCGACTGTCGCGCACTTTCTGCGCACGGCCGACGTCATCTTCGGGATCGGCTGCAGCTTCACGAAGACGAACTACGGCGTGCGCATCCCCTACGAGGGGAAGACGGTCATCCAGGCGACGCTCGATCCGGCCGATCTCAACAAGGACGTACCGGTCAGCCACGCCATCCTCGGCGATGCCAAGTTGACGCTCGCCGCGCTCTACGAAGCGGTCAGCGAGCGGCTCGGCGGCAAGCCGCGCGGCCGGTTGCCGGAGGTGACTGCCGAAATCCAGCGCGTGCGCCAGGCCTGGCTGGCCGAGTGGATGCCCAAGCTGACCTCCGACGAGGTGCCGCTCACGCCGTACCGGGTCATCTGGGAGCTCATGCACACGCTCGACGTCGAGCGCACCATCATCACGCACGATGCCGGTAGCCCGCGCGATCAGCTCTCGCCCTTCTGGGTCACCAAGCGCCCGCTCACCTACCTCGGCTGGGGGAAGTCGACACAGCTCGGCTATGGGCTCGGGTTGGCGATGGGCGCCAAGCTGGCGCGGCCGGACATGTTCTGCGTGAACGTCTGGGGCGATGCGGCTATCGGCATGACCGGCATGGACTTCGAGACGGCGGTGCGCGAGCGTATCCCCATCTTGTCGATCCTGTTCAACAACTTCTCGATGGCGATCGAGATCCCGGTGATGCCGGTAGCGACCGAAAAGTACCGGGCGACCGATATCAGCGGCGACTACGCGCTGTTCGCGCGGGCGATGGGCGGGTACGGCGAACGGGTGACCGAGCCGGGCCAGATCGTCCCGGCGATCCGCCGCGCCCTGCGCGCTATCGAAGACGGCACGCCGGCGCTCCTGGAGTTCATTACGGGTAAGGAGCTGGCCATCTCGACCCCGTGAGCGACGGCGGGGTGACCGCCTCGCCACCGTCGAGCGGCTGGATAGCTTCACCCGCGGTGTCACTCGGCTCCCGCCCGAACGCCGTCGGGCGAGTCCATCGATGCCGCGGTGCTGATCCCCACGGCTTTCAGTGACGGCGTGTTCGTCGCCGGCGGAAGCCTTCGCCCGGCCGGCAGGCGTAGCTCTGCGGGTCGTTGGGGTCACCGCCGACGTAGTGGGGCCAGTTGGGATAGCGGCAAGCTGGTAGAGCGCGGGTGAGCGGCTCGCTCTGCGTCAGGAGGAGTCCCTCCGGCGGTGTGCCGTGCTCGACCCAACGTTCCAGTACCGTCAGCCAGTCGGCCTGGCTCGGTGCGTTGCCGCCTCCATGGTTCGCACCGGGCACCACGAAACACCAGAAGAACTGGTCGACGGTCTCCTGCCCGAGTGTGTCCACGACCCGCTCGTAGTACTCGAGCCCGGCATAGGGGCTCTGCGCGTAGTCGGCCATGTACTCGACGAGGATGAGCTTGCCGCCACGTGCGTGGAAGCGCGACAGGTCGGGGTCGGTGGCGTCGACGATTTCGGAGACGGCCAGGAGTCGCTCCTGCCAGCGTGGGTCAGTATGGTCGAAGTCGTCGGTCTGCGCGGTTGGATCACGGACGATCGCGTAGCGGACGAACTGTGAGCCGAAGTTGACGACGATCGACCCACCCGGATTGGGGCCCGGAGGCTGTACTGCGGGGGGCGGCGCGTCTCCCATCATCCAGAGTTCCCAGTTCCCGCGTTGCCAGAACGGGTGACCGGGCAGGTCTTCGTTCCCGCGGGGCCAGCCGGGATAGTGGGTCACGCCGTTGGCCAGGGGGTGGGCGTAGACGAGCGGTGACCGGATCAGTTCGATCGCGGCGAGCTGGGCTGGCGTCAGGCAGGGCTCACCGGCGCTTCCTGTGCAGGCGAGCTGGGCGGGATCGAAGTCGCAAGCGTCGTAGTCGATGAGCAGTCCGTCCAGCACCGGGCCCGGACCGCCGCAGGCTAGGCGCTGCGCTTCGGCGAACCAGCGGATCTGCGCAGCGTCCATCCAACCACCGGCGCGCAGCGCTCGCCCGAGGCGGTTGCCAGCGAGTTGCAGGCCGGTGAAGTTGACGACCGGCACGATACTGAGCACCCCGTCGTAGTCCTCCGGGAAACGCTGGGCGACGGTCAGTGCCTCGCGTCCACCTTGGGAGAGCCCGGTGAAGAAGGTCCGCTCTGGCCCGGCACCGTAGGCGAGCCGCATCAGGGCGACCGCGACATCGTGTGTCTTCTTGAGAGCGGCAGAGCCGAAGTTGACGAGCGCTTCGTCGTTGAGCGCGAAGGCGGCGTTGGGTTCCTGGTGGCCTGAGTCGCTCCCGAAAGTGACGTAGCCGCGCGTGAGTGGTGGGACGGCGCTGGCTGGCGATCCCGGAACGACGTCAGTACCCGTGGGGACGAATCCGTTGTAGCCACCGCCGCCGACGTGCACGGCGCTCCCGTTCCAGCGGGCGGGGAGATTGACGCGGAAACGGATCGGCGGAGCGGAAGGATCGACCGGATCGATAACGCCCTCGACGCGGCAGTAGGCTGGGAGCGCGTCGTTCGCCGGGACGAACTCGGCCGAGAGGACGCGTGCGCCGCGCGTCGGCAGCGCGATGCTGCTGGACGGGATCGACAGGCCGCTCAGGCGCGCGCACTGGTGCGGATTGAGGTCGCGCGTCGTGCCGGGTGGCATCGGTGGCCCTCCTCTCGATGGGCTCTTTTCGGGGCGGACCGCCGCCTGGTCCTCGCTGTGGCGGGCCGGCAGCAGTGCAGCGCCCGGATGCCGGTCAGGCGCGTTGCTGCGTGCAGCCAGTATAGCCGAAGACTTCAGGAATGAACATTGTATGGGGAACTTTGGGTCTGGCCAGCGAGTGGCCACACGGTGAGGGCTCGGGTGGAGCGAGGCAGCTTCCGACGAAGTGATTCGAAGGGTCGGCTCGAGCCCGCTCCACGGTGTTTCCACCGGAAGGGTGTGTCCGCAGCCGCACTCGTACCGGCGCCAGTGATACCGTTGCCCTCAACACCGACGGCGCCCACGAGCACGCAGCACGCGCCTCCTGACTCGCTTCCTCGATGTGGAAAGTCTTTCGCGACATGCGGTGAATGAGCGGGATATCGCAGGCGTTTCCGTTCGGCTATCGCGAACAGGCTGTTGACGGTGTGTAGTTTAGAGCGTACGTTGAAGGTCGATAGCGTGCTCCGGCACGGTCGAGCGCGACACGTCCCTCTGTTCGCCCTCGTGGGGCAGAAAGGTGACCGCAATGGCAGCCCGAGCTGCACAGAGCCTCCAGGCGCTGGTGGACAGCGTGCCGAACATCGTCGATCACCTGTACAACCAGCCGCTCACGCTCCTGGGAACTTTTCCCGATCTCCCGCCAGAGTTCACCAACTGGCGCGACGAGCAGCACGCCTGGCGCGAGACAGTCGCCCTCTTCGACCAGTCCTACCACATGACGAACCTCTATCTCAGTGGCCCCGATGCGCTCCGCCTGCTGGAACGCGTCGGCGTCAACTCCTTCCGCACCTTCCGGCCCGGACAGGCCAAGCAACTGGTCGCGTGTAACCCCGAGGGCTACCTGATCGGTGACGGTATCCTCTTCTACCTGCCGGACGGACGGCTCAAGCTCGTCTCGCGACCCGGCATCAACAACTGGGTGCAGTACCATGCGGAGACCGGCGGCTACGACGTGACCGTGGAGAAAGACGCCTGGTCGGTGGCCGATCCGCAGCGTCCGCGTACGGTCTACCGGTTCGAAGTGCAGGGGCCGAACGCGCCCGCGCTGCTCGAGGAGCTCAACGGGGGGCCGCTGCCCGAGGTCAAGTATTTCCGCATCGGCGAGATGGCGATCGCCGGGCGGCGCGTCTTCTTCCTCCGGCACGGGATGGCCGGTACTCCCGGCGCTGAACTCTTCGGCCCGTGGGAGGACCGGGAGGCTGTGCGCGCGGCGATCCTCGAGGCCGGTGCCAAGTACGGGCTGCGCCGGGTGGGTTCCAAGGCGTACATCACGAGCGGGATCGAGGGAGTCGGCTGGATCCCCTCGCCGGTACCGGCGATCTACACCAGTCCGGAGCTCCGGGCCTACCGCGAGTGGCTGCCGGCGACGAGCGAGGAGGCGATCGGATCAATCGGAGGTAGCTTCTACTCGCCCAACATCGAGGACTACTACTTCACCCCCTGGGACCTCGGTTACGGGCACCTGATCAAATTCGATCACGACTTCATCGGTCGCCCGGCGCTCGAACGGCTGGCCGATCAGCGGCATCGCGTCAAGGTTACGCTCGTCTGGGACGGCGAGCATGTGACCCGCGCGATCCGGACGATGTTCACCGAGCCGCCTGGCTGGCGTGCCAAGTTCATCGATTGGCCGCTTCCACGCTACGCTCTCTGGCAGTACGACGCAGTGCTGAACGAGCGCGGCGAGCGCATCGGTCTCTCCACGACCTGTGGCTACTCCTCGAACGTCGGTGCGTTCCTCTCGCTGGCGGTGGTCGACCCCGACTACAGCCAGCCTGGGACGCGCGTGACGCTCCTATGGGGCGAACCGAATGGCGGCTCGCACAAGCCGCTCGTCGAACGGCATGTGCAAGTGGAGATCGCTGCGACGGTGGCGCCGGTACCGTTCGCCGACTACGCGCGCCAGTATCTGCTGGGTGCGCGGGGTCATTAGGCGCTAAAATGAGAGGTCGAGGTCGATGGAGTTCGTGTTCGTCGACGTGAGGAGGGTGCGATGGAACGGCTCGACCGACGTGCGTTCTTGAAGCGGACGCTGGGCGTGCTCGGCGTGAGCGCGCTCATGGCAGCCTGCGGCGGGCAGCAGGCGACGCCGGCACCGACGCAAGCACCGGCTGCCACGCCAGCGGCGGAAACGACCCCTACTGAGGCCGCAACTCCCACCCCTGCACCGGTGACGCCGACTGCACCGGCGGTCGTCAGCACCCAGCCGATGCGGATCGGCGTGCTGCTCACCCTGTCGGGTCCGGCTAGCCCGAACGGTGAGGCCAACTTGCGTGGTCTCCAGCTGGCCTTCGAGGAGGCTGGCAACGCGATCGCAGGGCGCCCGTTCGAGTTGATCGTCGAGGACTCGGCCGGGAATCCGGAGCAGGCACTGACCAAGATCCGGCTGCTGGTCGAGCAGCGTCAGGTGCACCTCTTGCTCGGGATCACACTCAGCAGCGAGGCAGCGGCCTTGCGCGACTACATCCACCAGAACGGTGTCCCAACGATCGTCACCAATGCGGCGCTGCAGGCGCTCACGCGTGACCCCAACATGCGCAGCCCGTACATCTTCCGCGTCTCCTATGCCAATGGCCAGTACGACGCGCCGGTGGCCGATTACGCCTTCAACCAGCTCGGGTACAAGCGCATGCTCGGGTTCGCGGCCGACTACGCAGCCGGCAAGGAGGAGCTGGCGGCCTTCAAGGCCCGCTTCACCAAAGCCGGTGGGACCTGGGTCGACGAGTTCTATTCCCCGCTGGGGACGCAGGACTTCGGCCCGTACCTGCAGCGCATCCAGCAGCAGGCAGGGAACATCGATGCGGTGTTCCAGTTCCATGGCCTCAGTAGCGATGCCATCCGTCTCGTCATCCAGTACGAAGAATTCGGTCTCAAGGACCAGATCCCGCTCATCGCTTCGGGCGCGACGACGGACGACTCGATCCTCAGCGAGATGGGTGATGCCGCCGTCGGCCTCGTGAGCGGGACGGTCTATACCTCTTCGATCGAGACGCCCGCCAACAAGGAGTTCGTCCAGACGTTCCAGCAGAAGTACAACCGGCGTCCTGGTCAGGTCGACTACCTGGGCTATCTCGGTGGCTTGGTCGCCCGGGCGGCGATCGAGGCAGTGCAGGCCAACGTGGAGGACAAGGAGGCCTTGGTTCAGGCGATCAAGGCGGTGCGCGTCGACGCGCCGGCCGGTCCCTTCTCCTTCTATCCGGAGTCCCAGGGACCGGTTCACAACGTCTACATCTGCCGCGTCGCCAAGGCGCCGGATGGCTCGTACTACAACGAGATCCTCGAGACGATCGCCAACGTCGACGACATCACGTTCATGTGATTGCTGGAACCCGACCGCGTGCGCGTGGGGGAGCGGTCACGCTCCCCCACGCGCATTTCCTTCGCCGTGACGCGGAGCTAGAGTGC
>JBEPZP010000052.1:0-11444 GCA_041640735.1 Thermomicrobium sp.
GGCGTGACGATCAGTGACCTGTGGGGTGGCTACTACGGTCCGCGCTACTACACGGCCCGGCGTGTCGGGTCGTGAAGGGCAGGTAATAGCGCGACGGCCGGGCGGGTGCCGGGAGCGGTGCCCGCCCGGTATGCGTCGCGTGTTGCTACAGCACGTCTTGACAGAGTACACGGTACGGGCTACACTCCACAGCAAGACAATGCAAGAAGCGGAACGACGACGAACGGAGCGAGTACGTCCGGCACGGAGCTCAGCGAGCCGGCGATCGGTGCGAGGTCGGTGCTCACGGCCGGGCGGAATGGATCCGGGAGTCGCGCCCCGAACGCACGACGGCAAGTAGGCGGCGCCGGAGGCTCCACCGTTATCCGGAGCACGGTATCGGATCGTCACGTGACGGTCCCGTACCGGTCGAGGTGGGGTGCGCGCGAGCGCATCCAACCAGGGTGGCACCGCGGAGTGCGAAACCTCCGTCCCTGACGGGACGGAGGTTCTTGTTTTGGAATGACTCTTCGGAGGGCTGGGATGTCGTCACCGACCCTGATCCGATCGTCGCCTGGACGTTACCGTCCGTCGCTCGAGGAAGTCGCTGCCTTCGCCGAGCGAGCGACGGTGATACCGATCTACCGCGAACTGGACGCTGACCTGGAGACACCCGTGTCGGCATTTCTCAAGGTCGCCCAGGGCCCCTACGCGTTCCTGCTGGAGAGCGTCGAGGGAGGCGAGCGCCTGGCGCGCTACTCGTTCATCGGCACCGATCCCTTCCTCGTCGTCGCGCTCGAGAAAGGGGAGGCGCGACTCCGCAGTACCGGGGTGCGCGATACGCTCGCAGCCTCGGCGCTGGCGCCGTTCGGGGGGGCCGACTACTACGGACACCCGGCCCACGAACAGCGCGTTCCGTTCGACGACCCCCTACGGTTCCTCGAGCAACTGCTCGCCCGGTATCGGACGGTGCACCTGCCTGGTATGCCGCGCTTCTTAGGTGGTGCCGTCGGGTACCTCAGCTACGAAACGATCCGCTATTTCGAGCCCCGCGTCCCGGTCGCCCCGCGCGAGACGCTCGGGATGCCGGAGGCGGTCTTCCTCTTCGTCGACTCGATGCTCGTCTTCGACCACTTGGAGCGGACGATCGCGGTAGTGAGTCACGTGCACCGGCAGGCCGGGGTACCGCTCGAGCGTGCCTATGCCGAGGCGGTGGAGCGGATCGAGCAGCTCGTCGATCGCCTGGCCGCTCCACCGGCACTGCCGGTCGGGAGCGGGCCGGTCGATCCGGAGACCGTGGAGCAGCGCCTGACACCGCATCTCGACGCGGCGACGTACACGGCGATGGTCGAGCGGGCGAAGGAGTACATCGCGGCCGGTGACATCATCCAAGTCGTGCTCTCGCAGCGCCAGGAGGTCGAGACGGGGGCGCACCCCTTCACCATCTATCGCGCGCTGCGGCGGATCAACCCCTCACCCTATATGTACTACGTACGGTTCGGTGACGACGCCCTCATCGGTGCTTCGCCAGAGATGCTCGTGCGGGTGGACGAGCGAGTCCTTTCGACACACCCGATCGCGGGCACGCGTCGCCGGGGACGGACACCGGAGGAGGACGCGGCCCTGGCCGAAGAACTCCTCGCCGACGAGAAGGAACGCGCTGAGCACATCATGCTGGTCGATCTGGCTCGCAACGACATCGGACGCGTCGCGGCGCCGGGGACGGTCCGGGTGCCGCGACTGATGACGGTCGAACGCTTCAGCCACGTCATGCATCTGGTCAGCGAAGTCACTGGCGTGCTGCGCGACGACCTCTCGGCGCTCGATGCCCTGCGGAGCTGTTTCCCGGCGGGGACAGTGAGCGGTGCGCCGAAGATCCGCGCGATGGAGATCATCGCGGAGCTGGAGCCGGAACAACGGGGGCCGTATGCCGGTGCGGTCGGGTACGTCGACTTCAGCGGCAACCTCGACACAGCGATCACGTTGCGCACGATCGTGATGCGCGGGCAACGCGCGTACCTCCAGGCGGGGGCTGGGATCGTGGCGGACAGCGTACCGGAGCGGGAACACCAGGAATGCCACCACAAGATGCGGGCACTGGTGCGGGCGATCGAGCATGCCGAGTTCCTGGAGCGCGAGCAGCGGGGAGGCCGCCGATGATCCTCGTGATCGATAACTATGATTCGTTCACCTACAACCTCGTGCAGTACTTCGCCGAGCTCGGTGCTGAGCTGGTGGTCTACCGGAACGACGAGCTGACGGTCGAGCATGTCGAAGCCCTCGAGCCGGCCGGCATCGTCGTTTCACCTGGTCCCTGTACACCCCGTGAGGCGGGAGTGTCCGTTGCCGTCATCGAGCGGTTCGCCGGCAGTGTTCCCATCCTCGGTGTCTGCCTCGGGCACCAGGCGATCGGGGCGGCGTACGGTGCACGGATCGTCCGCGCTCCGCGCTTGATGCACGGCAAGACGAGCCAGATCTCCCACGACGGCCAGGGGGTCTTCACCGGGCTGCCCAACCCGTTCACCGCGACGCGCTATCACTCGCTCGTCATCGACGAGGCGACGTTACCGCCTGAGCTCGTGGTAACGGCACGGAGCGAGGACGGCGTCATCATGGGTGTTCGTGACCGGACAGGACTGGTCGAAGGGGTGCAGTTCCATCCCGAGTCGATCCTGACGACGGTCGGCAAAGACTTGCTCCGGAATTTCCTCGTACGCGTCGAGGCACACGAACGGGAACGCGAGAACGTGCGGGAAGGTGCGGCATGATCGCGACAGCGCTACAGAAAATCGTTTCCGGTGGCGTGTTGGACGTCGAGGAAGCTGCGCAGGCGATGCACGCGGTCATGACCGGCGAAGCGACTCCGGCCCAGATCGCTGCGCTGGTCACGGCTCTCCGGGTTCGTGGCGAGCGGGAGACGGAGATCGCCGGTTTCGTCCAGGCGCTCCGGGCACACATGGTCCCCGTACAGCTCACCACCGCGCGGCCGGCAGTCGACGTCGTCGGTACAGGTGGGGATGGGAGCCGAACCTTCAACATTTCGACGGCGGCCGCGTTCGTGGTAGCGGGTGCCAGCGTACCGGTCGCCAAGCACGGGAACCGGGCGATGTCGAGCCGTGCCGGTGCTGCCGACACTTTGGAAGCGCTGGGGGTTCGGATCGACCTCGGCCCGGAGGCGGTCGCGCGCTGTGTGGAAGAGGCCGGAATCGGGTTCATGTTCGCCCAGCGCTTCCATCCTGCCCTACGCCACGCTGCGCCGGTGCGGCGCGAGCTCGGCTTCCGTACTGTGTTCAATGTGCTCGGGCCGCTCGCGAACCCAGCCCGGGTGCGACACCAGCTGATCGGCGTCGCGATGCCAGAGCTGGTCGAGACGGTGGCGCGTGTACTGACGTTGCTCGATGTCGAGCACGTGCTCGTCGTGCACGCGGCGGACGGGCTGGACGAGGTGAGCCTCGCGGCACCGACCACTGTGTACGAGGTTCGCCGCAACGGCTCCGTCGAGCTGCGCAGGTACATCGTGGAGCCCGAGGCCTTGGGGCTGGGCCGCGTCTCGACCGAGGCGCTACGCGGCGGGACGGCCGAGGAGAATGCGCGGATCGTCCGTACGGTGTTGGAGGGTACACCTGGACCGGCGCGCGACGTGACGCTCCTCAATGCAGCGGCGGCGCTGGTCGCGGCCGACGCTGCCGAATCGCTCGCCGAAGGGATCGAACTGGCGCGGCGCTCGATCGACAGCGGTGCAGCACTGGCGGCGCTGGAACGCCTGATCGAGCTCAGCAACCGCCTGGCTGCGACGGAGGTGCCAGCGTGACGCGCACGGGGACGATCCTCGATCGGATCCTGGAACGGACACGGCAGGACCTCGCGGAGCGACGACGCCGTGTCCCGGAGTCTCTGCTGGTCTCGCGCGCTGAGTACCGCGAGCCGCCCCTCCCGTTCGTTCCAGCCTTGCGTGGCGAGCGCGTCCGGGTGATCGCCGAAGTCAAGCGGGGTTCGCCGTCGCGGGGCGTGTTCGCTCCGGCAGCGGATGCGGCCGCAGTGGCGCAGGACTACGTGCGCGGGGGGGCAGCAGCGATCTCGGTGTTGACCGATACGCCGTTCTTCTCGGGGAGCCTGGACGATCTGACCGCGGTCCACGCCGTTGCGCGCCCCGCTGGTGTCCCGGTCTTGCGCAAGGACTTCATCCTCGATCCGTACCAGATACTGGAGGCGCGTGCCTTCGGGGCGGACGCTGTGCTCCTGATCGTCGCTGCGCTGAGCCCGGAGCAACTCCGCGAGCTCCTGGCCGCGACCTGGGAACTCGGCCTCGAGGCGCTGGTCGAAGTGCACGACGAGCGGGAACTGGAGATCGCGCTCGCGGCCGGTGCGCGGGTGATCGGCGTCAACAACCGGGATCTGCGGACCTTCGTTGTCGATCTCGCGGTGAGCGAGCGGTTGGTCCCCCGGATCCCGACTGATCGCATCGCGGTCGCGGAGAGCGGGATCCACTCAGTGGAGGACCTGGAGCGGCTCGCCGCGGCGGGCATCGATGCAGTGCTGGTGGGCGAGTCGCTCATGCGAGCGGTCGACCGCTGCTCGGCGGTCGCAGCCTTGGCGACCGTGGAGGTACGGCGATGCCGGGGATCGTGAAACTCTGCGGCATGCGGGCTCCGGAGGACGCGCTGGCTGCTGCCGAGGCGGGGGCCGATCTCATCGGCCTCGTCTTCGCTCCGAGCCCGCGCCGGGTCACGCTCGACACTGCGGCGGCGATCGGTCAGGCGATCCGCGGCGTGCCGTCCCGGCCGAAGGTCGTCGGGCTCTTCGTCGATGCGCCGTTGGAGGAGATCGAGCGCGTGGCTGCGGTGGTGGAGCTGGACGTGGTCCAGCTCCACGGGAGCGAGGCGCCGGAACTCGTCCGCGCGCTCGGTTGGCCGGTCATCAAGGCGGTCCGGGTGCGGCCTGAGGAATCGGTCGAAGCAGTGCGACGACGGATCGACCCCTATTTCGCTGGTGTGCCGGCGCCGCTCGCAGTGTTGTTGGACACCTATCACCCGCGGGCGTTCGGTGGAACGGGAGAGACCTTCGACTGGACGATCGCTGCGGCGCTGGCGCGCGACTATCCCGTGATCCTCGCTGGTGGCTTGCGGCCGGAGACAGTCGGGCGAGCGATCGAAGTCGTGCGGCCGCTCGGTGTGGACGTCTCGAGCGGGATCGAAGTGGCCGGGCGGAAGGATCCTGGCCTGATGCAGGCGTTCGTTGCGGCGGCGCGAGCTGCCTTCGCGAGCGTTGTAGAGGAAACATCGGTCAACGATGGAGGGACGAGATGACGACAGCTGTTCAGCGACCACGGCAGCTCCCGGACGAGCGTGGGCGGTTCGGCGAGTTCGGCGGGATTTATGCCCCGGTCACCTTGCTGCCGGCGATCGAGGAATTGATCGCCGCCTACGAGGAAGCCCGACGCGATCCGGCCTTTCAGGCCGAGTACGAGCGCTTGTTGCGGGACTTCGTCGGGCGGCCGACCCCCTTGTATTACGCTGCGAGTCTCACCGAGCGGGTCGGTGGGGCGCGGATCTTCCTGAAGCGGGAAGACTTGGCACATACGGGAGCGCACAAAATCAACAATGCCGTCGGCCAAGGGCTCCTGGCCAAGCGCATGGGGAAGCCGCGGGTCATCGCCGAAACGGGTGCGGGACAGCACGGTGTGGCGACGGCGACGGTCTGCGCCATGCTCGGCCTGGAGTGTGTCGTCTACATGGGGGAACTCGATGTCCAGCGGCAGTCGCTCAACGTGTTCCGCATGAAGCTCCTCGGCGCTGAGGTGCGACCGGTGCGGTCGGGTAGCCGCACGCTGAAGGACGCGATGAACGAAGCGATCCGCGACTGGGTGACCAACGTGCGTACGACCTATTACCTGGTGGGGTCAGTCGCGGGGATGCATCCCTACCCGATGATGGTGCGTGACTTCCAGTCGGTCATCGGTCAGGAGACGCGGCGGCAGATCCTGGAGATGACGGGGCGCCTGCCGGACGCCGTCGTTGCCTGTGTGGGGGGCGGCTCCAACGCGATCGGCATCTTCACGGCCTTCCTCGACGACGAGACGGTCGAGCTGCACGGTGCGGAGGCGGCAGGCGAGGGGCTCGAAACGGGGCGACACGCTGCCAGTCTGACCGCTGGACGGGTGGGGGTGCTCCACGGGTCGCGCTCCTTCGTCTTGCAGGACGAGGATGGGCAGATCGTGGAGGCGCACAGCATCGCAGCGGGGCTGGACTATCCGGGCGTCGGACCCGAGCACGCGTACTTGAAGGCGACGGGACGAGCGACCTACCATGCGATCACCGATGCGGAAGCGCTGGAGGCGTTCCAGCTTCTGTGCCGGACGGAAGGGATCATCCCAGCGCTCGAGTCGGCGCACGCGATCGCGCTAGCGGTACGCTTGGCGCGCGAGCGGTCACGCGACGCCATCATCGTGGTCAATCTCTCTGGCCGTGGTGACAAGGACATGCACACGGTGGCCAACGCACTGGGGGTGACGCTGTGAGACGGAGCGAGAGCCGCATCGCCGAGACGTTCGCCGCGTTGCGGGCGCGAGGGGAACTCGGGATCATCCCGTACGTCACGATCGGGTATCCGGAGCGGGACAGTGCGCTCGACCTTGTCCCGGCGTTGGTGCGCGGCGGGGCGTGCGCGGTCGAGCTGGGGATTCCCTTCTCCGACCCGCTGGCGGACGGGGTGACGATTCAGCGGGCGAGTCAGGTGGCGCTGCAGAACGGTGTGACGGTCCGCTTTTGCTTGGAGACGGCGGCGCGGTTGCGCGAACGCGGCGTTGACGTGCCGTTCGTCTTCATGGGATACTTCAATCCACTGCTCCAGTACGGGCTGGAGCGGTTCGTTCGTGCGTGCGTCGAGGTCGGCGTCGACGGTGTGATCGTGCCGGATCTGCCTCCGATCGAGAGCGACGAGCTCCACCAGTTCTGCCGCGCTGCTCAGCGCGATCTCATCTTCATGGTCGCACCGACGAGTACGGATCGGCATCTGCGCGAGGTGGCGGCCCGGGCGAGCGGTTTCGTGTACTGTGTGTCGCTGACGGGTGTCACTGGGGCGCGCGATCGACTTCCGGACGATCTACCGGCCTTTTTGGCTCGGGTGCGGGCGGTCACCGATCTGCCGCTGGCGCTCGGCTTCGGTATCTCGCGGCCTGAGCATGTGGCGCAGGCGCGGGATCAGGTGGACGCCGTCGTGGTCGGCAGCGCCCTGCTCGATCGGATCGCCGCTGCCGCGCCGGAAAGTCGTCCGGTGGTAGCGGAGGAGTTCATTGCCTGGCTGCGGAGCGGTGCGGTGGCGACGACGGCGGTGGGGGAGGGGTCGTAGGGTACGATGCTCCAGTGCCGGGGAATCCGCGGGGCGACGACAGCCGAAGCGAACACTGCTGACGCGATCGTGCGTGCGACGCGCGAACTCTTGCTCGCGCTCGTGGAGGCGAACGGGATCGACCCGGACCAGATCGCGAGTATCATCTTCACCACGACGCGCGACCTGAATGCGACTTTCCCAGCCGTGGCCGCGCGAGAGCTGGGATGGATCCATGTGCCGCTGTTGTGCGCCCACGAGATGGACGTTCCCGGTGCGCCGCGCGGCGTCATCCGCGTCCTCATGCACGTCAACACGGACAAATCGCCGCGGGAGATTCGGCACGTGTATCTGCATGGTGCCAGAGTGTTGCGGCCGGAATTCGGTCAGGAGCCAGCGCAGGTCTGCGAGGATCGACGAGGAGTGGGAGGGATGGAACGATGATCGTCGTGATGCAGCAGGGTGCGACCGAGGAGCAGATTCAAGCAGTCATCGATCGAGTGGCTGAGTTTGGTTTCCAGACGAAGCTCGCGCCTGGTGTCGAGCGGATGGTCATTGGTGTCGTCGGTTCACCGCTGCCCGATACGCTCAAGGAAGCGCTGGAGCGCCTGCCGGGCGTCGAGGAAATAATCCGCGTCAGCAAGCGCTACAAGCTGGTCAGTCGCGAGTTCTACCCGCTCGATACCGTCATCCAGGTGCGCGATGTGACGATCGGTGGCAACGAAGTCGTAGTGATCGCTGGCCCCTGCTCGGTGGAGAGCGAGCGACAGATCCTCGAGACGGCGCACGCGGTGAAGGCTGCCGGCGCGAGCATGCTGCGGGGCGGTGCCTTCAAGCCGCGTACGTCGCCGTACGAGTTCCGCGGGTTGGGTGAGCAGGGTCTCAAGTTGCTCGCCAAGGCGCGCGAGGAGACAGGGTTGCCGGTCGTCACGGAAGTGCTCAGCCCGGAACACGTCGATCTCGTTGCCGAATACGCTGACGTCCTCCAGATCGGTGCGCGCAACTGCCAGAACTATCTCCTCTTGGAAGCGGTCGGCCGCGCCAAGAAGCCAGTGCTGCTCAAGCGCGGCATGTCCGTGCAGATCGAAGAGTGGCTGCTGGCGGCGGAGTACATCGCTGCTCAAGGGAACGAACAGGTCATCCTCTGCGAGCGCGGTATCCGGACGTTCGAGACTTTCACGCGGAACACGCTCGACCTCAATGCGGTGCCGGCCGTCAAGCATCTGAGTCACCTCCCGATCGTCGTCGATCCCAGCCACGGGACAGGGCGCTGGTACATGGTTCCACCGATGATGCTGGCAGCTGTCGCAGCCGGTGCCGATGGCCTGATCATCGAGGTGCATCCGAACCCGGACCATGCGCTCTCCGATGGCGCGCAGTCGCTCACGCCGGAGAACTTCGCCGCTGTCATGCCGAAGCTGGCTGCAGTCGCCCGTGCAGTCGGCCGCAGTGTGCGGGGTGTGAAGGCGACCGAGCCGAGTCTGACGCCGGCGGACTGACGAGGGAGCTCATGACGGAGGAGACGATCGCGCGCGTGCTGGGCGCGATCCGGTTCGGCCCGGACGGGCTCGTGCCGCTGATCGTGCAGGACGCAGCGACTGGTGCAGTGCGGATGATCGGTTATGCGAATGCCGAGGCTGTGCGTCGCACGCTCGAGACAGGCCGCGTCCACTTCTGGAGCCGGAGCCGGCAGCGGCTCTGGATGAAGGGGGAAAGCTCAGGCAACGTGCTGGAATTGCTCGAGTTGCGTGTCGACTGCGACGGCGATGCCTTGCTCGCCACCGTGCGACCGCACGGCCCTACCTGTCACACCGGACGCACGAGTTGTTTCGATACTGAGCCGCTGGTACGCCTGTCGGCTGTACCGCAGACTGCGCTCGTCCTCGACGAGGTTGCCCGAGTCATCGCGGCGCGGGCGAGCGATCCGCAGCCCGGGTCCTATACCAGTGCACTCCTGGCCGCCGGAGTCGATCGGATCGCGCGCAAGATCGGTGAGGAGGCGGCGGAAGTCATCGTGGCGGCCAAGAACGGAGAACCGGAGCCCTTGGCGCAGGAGGCCGCCGATCTCCTCTATCACCTGCTCGTCCTCCTACAAGCGTGTGGCGTCGCACCGGAGCAGGTGTGGCGCGTGCTGCGCGCGCGACGGGCTCACTCTTCCCCGTAGTACTGGGGTGGGCGGACGATCATGCGCTGGTGCTCGAGGTCGACCTCGAGAATCACCGAGCGGAGAGCTGGCAGCAGGAGTTCACTGCCGTCGGGGCGCTGGACGACGTAGACGTCGTTCGCACCTGTTTCGATGATCTCGACGACCGTACCCAAGTCGTGCCCGTGCTCGTCGAGGACGCGGAGGCCGAGGATCTCGAAGTGGTAGTACTCGTCCTCGCCGAGGGGCGCTGCCTGGCTGCGGTCGATCCGCACTACGGCTCCCCGCACCGCTTCCGCATCGTTCCGAGTCGTGATCCCTTCGATCTGAAGGAGCGCGATATCGCCGAGGAGTTGGGCCCGCAGCAATCGGCGCGGTGTCTCCTCCTCGTCGAGGTACACGTAGCGGAGTTCGGGTATCCGCTCCGGGAAGTGCGTCCAAATGCGGAGCTTTACGGCACCGCGGACCCCGTGGGCGCCGACGATACGACCGATCGACAGACGCTCGGGGAATGCTGGTCGCTCAGGATGCTGGGGGGCGCGGTTCGACCTGGTCATCGATGGTGAGGCTTGCGTGCACGCCTTGCCGGACAGCAGCGATACCGAGCATGGTGCGGATGGCGCGGGCGATCCGTCCTTCTCGACCGATCACCTTGCCGAGTTGGTCGTTGGGAACGGATAAGCGGAGGATGACGGTGCGGCCGCGACGCCGGGTGCGTATCTGGATAGCATCGGGATCGTCGACGAGCTGCCCGGCAATATAACGCACGAGCGTGGCCAGGCGGGACATCGCGAGTTCGGGATCGATGACCGGCCGTTCCCGCCGTGGTGGCCGGTTGCGGGGACGTTGGGCGTCGCGGCGTTGCACAGTCGCCCTCCTCTATGCTTGCGTGCCCTGTGTCGATCGTTCACCTTGGAGCTGTTGGGTCCCTTCCTGGCCCTTCTGCCGGGGTGGCAACACACCGGCGCGCACGAGCAACGCGCGCACCGTGTCCGTCGGCTGGGCACCGTGCTCCAGCCACCAGCGCGCCCGCTCGACGTTGACCTCCAAGGTGTACGGATCTGTGCGTGGGTTGTAATACCCGATGACCTCGATGAAACGACCGTCGCGCGGCCAGCGCGCTTCAGCCGCGACGATCCGGTAGTGGGGTTGCTTCTTCTTGCCCATGCGGCGCAGACGCAGCTTGATCATCGTCGCTTCGCTCCACCCTCCATCGACCTCGCGCGAACCCTACCGTGCATGCACAGGATCGGCATGCGGGCAGCCGGTCGGGCGACCCGCACCAGGGAACTGTAGCAGTCACAGCCATACCGCGTCAATCCGAGGTTCGCGACCGCTGCTGAGCAGGGCGATGGCAGTGGCTTGTCGGTCCCGTGTCGTCCTGGCACACTGGCAGGTGCCGGTCGAGGAGACCTGCTGGCGCACGTCGCTCGGTGGGTCAGCGGGGATACCGGAGGGGAGTGCCGCGTGTGGCGGGCTTGAGTCGTGCCGATCTGTACGCGTCCCGTTTTCCTTTGCTCGTCTTGCAGAGCGCGGTGCTCTTGCCGGGGAACGCGATCATGGTCGCGATCGGTCGTGCTGAGGCTCAACGGGCGATCGAATCGGCGTGCAAGCATCAAGCCGCGCTCATCGTCGTCGTGTATCCGGACGGGCGTTCCCTCAGCGACCTCACCGAACACGTCGGGACGCTCGCACGCGTGGCCGACGTGCTCCCGCAAGGGCCACAGCGCCTACAGGTCCGACTGGAGGGGCTGCGGCGCGTGCGAGTGGTCTCGGTCGATACGACGGGCCATGTCCCGCAGGCGCGGGTGCAACCGCTGATGCCTGAGATCGGCCCCGGCGCGCAGGAAGCGGTCGCGCGGGTGCACCGTTTGGTGCGTCGCTTGCACGAACGTGCGGGTATTCCGGATGCCGAATCCCTGCGAACGCTCGAAGAGGCCGAGGATCCGGATCGATACGCCGATCTCCTGATCACTCAGCTCGTCCGCGACCTTTC